>JAGWMX010000024.1 GCA_028871525.1 Gammaproteobacteria bacterium
AAACTTCCACACCATGCTGGACGTCCGCTACGCCACCAGCGACGGCATCGTATACGCGGCCTTCATCCACCCGCTGTCGCCGCTGCATGGCGGCGAATTCGTGTCGGCGCTGCAGCAGGCGGCACGGGCGGCGCTTACTTTCGGCGGCACCTACACCAGCAGCGACCTGGTGTTCGGGGCGCAGCCGGCGCAGTGATCAAACGCTACGTCTGCCGCTTCACCATCAGTTTCTTGATCTCGGCGATGGCCTTGCCCGGATTCAAGCCTTTGGGGCACGTCCGCGTGCAGTTCATGATGGTGTGGCAGCGGTACAGCTTGAACGGATCCTCCAGCGCATCCAGCCGGTCGCCGGCAGCCTCGTCGCGCGAGTCGGCGATCCAGCGGTAAGCCTGCAGCAGCACCGCCGGTCCGAGATATCGATCCGGGTTCCACCAATAGCTCGGGCAGGACGTGGAACAGCACGCACAAAGGATGCACTCGTACAAACCGTCGAGCCGAGCGCGGTCCTGCGGGCTCTGCAGGCGCTCGCGCGAGGGCGGCGGCGAGTCGGCCTTGAGCCAGGGTTCGACCGCGGCCAGCTGGCCGTAGAAATGCGTCAGGTCCGGCACCAGATCCTTGACCACCAGCATGTGCGGCAACGGATAGATCTTTACGTCGCCCTTGACCTGGCTGCAGGTCTTGGTACAGGCCAGCGTGTTGGTGCCGTCGATGTTCATCGCACACGACCCGCAGATCCCCTCGCGGCAGGAGCGGCGGAACGTCAACGTGGGGTCGACCTCGTTTTTGATCTTGATCAGTGCGTCGAGCACCATCGGCCCGCAGCGGTCCATATCGACTTCGTAGCTGTCGATGCGCGGGTTGGCTCCGCTATCCGGGTCGTGGCGGTAGACGCGGAACACGCGCACGCGCTTCGCCTCCGGCGGAGCCTTGTACGTCTTGCCGGCCGCGCGGTCGATTTTCGAGTTCTTCGGCAGTGTGAGCTGGGCCATGATCGATCTCGGTTACGCTTTTCTTGACGGTTCCGGCCACGGATGGCCGGGTCTTGGACAGGACGTCAATACACCCGCTTTTTCGGCGGGATCACCTCGACCTCGTCGTCGAGGGTGTGCATGTGCACCGGCCGGTAATCGATCCGCACCTCGGTGCCCTGCCCGCGCCAGGCCAACGTGTGCTTCATCCAGTGCTCGTCGTCGCGCTCGGGATGGTCTTCGCGGGCGTGGGCGCCGCGCGACTCCTTGCGGTTCTGCGCCGAGGCCAACGTCAGCAGCGCATTGTCGAGCAGGTTGGCCAGCTCCAGCGTCTCCACCAGATCGGAGTTCCAGACCATCGAGCTGTCGACGACGCGGACCTCGGCGAAAGATTCAACGACCTTATTGAGCTTCCGGCGGCCTTCGTCGAGCGACTGGTCGGTGCGGAACACCGCCGCGTGCGCCTGCATGCACTTCTGCATGTCGTTCCGGATCCGCGCGGTCGGCAGGCTGCCCTTGGCGGCGTGGCGCAGGCGGTCGAACCGCTGCAGGGCCCGTTCCTCGGAGTCCGCCGGGAGCCTGCGGTGGCCCTTGCCCCGCTCCACCGTCTCGGCGCAGCGCAGTGCGGCGGCGCGGCCGAACACGACCAGATCGAGCAACGAGTTCGAGCCGAGCCGATTGGCGCCGTGTACCGACACGCAGCCGGCCTCGCCGACTGCCATCAGCCCGGACACCACGGCGTCGGGATTGCCGTCCTTGAGCGTCACCATCTCGCCGTGCAGATTGGTCGGAATGCCGCCCATGTTGTAGTGCGCGGTGGGCAGGACCGGAATCGGTTCCTTGGTGGCGTCCACGCCGGCGAAAATCCGCGCCGTCTCGGTGATCCCCGGCAGGCGCTGCTGGAGGACATCCGGACCGAGATGCTCGAGATGCAGCAGCAGGTGATCCTTTTCCGGGCCGACACCCCGGCCTTCGCGGATCTCGATGGTCATCGCGCGGCTGACCACGTCGCGGCTGGCCAGGTCCTTGGCGTGCGGCGCATAGCGCTCCATGAAACGCTCGCCTTCGGAGTTGGCCAAAAACCCTCCCTCGCCGCGGGCTCCCTCGGTAATCAGCATGCCGGCGCCGTACACGCCGGTAGGGTGAAACTGCACGAACTCCATGTCCTGCAGCGGCAACCCGGCGCGCACCACCATGCCGCCGCCGTCGCCGGTGCAGGTGTGCGCTGAGGTGCACGAGAAATAGATCCGGCCGTAACCGCCAGTGGCCAGAATCACGGTGTGCGCCCGGAAGCGATGCAGCTTGCCGCCGTTCAGGTCCCAGGCCAGCACGCCACGGCAGGCACCGTCGGCGTCCATCAACAAGTCGATCGCAAAGTATTCGACGAAGAATTCAGCCTTGGCCTTCAGCGACTGCTGGTAGAGCGTGTGCAGCATCGCGTGACCGGTGCGGTCGGCGGCAGCGCAGGTGCGCTGCGCCGTACCTTCGCCGTAGTTGGTGGTCATGCCGCCGAACGGGCGCTGGTAGATCGTACCTTCCGGCGTACGCGAAAACGGAACGCCGTAGTGTTCCAGCTCGATCACCGCCGGGATCGCCTCCCGGGTCATGTACTCGATCGCATCCTGATCGCCGAGCCAGTCGCCGCCCTTGACGGTGTCGTACATGTGAAACCGCCAATCGTCCGCGCCCATGTTGCCGAGCGCGGCTGCAATCCCGCCCTGCGCCGCGACCGTGTGGCTGCGAGTCGGAAAAACCTTGGTAACGTTGGCGGTCTTCAGCCCCGCCTCGGCCAGGCCCAATGTCGCCCGCAGACCGGCGCCGCCGGCGCCGACGACCACCACGTCGTACTCGTGGTGCACGATATCGCAGGCGGCCATCACGCGGCCCCGAAGGCGAGCTTGAGCACCGCGAACACGCAGGCGACGGCCAGCACCACGTGGACGAATTTCTGCAGGATGACCAGCGTGACCTTGATGGACTCGATGCCGATGTAGTCCCCCATCACGATCTCCAGGCCCAGTGCGGAGTGGTAGAACAGCATCACGAGCCACAGGATCATGGCGATGGCCGCGTATGGGTTGTGCATCCAGGCGACCACGGTCTGGTAATCGGCGACATGATAGCGGGCCATGCCGTAGACGAACCACAGCGCCAACGGTATCAGCGCGACGGCGGTCAGCCGCTGCAGCCACCAGTGCGACACGACGCCTTCCCTGGCGGCACCCAGACCGCGTGCGCGGCCGAGCGGTGAACGAAAGCTCATGGCGAGGTCTCTCCCGAAGACAGGCCGGATTACAGGTAAGCCAGAACCCAGATGCCGGCGGTCAGCAGCAGCGAGGCCGCCACCACAATCCAGCCGCCCAGATAGACGTCTTTGAGTTCGAAGGCGTGGACGGTGTCCCACAGCATGTGGCGAATGCCGTTGCACAGGTGGTAGAACAGCGCCCAGCTCCAGCCGAACAGCAGCAACTGGCCGAACCAGCCGCGGGCGAACCGGACAAAACCGCCGTAGGACGCCGGGCCGGTCGCGGCCGACAGCAGCCATGCGGCCAGGAAAACCGTGCCGACCGACAAGATCACGCCGGTGATGCGGTGGGTGATCGACAGCAGCGAGGTCAACTGAAAGCGGTAGTACTGCCCCAGCATGAAAGGGGATAGCGGGCGCTGTGCATCGGCGGTTTTCGCGGCCATACCGGTTCCTCTTGAAGAGCGAGCGACGACAGTTACCGAAAAGCCGCAACCCTTTGACGCGGGATCAGAAATCGATACAACGGCCGTTTTTTTCCCAGTCTCCGTAGCGGGTCGGATCCAATCCGCCTTTACGCCCGCCGATCTCCGGCAGCGGCGTCGAGGTCTGGGATTGCCCGACATCCCCCGCCGCCGCCGGTTCGGCGGGTTCGGTGGCGGCTTCGGATTGCGGGCGGGGCATCGCGTCTGCAGATTCGGTAACTTGCATCTATTCTGACAACCCGCACCGCAGTGCGCAATGCGAAACATGGACCCAACCGCGATCCGCTGGATGGATCATCTGTCCGAACCGAGGCCGCAACCGGGCGCCGACGCGGCGTTGGCCGGGGCCAGCGCCGCGGAAGAAGCGGCGCTGCTCAGCAAACGCGACCTGCTGATGGCGCTGCCGCAACTCGGCCTGTTGGCGGCCGAAGGCGCCGATACTGCAAGCTTTCTGCAGGGGCAGCTGAGCTGCGACCTGCGCCAGTTGACGGCTGGGCACGCGCTGCTCGGCGGCCATTCCAGCCCAAAGGGTCGGCTGCTGGCGGTGCTGCTGCTGCAACGCGCTGGCGACGCGGTCTGGCTCGAGTTGCCCGCGGCGCTCGCCGCAAACCTGTGCAAACGCCTGTCGATGTACGTGCTGCGCGCCAAAGTGAGACTGCGCGACGCCGGCGCCGAGCGTCCGGCGATCGGCCTCATCGGCGCGCGCGCCGGCGCGATCCTCGAAGCCATCGGCCTGCCGGCGCCCGCCGCACCGCTGGCCGTCGCCAGCGCCGACGGCACCAGCGTGCTGCGCCGTCACGGCGAACCCGCGCGCTACAGCCTGCGCGCCGAACCGCAACGCCTGGCGCAGCTTTGGCCGCTGCTGGCCGCCCGGGCGCAAGCGGTCGGGCCGGCGGTCTGGCGGCTGGCCGAGATCCGCGCCGGCGTACCCACCGTCCTACCGCCCACGCAGGAGCATTTCGTCGCTCAAATGGTCAATCTGGATCTGCTCGGCGGCGTCAGTTACGACAAGGGCTGCTACACCGGGCAGGAGGTGATCGCGCGGCTGCATTACCGCGGCAACCTGAAGCGGCGCATGTTCCTGGCCCGTGCCGCGGCACCGGCTATCGCGCCCGGCACCGCGGTGTTCGATGCCGGCGGCAGCGACACGCAGCCGGTCGGCGAAGTGGTGGATGCAGCGCCCATGGGTGGCGGCAGCGCACTGCTGGTGGTGCTGCAACTCGGCCACCGCGATTCGTCGCCACTCCGTCTCGGCGCGGCCGACGGTGCACCGCTGGTTCTATGCGATCCTGCCGATCTGGATCTCTAGCTGCGGGGAATCCCCGCTGCGCCGGCAACCGCCGGTTTCGCATGAAAACCGCCGGCTTCTCCGGCGACGACACCGTCGGCGGCGGCAACCGCGCAGCGCCCTGATCCGGCACGAGAGTCGAGTCGCCGGCGTGCGCGGCGCGCCGCGGCGCGACGGCTTGGTCGGCAGAAACGCCATCGCATCGCGCGCGACTTCAGCTGCGCAGCGACTGCGCCTGCCGCGCCAGGCGTTCGATGCCGGTCCAGTCGCCACGCTCGATCAATGCGGCTGGCGCGACCCAGGAGCCTCCCACGCAGCACACGTTGGGCAAAGCCAGAAACTCGGGCGCGCCGGCAAGATCGATGCCGCCGGTAGGGCAGAACCGCAGCTGCGGAAACGGCCCGGCCAGAGCCTTGAGCATGGCGATGCCGTTGGCCTGTGCCGCCGGAAAAAACTTCAGCGTCGAATAGCCGGCGGCGACCGCGGCGACCACGTCGGACGGCGTCATCACCCCCGGCAGCAACGGCAATCCGCCGTCACGCGCCGCTTTCAGCAATTCCGGTGTCGCGCCGGGGCTCACCGCGAAGCCGGCGCCGGCCTCGCGCGCAGCATCCAGATCGGCCGCGCTCAATACCGTGCCCGCACCGACCATTGCCTCGGGCACCTGTGCGGCGATGGCGCGGATGCTGTCGAGCGCGGCCGCGGTGCGCAGCGTGACCTCCAGTGCGCTGATGCCGCCCGCCAGCAGGGCCCGCGCCAGCGGTACGGCGTCCGCGGCACGCTCGAGCACGACCACCGGCAGCACCGGGCCGGCTGAAACGATTTCGTCGATTTTCACATGCCCACGCGTCGTCACCTGCAACGGTTTTTCGAATTGCAGCGCATCCAGGCAAGGCGATTTTCAGGCCGCCATCACCTTGGCGACGTCCGACCGCCGCGTTTCGGCGGCGGCGAAAGTCAGCGCGCCCTGCTCCGCTCCATCGACCCCCGCGCGCGCCCAGGCGAACAGCTCGCGCCCGCTACCGTAGCGGTTGGATGACACGTCGCCCTCGGCACAGCCGCGCCGACCCCATTCGGCCGCATCCACCTTTGCCTCCAGCACGCCGGCGTCCGCATCCAGGCGGATCACGTCGCCGCTGCGAACCTTCGCCAGCGCACCGCCTGCCAGGCACTCCGGCGTGACGTGGATCGCCGCCGGCACCTTGCCCGAAGCGCCGGACATGCGACCGTCGGTCACCAGCGCGACGCGATACCCCTGATTCTGCAGCACGCCCAGAGCCGGCGTCAGCTTGTGCAACTCCGGCATGCCGTTGGCGCGCGGACCCTGGAAGCGCACCACCGCGATAAAGTCGCGCTGCAGCTCGCCGTTCTGGAAGGCCCGCAACAGCGCGTCCTGGCTGTCGAACACCAGCGCCGGCGCCTCCACCAGGCGATGCTCAGGCTTGATCGCAGAGACCTTGATGACGCAGCGCCCGAGGTTGCCGGTGAGAAGCCTGAGGCCGCCGTCCGGGCTGAACGGCGCGTCGGCGCCACGCAGCACCCCGGCATCCAGGCTGCAGGCCGGCGCCGGACGCCACTGCAGCGCGCCGTCATGCAGGTACGGCTCGCGTGTATAACGCTCCAGTCCGGGCCCGGCCACGGTGCTGACGTCGCCGTGCAGCAGCCCATGGTTCAGCAATTCGCGGATCAACAGACCCATGCCGCCGGCGGCGTGAAAATGATTCACGTCGGCCTCACCGTTTGGATAGATGCGCGTCAAAAGCGGAACGATCGTCGATAGGCGATCGAAGTCGTCCCAATCGATGATGATGCCGGCAGCGCGCGCGATCGCCACCAGATGGATGGTGTGATTGGTGGAACCGCCGGTGGCGAGCAGGCCGACGACACCGTTGACGATGGCCCGTTCATCCACCACCTCGGCCAGCGGCGTGTATTCGCCCCCCGATGCGGTGATGCGGGCGACACGCTGCGCCGCGGCGCGGGTGAGCGCGTCGCGCAACGGCGTGTTGGGCGCAACGAAAGCGGCGCCGGGCAGATGCAACCCCATGACCTCCATCAGCATCTGATTGCTGTTGGCCGTACCGTAAAAAGTGCAGGTGCCGGGGCCGTGATAGGCATTCATCTCCGCCCGCAGCAGCGCCTCGCGATCCAGTTTTCCCTCCGCATGCAACTGCCGCACCTTGGCCTTTTCGCTGTTGGACAAACCCGAGCTCATCGGCCCGCCCGGCACGAACACCGCCGGCAGCTGCCCGAAGGACAGTGCCCCGATCAACAGGCCCGGCACGATCTTGTCGCACACCCCAAGACACAGCGCGCCATCGAAGACGTTGTGCGAAAGCGCGATGGCGGTGGCCATGGCAATGACATCGCGTGAGAACAGCGACAGCTCCATGCCCGGCTGACCCTGGGTCACGCCGTCGCACATCGCCGGCACGCCGCCGGCGAACTGCGCCACCGCCCCGGCCTGCCACGCGGCCTGCTTGAGCAGCTCCGGGAAACGCCCCAACGGCTGGTGCGCCGATAGCATGTCGTTGTAGGCGGAAACGATGGCCAGGTTGGGCCAACGCGCCTGACGCAACGCCTGCTTGTCGGCGGACGGCAGCGCCGCGACGGCGTGGGCCAGGTTGGTACAGGACACCTGCGTGCGCACCGTACCCGCTCGCCGCGCCGCCGCCATCCGGCTCAGATAGGCGGCACGCGTGTCGGCACTGCGCTCGCGAATACGCCGGGTGACCGCCGAAAGCAGCGGGTGCAGACTCATGTCACGCTCCGGAACGGTTGCTCATCTGTATTAATACTACAAATTCCATTGCGTCGGTAGCCGCCAAGCGTGTCCTGTTTATAATATTCATTCTTATCGTATTCATTCTTATCAGCTCGATATCTCTATGAACTCTGGCTGCGGCCGTCAAACCGAACGCACGGTGCCGACAGGTTATGTAGTATTAGTACATCGTCGAGGGCGGTGATGACGGATGAGAAAATAAACATGACGGCGCTCGAAGCGTTTGATTTCATCCTGTTCGGCGGTAGCGGCGACCTGGCGATGCGCAAACTGCTGCCGGCACTGTACTACCGCTGCCGGGATGCCGCGGATCTCGAGGGTTGGCGCATCATCGGCATCAGCCGCCAGAACCTGACGACGGAGGAATACCGCGAACTGGCCCTGCAACACTGTCGCCGGCACGTTGCCCAACGGGATTTCAGCGAAACGGCCTGGGCCGCATTCGCCCGGCGCCTGGAGTACCTGCGGCTGGACGCCAGCCAGCCGCAGGACTACCAGCGGCTGGCGGAAAAATTCCAGCCTTCCCATACGGGCGTCCGCGTGTTCTACCTGGCGACGTCGCCGGGCCTGTTCGCCGGAATCTGCACACGGCTCGGCGCCGCCGGGCTGGTGACCCCTGCAAGCCGCGTGGTGCTGGAAAAACCGCTGGGCTGCGACCTCGCCTCGGCGCACGGCATCAACCAGCAGGTCGGCAAGGTGTTCGCCGAAAGGCAGATCTTCCGCATCGACCACTATCTCGGCAAGGAAACGGTACAGAACCTGATGGCGCTGCGCTTCGGCAACGTATTGTTCGAACCGCTGTGGAACCGCGCCTGGGTTCGCGACGTGCAGATCACGATCGCCGAGACCGTCGGCGTCGAAGGACGCGGCGAGTTCTACGACGGCACCGGCGCGTTGCGCGACATGGTGCAGAGTCACCTGCTGCAGCTGCTGTGCATCGTGGCGATGGAGCCGCCAGCCAACATCGAGGCCGACACCACGCGTGACGAAAAACTCAAGGTGCTGCGCGCGCTCAAGCCGATCGCCGGCGAAGACGCGTCGGCTCACATCGTGCGCGGCCAGTACCGGGCCGGCGCCATCGCCGGCCAGCCGGTGCCCGGTTACCTCGATGAACCCGGCATCCCGCCGCAGAGCCACACCGAGACCTTCGTCGCCCTCAAGGCGGAGTTGGGTAACTGGCGCTGGGCCGGCGTGCCGTTCTACCTGCGCACCGGCAAACGCATGCAGGAACGGCTGGCGGAGATCGTCGTCAACTTCCGCCGCGTACCGCATCCGCTGTTGCGCGCCAACGCAGAACAAGCGCCGAACAACCGGCTGGTGATCAGCCTGCAGCCGAACGAATGCCTGCGTCTCGATCTGATGGCCAAGGTGCCGGGCGAAAGCATGGACACGCAGCCGATCTCGCTCGATGTCGCGCTGTCCGAGGCTTATCACACGCGGCAGTGGGATGCCTACGAGCGCCTGATCATGGATGTGATCCACGGCAAACTCACGCTGTTCACACGGCGCGACGAACAGGAAGCCGCCTGGCAATGGATCGAGCCCATCCTCCACAGCTGGAAGCGCGGCAATCAACCGCTCAAATCCTACCCCGCAGGCACCTGGGGACCCACCGCGTCGAGCGCCCTCATCGCGCGGGACGGCCATGCCTGGCGCGAAGAAAGCTGACGCGGCCCGGGGTTTTACCTCCGTCGCCGCCGCCCGCGGTGCGCCGACCGGCGTACGTTCGCCGCGCCGGCGCCGCGCCGATGCAAACCGCTGTGGCCCGGATGCCGGCCGGACAGGCGCCGCACCTCATCGTCGCCCGCCTGCGCCGGGATACCGCTCCGAACGCCGGCGCAGTAACCCATGAACGCGAAACGGACCGCGACATCCGCGCCGCAGGCGCAGGTGAACGGCGCTGCCGCCGCACCGCGGAGTTCGCTGCTGGCGCGCATCGCCGCCGCGCTGCCGGACCTGCGCAAATCAGAGCGCGCCGTCGCCGAACGAGTGCTGGCGCAGCCCAATCGGGTGCTCAATCTGTCGATCGCGCGGCTCGCCGAGCTGGTGCAGGTGAGCCAGCCGACGGTGGCGCGGTTCGCCGCCGCAATAGGCTTTTCCGGCTACAAGGAATTCAAGCTGCGGCTGGCGCAGAGCCTGGCCTCCGGCGTGCCGTTCGTGCATCAGGACGTGACGCCGGACGACACGCTGGAATTGGTCGCCGCGAAGGTGTTCGACTGCACCATCGGCGCGCTGATCAGCGTGCGCAACCACCTCGACACGGCCTGCTTGACGCGCGCCGTGAACATCCTGACCCAAGCACGACGCATAGAATGCTACGGCGTCGGCGTTTCCGGCATCGTCGCTCTGGACGCGCAGCACAGATTCTTCCGCTTCGGCGTGCCGGCGGTGTCTTATACCGATGTGCACACCATGGGCATGGCGGCGACGGTGCTGCGGCGCGGCGATGCGGTGCTCGCCGTCTCCGCCAGCGGCCGCACCACCGACCTGCTCGGCAGCGTGGAAATCGCGCGCGAATCGGGCGCCGACGTCATCGCCATCACCGCCGGCGGCTCGCCGCTGGCAAAACGGGCCAGCGTGGCGCTGTATGCCGATGTACCGGAGGATCCCGACATCTACGCGCCGATGATTTCGCGGCTGGCGCACCTGACGATCATCGATGTGCTGTCGGTCGGCGTGGCGCTGGCGTTGGGCCCGCCGCTGCAGCAGCGGCTGGAACGCGCCAAACGGACCTTGCGCGACAAACGCATCCACGGCGCAGACGGCTTTGGGTGCTGAGGCAGCGCAGCTCCGCGCATCTTCTGCATGACCGCTGCAGACGACGCCTCAGGCAGCGTCGTCAAGTAAATTGACAGCGCTGTCTTTCTTGGTGTATAGCTAAAAAATAAACCTTGGGAGGGGGAAAATGTCATGACCAACCGGCTTGGTGCAATCGCGATCAGGCTCGTATGCTCGGCAGCAACCGCAGCGCTGATAATCTCCGGCGGCAGCGCTTCCGCGCAGGATCGGGCCGACCAGATTCGGTCCATTGAACGGCAGATGCAGCAACTGCAGCAGGAACTGGATCAGATCAAGGCGCAAGACGCACAGCGGCCAGCGGCGACCACCGGTCAAAAAACTCAAGAAACAGGACAGGCTGCGGGCGCCGCACCGGCATCTGAAAAAGCGACGCTGGCCACGCAACCGCAAGCCGCCCCGCAGGCGAAGTCAGCCGCGGCCCGGCAAGCCACGCCAACCGCGCCGCTGGAACTCAACAGCGTCGTGGTAACAGCCGGCAGGAACACTCGCAAGCTCAACGCGAGTTATGCGATCACCACCGCAAACAGCCAGGAAATCGAGAAGATCGCGCCGCGCAGCACGGCCGATCTGTTCAAGATCACACCCGGCGTCTGGGTGGAATCCTCCGGCGGCGATAGCGGCGCCAACGTTTTCGTGCGCGGCTTCAACTCCGCCGGCGATGCCGAATTCACCACCATCCAGGTCGACGGCATGCCCGTCTTCCCGATCGCGACACTGTCGTTCCTAGAGAACTCGCAGTTGTTCCGCATCGACGACACCGTCGACCACATGGAGGGCCTGCGCGGGGGACCGAATACGGTACTGTCCAACGGTCAGGCCGGCGTCACTTTCAATTTCATCACCCGTGAGGGCGGGCCGGTGCCCCACGGCGAGGTCAAGACGACCACGTCCGATTTCGGCACCCGGCGCGTGGATACGTTCTACAGTGGGCCGGTCTCGAACAACACCTTCGTCGCCCTTGGGGGTTTCTTCCGCACCGACGACGGCATCCGGGGCACCCAGTTCCCCGCCGACCGCGGCGAGCAGTTCAGCGCCAAAATCACGCATATCCTCGACAGCGGCACCTTCACACCGGCGCTGCTCGGCGGCAAACTCAGCCTGTCCGCCCGCTATACCAACGACCATAACGTCTGGTACACCGACATCCCGCTGGTCAACAAGGGCGGCGGCAGCAACGGCGGCGTCGCCCAGTTCCCCGGCTTCAACGTCAACTACGGCACGCTGGCCGGCGATGACAACCGACTGGCCACGCTGGAAGTCGGACCGCCCGACGGCTCCAGCGCCGGCCCGGTGACCATCCGCCGCGACCTGGCCGACGGCCGCGGCCCGCACATCGGATTTTTCAACGGCGGCGCGGACCTGCGCTTCAAGGGCGGCTGGCGCTTTTCGGAGAAATTCAGCTATACGACCGGCACCGCCAACACTTTCGGCATCGTCCCCGACACCACACCGCAAACGGCGCAGAGCTTCCTCGACCAGACAAAGGCCACGGCCAACAGCGATCCGGCGGTAGTCGCCGCAGCAGGCGGCATGGCGACCTCGGGAACGTTCACCCTCACCTCCACCGGCGCGCAACTGGATCCCAACACCCCGGTGCTGCAGGCCGGCTGGTGGTCGG
Source organism: Gammaproteobacteria bacterium (assembly GCA_028871525.1). Lineage (GTDB taxonomy): Bacteria > Pseudomonadota > Gammaproteobacteria > Nevskiales > Nevskiaceae > SCRT01. The sequence goes on from JAGWMX010000024.1 coordinate 12,189, forward strand.
TCAACAAAAATATCGACGCTTTCGCCAACGACGCGCGCGTGACCAAGGACTTCGAGTTCCTCGGCGACCACTCGTTGACCGCCGGCATCTATTACGCTTCGACCAACGTGCAGGATCTGTGGTACCTCGGCAACGACCAGTTGCTGACCGCCACGCCGAACGCCCAGCGCGTCGACCTGGTGCTCGACAATGGCGTCAAGGCCACCCGCAACGGCTTTTCCGGCGCACCCTTCTTCGACGTCAATGCGTCCTACGACGGGCAGTCCACGGCCGGCTTTGCGACCGACACCTGGAATCCGACCGACTGGCTGACGTTGGACGCCGGCATCCGCGAAGAGAACTTCAAGGTTCACGGTGCGATCGAAAACAACAACTTCGGGGTCAATCTCGACGGCAACGCGCTGACGCTGTACGACAACAACGCTGCGGCTCTGAACGGCACCTTCACCGCGGTCAACTTCAACAAATCGGCGACTTCCCTGACGGCCGGCGCCAACGTCAGGCTCAGCGATTCGCTGCAGGTGTTCGGGCGTGGCACCCGCGGCAAGAAATTTCCCAGCTTCGACGATCTCAGATCGGGGGTGCGGACCATCCAGCGCTTCACCATCGCCGAACTGGGCGTCAAGTCGCTCTACCACACGCCGTTCGAGAACCTGGGACCGATCGGCGTGTTCCTGACCGGCTATTACACGCATTTCGAAGGTTCGAATTTCCAGCAGTTCATCAACGGCGTCAACGTCAACCGCGTGGGCGGATCACACGCGAAAGGCGTCGAGTTCGAGGTCGCCACGCGCCTGTTCAAGAGAGGGCAGATCCAGATCGAAGGCACCTGGCAACATGCCGAGTTGATCGATTTCGGCACTTTGAGCGGCAACCGGGTGGCGCGGCAGCCGCAGTTCCAGATGCGCGCCACGCCGTCCTATAACTTCCCGCAGGTCGGCTCTGCGCAGATCAGCGTTTACAGCACTGTCACATTCGTCGGTAACCGCTATTCCGATATCGACAACCAGCAGAAACTGCCCCACTACACGACCTTGGATGCGGGCATGACCGTCACCATGTTCCGTCACTTAAGCTTCGAGATCAGCGGCCATAACCTGACCAACAAACTCGGCCTGACGGAAGGCAACCCGCGCGTGATCGGCGGACAGACCGGCGGCGTTTTCTTCGGCCGGCCGATTCTCGGCCGTTCGATCCTGGGCTCGGTGGCCTATCAATTCTGATTCCGCGATCTTGGTCCCCCTGCGACGACCGCGGGCGTACCCGAAGTTTCTTTCGGGGCGTCCGCGGCGCCGTGTTATGGCCGCGCGGACCCATCCGATGCAACCTCGCCGCTGGGGACTGTGCGTCGGCTTCGCAGCCGCTCTGGCGGCGGCAGGCGCGGTGCGCGGTGCGCCATCGGCACCGGCTGCGGCGGCCCCTTGCATCGCACGCAACGCAACCTGTTCGCCCGCGGACCTGCTGCAGGATCTTTTCGCTCGGGTGCAGACCCAGGGGCTGTTCGCGGACAGCAAGACTTTCGCCGATGCCGTTCCCCGGCAGTCACCGGCTGCGATCCTGGCTGAATATCATGCCGCCAGGCCGGCGACGCGCCAGGCGCTGGCCGATTTCGTTCGCGAGCATTTTAAAATCCCCGCCGCGGCGACGCCCCCGCCAATCCGGCCCAAGAGCGCCCTGCCGCTGCGCGCGCACATCGCCGCGCTGTGGCCGCATCTGATCCGCAAACCGACACCGCCGGCCAGATTTTCCTCGCGCTTGCCGTTTCCTTTCACCTATGTCGTCCCCGGCGGCCGCTTCCGGGAAATTTATTACTGGGATACCTATTTCACTTTGCTGGGTCTGTCCGACGGCGACCATTCCGCTGTCGTCCAGAGCATGGTCGCGGGCTTCGCCGACCTGATCCATCGCTACGGTCACGTGCCCAACGGAACCCGCACCTACTACCTGAGCCGCTCACAGCCGCCGTTCTTCTACCGCATGGTGGCGCTGCTGAATCCGCAGGATCCCGCTGCGGCCTACGCGCGTTATCTGCCCGCGCTGCGGCAGGAATACGCATATTGGATGAAGGGCGCAGACGATCTGAAACCCAACCACGCCTCCAGGAATGTAGTGATGCTCGCCGACGGCGCCGTGCTCAACCGTTATTGGGACAGCCGCGACACGCCGCGCGACGAGTCCTATCGCGAAGACGTCGCGCTGGCGCGCCAATCCGGACGGCCGCGGGCGCAGTTGTACCGCGACCTCCGTGCGGCTGCGGAGAGTGGTTGGGATTTCAGCTCGCGCTGGCTCGCGGATGGGCGCAACCTATCCACGATCGAAACCACCGCGATCGTTCCGGTCGATCTGAACAGCCTGCTCTACGGGCTCGAACGCGCGATCGCCGATGGCTGCGCCAGACACAACGATGCAACCTGCGCGCGGAACTTCTCGCAACTCGCGGCGCGCCGCAAGGTGGCGATGAACAAATACCTGTGGATGGCCTCCGCAGACGCCTATTTCGACTACGACTGGCGGCACGCGCACTCCATGCGCAGGCTTTCGGCGGCGACGCTCTATCCTTTGTTCGTCGGTGCCGCCGATGCCACGCAGGCCGCGGCCGTAGCGCAGGCCGTTCGCAGCCGCCTGCTCGCGCCGGGCGGCCTGGTGACGACGCGGGTCAGAACCGGCCAGCAGTGGGACAGCCCCTATGGCTGGGCGCCCCTGCAGTGGATCGCGGTGTGCGGGTTGAACGCCTACGGGGACCGTCAACTCGCCGGCCAGATCGCACGGCGCTGGCTGCGGACCGTGGAGATCGTGTATCGCGCTCAAGGCAAGCTGGTTGAAAAATACGATGTGGAGATGCCCGGACCCGGCGGCGGCGGCGAGTACCCGCTGCAGGACGGTTTTGGCTGGACCAACGGCGTTACGGCTGCCCTGCTCGATCTGGGATATGGTGATGCGCAGGCTGGATCGTCAAACAACGAGGGCCTCGCACAAAGGCATCTCCAGCACGCCGGCACTGTCCATTGATTTCCCTTATGGCCTGACGTGAACCCTTTCAGGATCGGCGGTCTTTCTCACAACGACTTCGGCAGACTGCAGGAAAAAGATGAGCAAAAATTCGAGTTTCCTGGTGGCGCGGCTGGCGATGATCGCCAGCGTTGGCGGACTGTTGTTCGGCTACGACACCGCCGTAATCTCCGGGGCCATTTCGTCGATTGACCTTTATTTCATCGATCCGCTGCATCTGCCCGAAACCGCGCACAACACCCTTGCCGGGTTCACCGTCTCCAGCGCGCTGTTCGGCTGCGTGCTGGGCGCTGCGGCTGCCGGCTGGACCGCCAACCGCTACGGCCGCCGTGCGGCCCTGATCCTCGCTGCCGTGCTGTTTCTGCTGTCGGCGATCGGATCGGCGGTGCCCGAGCTGGGCTTGGGAGCCATCGGTCAGATGGGCTCCGAGGCGCTGATCCCGTTCAGCCTGTACCGCATCCTCGGCGGCGTCGGCATCGGCCTGGCTTCGATGATTTCGCCGCTGTACATCGCCGAGATCGCACCCCATGCCGTACGTGGACGCCTGGTTTCGTACAACCAGATGGCCATCGTCACCGGCATCGTGACCGTTTATTTCGTCAATTGGGCAATCGCAAGGCAGGGCGACGACAGCTGGTTGCACACGCTCGGCTGGCGGCTGATGTTCGCCTCGGAGGCGCTGCCTGCAGCACTGTTCCTGCTGTTGCTGATGGCGGTTCCCGACACGCCACGCTGGCTGGTGCTGAAGGGGCGCGATGAGGAAGCCGGCGCGCTGCTGCGGGAGTTGGAAGGCGAGGCCTCCGGGCGTCAGGCTCTGGCCGAAATCGAGGCGAGCCTGATCCAGCGCACGCGGCCGCTGTTCAGCTTCGGCGCCGGCGTGGTCGTCGTCGGCATCCTGCTCTCCGTTTTCCAGCAGGCCGTCGGCATCAATGCCGTCCTGTATTACGCCCCCTCGATCTTCAGCAACATGGGCGTGACCGAGCAGGGCGCGCTGCTGCAGACCGTGCTGGTCGGTGCCGTCAATATGCTGGCCACGCTGGTGGCGATTTTCACGGTCGACCGCTGGGGGCGCAAACCGCTGCTGATCACCGGCGGCCTGGTGATGGCCGTGGCGATGGGTTCGCTCGCCACCTGTTTCCAGCTCGGCGTCCTGGGTCTCCCGGCCCTGATCGCCGTGCTGGTCTACATTGCGGGATTCGCGCTGTCCTGGGGACCGGTGGCCTGGGTGTTGCTGGCGGAGATTTTCCCGAATTCAATCAAAGGCAAAGCGCTGTCGATCGCAGTGGCTGCGCAGTGGCTGGCCAACATCACGGTATCCTGGTCGTTCAAGGTGCTCGACGGCAACAGCTGGCTCACCGCGACGTTTCATCATGGATTCGCCTACTGGCTGTACGCGGTGATCAGCGTTCTGGCGGCGATTTTTGTCGCCCGCTTCGTGCCGGAAACCAAGGGACGGACGCTGGAATCGATACAGACGTTTTGGGTGTCGCCCAGCGACGGGCTGCCGAGCTCAGTCCCGGAAGCGGCCGACTGAATCGGGGAATGGACCCCCCGTCACCGGGAGCGGGAGGTCGGTTCGAGCGCGGCGACGGCGGCTCCGAGCAGGCCGGCATGCTCGTTGATAATGGCAAGCGTCGGGATCGTCTTCATCAGTGAAGAGAATCGCCCTTTGGCTTCAAAACGGTCACGGAACTCGCTGCGGCAGATCCAGGCCAATAGCTTTACGGTGATGCCGCCGCCGAGGTAGAGGCCGTTCCAGGCACCGTGCATCAACACGACGTCGCCGGCGAATCCGCCGAGAATGGCGCAAAACAGCTCCACCGCCCGCCGGCAGGCGGCGTCGCCCCGCTCTGCCGCGGCGGTGATCTGTTCCGGCGCGGCCGCGGTTTCGGCCGCGCCATCCACCGCGCAGACGGCGCGGTAAAGGTTCTGCAGACCGGGGCCGCAAACCAGGCGTTCGACGGAAACCCGCGAATAGCGCCGCCTCAGGAACTCGAGAATTGCAATTTCGTAGGCACCCTGCGGTGCAAAACCGATGTGTCCGCCTTCGGTCTCGAGCACGATGGGCCGCCCCTCATGCAGCAGCAGCCGACTGACGCCCAGCCCGGTGCCCGGCCCGACCACGGAGAAATGCCGGTCGCCGGCGCCGGCGCCGGCGACGGCAGACAGCGGCAAGGGCCCCACGGGCCGAAGCTCGTGCGGCATAAGCTGGGGAATCGCCATGCCGACGGCGGCGAAGTCGTTGATGACGCGGACTTTCGCCACGCCGAGTTCACCCGCGAGCGCCTGGGTCGAGAACGACCAGACATTGTTCGTCATCTTGATTTCATCGCCGGTGACCACGGATGCCACCGCGATCACGATCCGCTCCGGAGGCGGCTGGGCGGTTTCGGCGAGATAGCACAGCGCGGCTTGAGCAAGCGAACCGAAGTCGGCGGTGATGAATTCGCGTATCGCGACAAGCAGTGGGCGCCCGTCTTTACCCGGTATGGCCAGCCCAAAGCGGGCGTTGGTGCCGCCGATATCCACGACCAGCGCCACCGGCGTGGCCGCATTCGCACCCTTGGAGTCCGCGCGCGCGATCGGCGAATCGCCGGCAGCCGTCGCGCCGGCGGCGGCCACATCCGGATTACGCGTCATCTCGAGGTGGTCGGCGCGCGCCGGCAGGCGGAGGACAGGCGGATTGGCGCACGACCAACTCGTAACGCAGAGTCTCGTGCGGCGCGTGGGCCTTCAATCCCGCATGATTGGGTCGCAAAATGGCCACCAACTGCTCGACGGCGGCGCGTGCCATCTCCTGGATCGGCTGGCGCAGGGTCGTCAGGCTCGGCCAGACCACGCGCGACAGCGGGGTGTCGTCGTAGCCGACGATCGACAATTCCTCCGGCACCCTGATGCCGCGTTGGTGGGCCAGGTGCAGAATGCCTGCGGCCATGTCGTCGTTGCTGGCGAAAACCGCCGTCGGGCGCGTGGTCAGGCAAAGCAGGCGTTCGCCGCACTCCAGCCCCGACTCGAACGAAAACATCCCCTGCACCACCAGTTCGTCCGTTATTGCAATACCGCTCTGCCGCAGTGCGTCGCAGTAGCCCTGAAAACGGTGGTGGCTGGCGCCGTGATCCGGATGTCCCTTGACAAAACCAATGCGGCGATGCCCCAGTTCGATCAGATGCAACGTCATGTCCCGCGCACCTGCACGGTCATTCATCACCACATACAGGCCCGGCCGCTCGCGGTCGATCGGCGCGATGCTCACGTAGGTGATTTCGAGTTGATCAAGGACGCGGAGCAATTCCGCGACGTCGGATACGGGAGGCGTCAATATCAGCCCGGCAAGCCGCCGGTTCTCGATCAGCTGCGTGATCTGCTGCGGCAGGCATGGATCGCGGTAATCGCAGGGATTCAGCAGCAGGCTGTAGTCGAATTCCTGACAGGCACCGAGCGCGCCGTGCAGCACGTTGGTGATGTAACTGTCGCTGGGGTTGTCGTAAGCCAGACCGATGATATCGGCCCGGTTGCCGGCGAGGCTGCGGGCGGAAGGGTTAGGTCGGTAATTAAGCTGCTCCACGGCCTGCCGCACGCGGGCCCTGGTTGCTTCCCGCACGTTAGGCTCGTGATTGAGAACGCGCGACACCGTCTTGATCGACACGCCCGCGCTCGCGGCGACGTCATCGATGGTCACCGGACCCTTGCCGCCGCGTTTCACTGCCGGCATAAAATTCAATCCTGAACCGCGGCGGCAGGGGCGATCGCCCGCCGTTGATTCCACTGCGTCCGCGCCCGACCGAGGTCGTGCGCACGGTGAGAACCGGCCATATTTCTCGGTCCCTGATTGCCCGCGCCATCGTATGGCATCAGTCTGGTTTTATCCTTGAGTTTGGCCGGCGGCGCAGCCATCTAATCTTATTGATGACAGCGCTGTCAAATAAATCGTGCGCACTCGACATTTCGAAAAACGTTTGCCGACAAATGCCGCCATCGGCACGCGGGGCAGCCGCATGCCCCGCCGGCACATCAACGCCGCGCCGCATGCTGCGGGTTGACCGTTGAGCATAGAGAACCGTCCGTCAGCGCACCACTGCCGCCGTCGACGGTCACCTCTCGGGGCGCATCGCCGGAAACAGCAGCACGTCGCGGATGGAAGGCGAGTCGGTGAGAAACATCACCAGTCGATCGATCCCCAGCCCCACCCCGGCGGTCGGCGGTAACCCGTATTCGAGCGCACGGAGGTAGTCGGCATCGAAGACCATCGCCTCTTCGTCGCCGGCTGCCTTGGCCTCGGCCTGCCGGCGAAAGCGCAGGGCCTGGTCGTCGGGATCGTTGAGCTCCGAAAAGCCGTTTGCCAGCTCGCGGCCGGCGACGAAAAACTCGAAGCGATCGGTCACCTCGGGGTTGGCGTCGTTGCAACGGGCCAGCGGCGAGACCTCGGTCGGATATTCGGTGATGAAAGTCGGCTCGATCAGTTTTGCCTCGACCGTCTTCTCGAAGATCTCGGTCAACAACTTGCCTGCGCCCATCTCGCGCCCGACCAGCACACCGCGCGCGCGCGCAGCCTCGGCCAGGTGATTGCGGTCGCCGAAGCGCGCCGGATCGAGATCCGGGTTGGCCTCGGCCACCGCCTGTGCCAGCGTCAACCGCCGGAACGGCCTGCCGAGTTCGTAGTTGGCGCCCTGATAGCGTACTGCGGTGCAGCCGCACACGGCCAGAGCGCAGTCACGCAGCATGGTTTCGACCAGCTCCATCGCCTCACGATAATCCGCATAGGCCTGGTAAAACTCGAGCATCGTAAACTCGGGGTTGTGGCGGCTGGACAGGCCCTCGTTGCGGAAATTGCGATTGAGTTCGTAAACCCGCTCGAAGCCGCCGACCACCAGCCGCTTCAGGTATAGCTCAGGCGCGATACGCAGGTACAGATCGCGGTCCAGTGCGTTGTGGTGGGTCACGAACGGGCGCGCGGCGGCGCCGCCGGGGAGCGGCTGCAGCATCGGCGTTTCGACCTCAACGAAACCGAGACTGTCGAGAAATTGCCGCAGGAAACGCACCACGGCTGCGCGGATCAGGAAGGTCTCGCGAGCCTGCCGGTTCACGATCAGGTCCAGGTAACGCTGCCGGTAGCGGGTTTCGGTGTCGGTCAGGCCGGCCCATTTTTCGGGCAGCGGGCGCAGTGACTTGGCCAGCAGCTCCAGCCGCTGCAGCTTCAGCGACAGCTCGCCGGTCTTGGTTTTCATCACCGTGCCGACGGCGCCGACCAGATCGCCGACGTCGAAATTCTTGAAGGCTTCGTAAGCGGCCTCGCCGACCGCGTTCTGCTGCACGAACAGCTGCATGCAGCCAGAGGCATCCTGCAGCTGCGCAAAGCCGGCCTTGCCCATCACCCGCTTGGCCATCAGCCGGCCGGCCAGCCGATAGACCCGGGTCTCGGCGGCCAGCGAGGTGGCGTCGACGGCGTCGAAGCGGCCGTGCAGATGCTCGGCCAGCGTGTCGCGTCGAAACCCGTTCGGATAAGCGTTACCCGCGCTGCGCAGGCGCGCCAGCTTGTCGCGGCGGTGGGCGACGAGGTAGCTGTCGTCGTCGCGGTCGCTGGGGCCATCGCTCACGGTTAAAGTCCTTGCTTGAGGCTGGCTTCGAGGAAAGGGTCGAGGTGGCCGTCGAGCACCCGCTGCGTATCGGCTATTTCCACTCCGGTGCGCAGGTCCTTGATCCGCGACTGATCGAGCACGTAGCTGCGGATCTGGTGACCCCACTCGATGTCGCTCTTGGCGTCCTCGATCTTGCGCTTTTCGGCGTCACGCTTTTCCAGTTCGCGCTCGTACAGCCGTGCGCGCAGCATCTTCATCGCGCGGTCGCGGTTTTTGTGCTGGCTGCGCTCGGTCTGACAGGCCACGACGACGCCCGAAGGCACATGGGTGATGCGAATCGCCGATTCGGTCTTGTTGACGTGCTGTCCGCCGGCGCCGGAGCTGCGGTAGGTGTCGACCTTCAGGTCCGCCGGATTGATCTCGATGTCGATTTTATCGTCCACTTCGGGGGAGACGTACACGCCGGCGAAGCTGGTGTGACGGCGGTTGCCGGCGTCGAACGGGGATTTTCGCACCAGCCGATGCACCCCGGTTTCGGTGCGCAGCCAGCCGTAGGCGTACTCGCCCTGCACGAAAACGCTGGCCGACTTGATGCCGGCAACCTCTCCCGCCGAAACTTCCAGCAGATCGGTTTTGAAACCGCGCGCGCCGGCCCAGCGCAGATACATCCGCAATAATATCTCGGCCCAGTCCTGCGCCTCGGTGCCGCCGGAGCCGGCCTGTATGTCCAGATAGGCGCTGTTGGCGTCCGCCGGACCGGAGAACATGCGCCCGAACTCCAGCTGCTCGGCGAAGCGCGCATAGCGCGCGACGTCCTGCGCGACCGACTGCACCGTCGAGGCGTCGCGCTCGGCCTCGGCCAGATCGAGCAATTCACCGGCTTCGCGCAAACCGGCAGCAGCGCCATCGATCGGTTCGATCACCGCCAGCAACGCGGCCCGCTCACGCCCAAGCGCCTGCGCGCGCTCGGGGTTGCTCCACACCGAAGGCTGCTCGAGTTCGCCGTTGACCTCGGCCAGCCGATCACGTTTGGCCGCGTAGTCAAAGATAGCCCCGCAGCGCATCGAATCGCGCCTGCAGGGCCGTGATCTCCGATCGGATGGGGTCGGCTTCCATCAAGTCGTGCTTCTTCCCAGGGGCGGCGCAGTATAGCCGCCGGGTCGGCGGGCCGCGCAAAACGCCGCGGGCGGCGGTCCGGATCGGCGTTCCGGCTGCGGGCTCCACCGGCATTTCATACCCGGATCGAGCCCGGCGTAGCGGCCTCCAGGCCTGAACGATGCCGGCAAAACTTGGCGTGATGCCGGGCAGCCGCTATCGTGCATTCAATTCCTGACACGGCGGCACACAGACATTGTTGCCACAACCACGAAGTCGGTGCCTACCGCGCCCGGCTTTGCTCGCCCTGGCGACGCTGGTATACGCGGCGGCGGCACCGGCGCAGACGCCGTCGCCATTGCCGGAATGGGAGTATTCGGCCGGCATCCCGCTGCGCGCTTATTTCGAACCCGCGCCGCCGAAGTGGGAGGTCACGCTGGGAATCGGCGCGCAGCTGCAGCCGAAGTACGACGGCGCGTCGCGCTACCAGGTGCTGCCTGGACCGGCAATCGACGTGCGCTATTACGACACCGCCTTCCTGTCCACCGGCGAAAGGCTCGGCGTCAACATTTTCTACGGCAAGACCTATCGCGTCGGCACCGCCCTCACCTACGACCTTGGCCGCTCCGATGTTTCGGTGTTCCAGCCGGAGGGCATCGACCGCCTGCGCCCGGTCGGCGGCGTCGCGCCGGGTCCGGAAACCAAGATATTCGCCGAATTCGTCTGGTTCCCGCTGGTCTTCCGGAGCCGACCTCCGCCGTGCGCTCGGCGGCTATGACGGCTGGGTCGGGGATTTGTCGGTGTACCTGCCGGTGGCGGGCTCACGGCGATTTTTCGTCTTCGTCGGCCCGTCGCTGACGTTCGTCGACGGCCACTACATGCAGAACTATTTCGGCATCACCCCCCGCCAGGCGGCCATTTCAGGCCTGCCGCAGTTTCGCGCTTCCGGCGGCCTGAAGGAGGTCAGCTTCGGGCTCAGCAGCACCTGGTTCTTTTACGACAGCTGGTTCATCAACAATTCCCTGGCCGTGGATCGTCTGCTCAACGACGACGCCCGCAGCCCGACCACCCGGCACAAAGTCCAGTACACCGCCGGTTTCACCGTCGGCTACGATCTGCGTTGAACCCCACGCAGGCCAGCCCGGCAGGTATCGCCGACCCGGTCGCCGCGCGCAACGCGGGCCGCGGTGGGTGCGCGCCGAGAACGGGTGAATGAAAAAAAATATTGCGCTGGTCACCATCGTCGTCGCGGAGTTCCTGGGCACGTCGCTGTGGTTTTCAGCCAACGGCGTGGCCGACCGCCTGGCGGCGGATTGGGCGATCACCCCTGCCGGACTGGGCTATCTGACCAGCGCCGTTCAACTCGGCTTCATCGCCGGCACTCTGCTGGTGGCGGTGTCCGGCCTGGCTGACCGCTACCCGGCGAGCCGCATTTTTTTCGTCTCGGCACTGGCCGGAGCCGTCTCGAACACCGGCTTTGCACTGGCGGCCGGCTCGGTGGTAACCGCCGTACCGTTCCGCTTCCTGACCGGACTGGCTCTGGCCGGAATCTATCCGGTGGGCATGAAGCTGGTGATCGGCTGGGCCCCCGACAAGAAGGGACTCGCGCTCGGCTGGCTGGTGGGCATGCTGAGCCTGGGGACCGCGTTCCCGCATCTGCTGCGCGCGCTTGGCGCCAGCCTGGACTGGCGTTGGGTGGTGCTGCTGTCGTCGGCGGCGGCGGCCGCGGCCGGCGCCGCGGTGGCCTGGCTGGGCGACGGACCACACCATCAGGTGAGCGGACGCATGCACTGGGGCGGCGTCTTTCAAGCGTTCCGCAGCACCGACTTTCTCGGTGCGTCGTTCGGTTATTTCGGGCACATGTGGGAGCTTTACGCCGTTTGGACCATCGCGCCGCTGCTGATCGCCGATACCCTGAATCGCGGGCGCTGGGGGCACGGCATGGTCCCGCTGCTGTCGTTTCTGTTCATCGCCGTCGGCGGCGCCGGCTGTGTGGCGGGCGGCCATTTCAGCCGCCGCTTCGGCAGCGCGCGCGTAGCCGCCGCGGCGCTGGCGATCTCCGGCCTGATCTGCATCGGCTTCCCCTGGCTGAACCGCCTGCCGCTCGGCTGGATCCTGGCCGTCATGGCGATCTGGGGGATCGCGGTAGTCGCCGACTCGCCGCAGTTCTCGGCCCTGGCGGCAACCGCGGTGCCCGGCCGATCCATCGGCAGCGCGCTGGCCATCATGAACGGTGTCGGCTTTCTGATCACTATCTTTGCCATCGAGCTGACGACCGCGCTGTGGACGCACCTGGGCGCGGCGGTGGTGTGGCTGCTGGCGCCGGGTCCGCTGGCCGGACTATGGAGCATGCGGCAGCTGATCCGGAGCGGGCCGCGGGTGCCGGCGCACCCGCAGTAGTGCCGGTCTGCGGCGCGCCCGGCCGACACGCGCAGCGCCAGTCGAATCCTTTGTTGCGTTTCAGGCCTCTATGCCGGAAGTGCCCGAATTTTGGCGAAATTTTATTTGCGCAGATTGCCGTTGTTCGAATCGAAGGGAACCAACTTGAAACCAGCCCCCTTGCGCGGCAACCTCGCCGACCCGGCGGCACGGCGGCCGTCAACGGGCGGCCGGCAGGCGCACCCATGAACGTCATGCTGCGGCACCTCGGCGGCTGGCTGGCCGCCTATCTCAACCGCCCGTCGCGCGGCCCGTATCCGCACCCGCCGACCGATCTCGCCGTGCTGTGCGCGCTGCTCCAGCCGGCCGACGTGCTGCTGGTCGAAGGCAACCGCCGCATCAGCACGGCCATCAAGTATCTGACACAGTCGACCTGGTCACACGCGGCGATTTTTGTCGGCAACCGTCGCCTTGGGCCGGACGCAAGCGAGCAGCCCGCGTTTGTCGAGGCCGATACCGAGCAGGGCGTCCGCGTGGTGGGAATCGAGTCGTTCAGGGGCTATCACCTGCGCCTGTGCCGGCCGATCGGATTGGATCGCGCCGCTGCCGGCCGCATCGTCGACTACGTTTGTTCGCGCCTCGGCAACCGCTACGATCTGCGCAACGTGTTCGATCTCGCCCGGTACCTGCTACCGACACCGCCGGTGCCGTCGCCGTGGCGGCGGCGGATGCTGGCGGTCGGCAGCGGCGATCCGACGCGTGCCATCTGCTCCTCGCTGATCGCCGAAGCGTTCCATTCGGTGCAGTTTCCGATCCTGCCGACCATCACCGTCGAGGACGCGCCGTCCGCCGACTGCCGGGACTGCGTGCGCGAGCTGTATCATATCCGCCACCACAGCCTGTTCGTGCCTCGAGACTTCGACGTATCACCCTATTTCGCGGTGATCAAACCCAACGCCGTCAACAAGTTCGATTATCGGTCGCTGACCTGGGCCTCGGCAGCGACCGCCTGACAGCGGCGATCCGCACCGTCTGGCGCCTCGAACGACGACAAGGAGACAGTCCTGTGGGTCACGTAACGCTTGTCCCGGAACGCCCGAAGCGGCGCCACATCGCGCAGCCATCGGCGCCGGCGGGAAACCTGCCGACGGTTCCGGGCAGGGGTCGTTTTGCCCGCCCGGCGCCCCCCGTCCCGGTCAGGCGGCGCCATCGGCGCGGAAACGCGGCGCCGACCGGCGGCGCGGCGATCGCACCACCGGCGAACGCGCCGTGATGCCGCCCGGCCGCAGGCATCGCACCGATTTGCCCCGGCGTCCTCATGTCGTCATCGTCGGCGCCGGATTCGGAGGTCTGACCGCCGCCCAGGGCCTGAAGTGCGCGGCTGTCGATCTGACGGTGATCGACCGGCGCAACTTCCATCTGTTCCAGCCGCTGCTCTACCAGGTCGCCACTGCCGGGCTCAACCCCGCGGACATCGCCTGGCCGGTACGCAGCATCCTGCGCCGGCAGCGCAACGCGACGGTGCTGCTGGGAGAAGTCACCGGCGTCGACAAGGCCGCTGCGGCGGTGGTGCTCGGCGACGGCCGCGTCATCCCTTTCGACCGGCTGATCATCGCCACCGGCGCCACGCATAACTATTTCGGCCACGACGAGTGGGCCCGCGTGGCGCCGGGCCTCAAGCGAATCGACGACGCGACGCTGATCCGCCGGCGCGTGCTGGCGGCATTCGAACGTGCGGAAAACAGCCTGACGACCGGAACCGAAGACGTCGAAATCCGGCGGCTGATGACGTTTGCCATCGTCGGCGGCGGCCCGACCGGCGTCGAATTGTCCGGCGCCATCGCCGAGCTGGCCAAAAAGGCGCTGGCTGCGGATTTCCGCAACATCGACCCGCGCAGCACGCGCATCGTGCTGATCGAAGGCGGTCGCAGCGTGCTCGGCCACTTCCCGCCTTCCCTGTCCGCGTTCGCCCGCCGTTCGCTGGAGGAAATGGGCGTCGAGGTCCGGCTGGAAACGCAGGTCACCAACTGCGACGCCAACGGCGTGACCTGCGGCGACGAACGGATTCCGGCCGCCAATATCTTCTGGGCGGCCGGCGTGGCCGCCTCGCCGGCGGCGCGCTGGATCGGCGCCGCCGCCGACCGCGCCGGCCGGGTCCTGGTCAAAGCGGATTTCAGCGTGCCCGGACACGAGAATATCTTCGTCGTCGGGGATGTCGCCGCCCTCGAGCAGGACGGACGGCCGATCCCGGGCATCGCGCCTGCGGCCAAGCAGGCAGGCGCCTACGTCGCCGCCATCATCGCCGCGCAGGCGGCCGGCAAACCGCGGCCGCCGCCCTTTCGCTATCGTCACTATGGCAATCTGGCCACCATCGGCCGCAATTCGGCGGTCATCGACTTCGGCTCACTGCGGTTGAAAGGGCGGCTGGCATGGTGGCTTTGGGGCGTCGCGCACATCTTTTTTCTGATCGGCACCCGCAACCGCTTGCTGGTCGCGGCCCAGTGGTTCTACAGTTATCTGACGTTCGGCCGCGGCGCACGCCTGATGGTCGGCTCCGACAACCCGTCGATCGAGCGCTGATCGCAGCCGGCGCGGCGCTGCCTTCTCCGCTGCGGATTGCCGCAGCGGAGGGTGCATCCGCTGCGCCGACCATGCGCGAAGCTTCGATCTGCTGTATCTATTGCATCTGCGGTATCCGCGGGTGACCACGCCTGCATCCGCCACCGACGAACGAGCCCATGTCAGAAACGCCCATGATAGAAGTCAGGCCGGCCACCGACGGTTGCGCCGTGGTGCTCAGTGGGCCATGGAATCTGAAAGCCTTCCGGCGCAATCTCGAATCGCTGCGCCGCGAGCTGGCCGCGCTGGTGCGAAAACAGACCTGCCACTGGGACCTGCGGCAGATCAGCGCGCTGGACAGCATCGGCGCATTCCTGCTGTGGCAGAACTGGAACCGCCGGCTGCCGGCCGACGTGATGATGCGCGACGAGCACCGCACCCTGTTCCAGCAATGGACCGACCAGCGGCCGTTGCCGCCAGCACCGGGAACCCCTCGTTTTGAATGGTTGGTCACGGCGGTCGGCGGCCGCCTTCTCGCCGCCGTCGATCACCTGCAGGAAGCGCTGGCGATGTTCGGCCAGTTGGTGCTGGATACGCTGTACTTGCTGCGCCGCCCGCGGCGAACGCCGTGGCGCGAAATATCGGCCACGATCTACCAGGCCGGCGCGCGGGCGCTGCTGATCACCGCGCTGGTCGGCTCGCTGATCGGCCTCGTCGTCAGCTACCTGTCGTCGATCGAACTGCGTGCCTACGGCGCGCAGACCTACGTCGTCAACATCGTCGGCCTCGGCGTGATCCGCGAACTCGGGCCGATGCTGACTGCGATCCTGGTCGCCGGCCGCTCCGGTTCGTCGATGACGGCGCAGCTCGGCGTGATGCGGGTGACGCAGGAACTCGACGCACTCGCGGCAATGGGCATCTCCCATACTTTGCGGCTGGTGCTGCCGAAAGTCATCGCCCTGCTGATCGCCATGCCGCTGCTGGTGGTGTGGACCGACTGCGCCGCGCTGCTGGGCGGCATGACGGCGGCCAAGGCCCAGCTCGGCATCAGCTTCCAGCACTTCCTGAACGCACTGCCGGGTGCAGTGCCGCTGGTCAACCTGTGGATCGGCTTCGGCAAAGGCGCGGTGTTCGGCGCGCTGGTGGCTTTGACCGCGGCGCATTTCGGCCTGCGCATCGAGCCGAACACCCAGAGCCTGGGGGTGGAGACCACCAATTCAGTGGTGACCTCGATCACGCTGGTGATCGTGGTCGATGCCGTGTTCGCGGTGCTGCTGCAAAACGTGGGGCTACGATGACACCGACGGCGGCAACCGCCATGACCGATCGCGGCGCGCCCGCAGCAGGCCCGTCGGCAACGGCGCCCGCCGGCGAGGACGGTTGCGTCGTCCGGCTGGAGCATATCGGCACCCGCTTCGGCGAGCGGGTGATCCATCGCGGCATCGACTTGTGCGTGCGCCGCGGCGAGATCCTGGCGCTGGTCGGCGGCTCCGGCAGCGGCAAGACCACGCTGCTGCGCGAAATGATCGGCCTGCAGGCACCGACGGAAGGCTGCGTCATCATCTCCGGCCAGCGGCTGGAATCGCTCGACGCCCAGACCCAGCAGCGCCTGCGGGAAAACTGTGGCGTGCTGTTTCAGGGCGGCGCGCTGTTCAGCGGGCTGAACGTATTCGACAACATCGCCATGCCGCTGCGTGAACTGAATCTGCTCGACGAAGCGCTTATTTTGCAGCTGGTATGCCACAAGCTGCGCATGGTCGGGCTGGAGGCGGAAGCCGCTCATCTGATGCCGGCGCAACTGTCCGGCGGCATGGTCAAGCGCGCGGCGCTGGCGCGGGCGTTGATCCTGGAGCCGGAGCTGCTGTTTCTCGACGAACCGACCTCCGGGCTCGATCCGATCGCCAGCGAAAAATTCGTGCAGTTGATCCGCGCGCTGCACCGGGAGCTGGGCTTCACCGTGGTGCTGGTCACGCACGATCTCAACATGCTGATGGATCTGTGCGACCGCGTCGCGGTGCTGGCCGATCAGCGAATCGTCGCGCTCGGCCGGCTCGACCAGGTCATCGCCTGCGATCACCCCTTCGTCTGCAATTTCTTCCGCAGCATCCGCGAACAACGGCAGCCGGCCGCTGAGGAGACGCACTGATCATGGGCAACAAACCCTACGTCCTGGCCACCGGCGCATTCGTTTTGCTGCTGGTGGCCGCACTGGCGGCGATCGCCTTCTGGCTGTCGGGCTACCGGGTCGCCCGGGTGCCTTACGTGCTGGTCTCCCAGCATGCGGTGTCCGGGCTGAGCCCTCAGGCCGCGGTGTACTATCGCGGCGTTCCGGTCGGCACGGTGAATTCCATCGCCTTCGATCCGCAGGATTCCCGCAACATCCTGGTGCGGATCGACATCGACCCCGGCGTGCCGATCACGCGCGGCACTTACGGCACCCTGCAACCGCAGGGTATCACCGGCGTCGCCAACATCGAACTCGACGATTCCGGCCAGGACCGCACGCCACTGCCGACCTCGGCGACGGCGCCGGCCAGACTGCCGTTGGATCCTTCGCTGCTGGACACGCTGCTCGATTCGGGCCGCACGCTGCTCAGCCGCCTGTCCAAACTCGCGGCCGATCTGGACCAGTTCGTCAGCACCGACAACCGCAAGCACGTTACGCAGATCCTGGCCAACACCGAAACCGCGACTCGGCAGCTGGCGGCGGTGGAAGAACAGTTGCGGACGGCGCTGGCGACGGTGCCCGGCCTCAGCCGCGACGCGCAGCGCACGATGGGCAACATCGATGCCGTATCCAAACGCATGCAGACGCTGGCCGGCTCTCTGGATGCGCTGGCGCGCAGCGCCACTCAGTTCAGCCATACCGGCAACGCCGCCGGCGAGGATCTGCGGCAGACCACCCTGCCACAGCTCAACGACCTGCTGGCGCAGATGAGCGCCGCCACCCGACAGCTGCAGCAGTTCACCACCACCCTGCAGCAAGATCCGCAAAGCCTGCTCTACGGCAAATCGTCACCGCCGCCGGGACCGGGTGAAGCCGGTTACAGGAAATGACCATGCCGATTCGCGCCCGCGGTTTCGCATCGATCGCCCTGCTCGCGCTGAGCGCCTGCAGTCTCGCACCGCCGCACGCACAATCGCCGCAATATCATGACTTCGGCCCGCCCGTAGCCGCTCGGGCACAAACCGGCGCGAGCGTCGGCCTGCGCGAAGTCACCGCGCCGGCCTGGCTCGACAGCGGCGCCATCCACTATCGCCTGCTGGCCGACGATCCGACCCGGCTGCGCGCCTATGCCCGGCAACGCTGGATCGCGCCGCCGGCAGAATTGCTGGCGCAGAATCTCCGCGAGCAGTTGCCTGCGGAAGGCCGGCCGCGCTATTGGCTGCAGTTGAGATTAGCCCGCTTCGAGCAAGACTTCGACGGCACGGCGCAGTCACACGCAGTGATCGAGGTCCAAGCGCTATTGCTCGATGCGGACGGTGCGGTTCGGGCCAGTCGCAATTTCCGTTTCTCGGCCGAAAGCCCGCCGAACGTGGACGGCGCCATCGCCGGGCTGTCGGCACTCGCCAACCAGGCCTCGCAGGCGATCGCCGCATGGTCGGTCAAGCCCCTCACCGCTGACGCCGGCCCGCCGTCGTGATCGTCGCCGCTCGATGAGCCGTCCTAGGGTCTGTTGACAATTGTTCGGTCGCTGCGACGGCGGCCCTTTTCGCGCAGCCGCAAGGAACGACGAGCGCACATGGTGGTTCCATGTAAGCGAGGCGTGACGCCGCGGGGCGCGAAAAAGGCCCCGTCCCGAAGGGTTGCGGCC
>JAGWMX010000025.1 GCA_028871525.1 Gammaproteobacteria bacterium
GAGCACCGCACGGTGCTCGACACGGCTGGTGACGATGTGCGCCGAGCGCCCGGGTGGAGCGTGAAATTCGATTGCGCCCTTGAGCGCCAGGTTGTCGGCCTCGGTGGCGCCGGAAGTCCAGACGATCTCGTCCGCGCGCGCGCCGATCGCCGACGCTACCTGGCCTCGCGCGCGTTCGACCGCGCTGCGCGCCCCGCGTCCGAGCGCGTGATCGGAAGCCGGGTTGCCGTACCCGGCGTCGAGCCACGGCAGCATCGCCTCGCGCACCCGCGGGTCAAGCGGCGTGGTGGCAGCGTAATCGAGGTAGATCAATTCTTTCATCGCGGCGCAACAAGGATGACGCCCGGCGTGCGTCCAACGTCAAATACGGAGCAAGCATACTCCGCGCCCGCGCGCGCGGTGCGGTCGACCGCCGGCCGTCGCATCGCGCCATCGGTCATTTTTCCCTTACGCGGCCGCAACCTGCGCGTGCAGCTCAGCGAGCAGCGCCAGCAGACGATCGACGTCCGCCTCGCTGCTTTCACAACCGAAGCTGACCCGCACGGCACCGAAGGCGATCTCGCGCGGCCAGCCCATCGCCAACAGCACGTGGCTCGGCTGGCCCTTGCCGCTGGCACAGGCCGAACCGCTGGAAACCGCCACGCCGCGTCGATCCAGCGCCATCAACAGCGCCTCGCCGTGCCAGCCGGGCAGCGCGAATTGGGTGGTGTTCGGCAGTCGCGGGGCGTCGGCACCGAAAATCGTCGTGCCCGGCAACGCGCGCAGGCCGGTCTCCAGACGTTGCTGCAACCTCCTCCAGCGGGCGGCCCGGGCTTGCAGTTCAGCCAACGCCAGCTCCGCGGCGCGCCCGAAACCGACGATCGCGGCCAAATTCTCGGTGCCGCCGCGCAGGCCGCGCTCCTGCCCACCGCCGTACAACAGCGGCGCCAGCTCGAGGTCGGCCCTCTTCAGCAGCGCGCCGACGCCCTTGGGGCCATAGAACTTGTGCGCCGACAGGCTCAGGCAATCGGCGCCCAGCGCGTTAAAGTCGAGCTCGATCTTGCCGGCCGCCTGCACCGCGTCGCAGTGCAGCCGCGCACCGGCGTCGTGGGCCAGCTGCGCCGCGCGGGCGACGTCCTGGATCACGCCGGTCTCGTTGTTGGCGCGCATCAGGGCCACCCAGCGCACCGGCGCGGCAGCGAGTTGCGCTTCGAACGCGGGCCAATCGACGACACCTTCGCGAGTCACGGCGATCGTTTCGACCGCCACGCCGGAGCGTGCCAGCGCCTCGGCGGTTTCCAGCACCGACGGATGTTCGGTCGCCCCGTACAACAGGCGCTCGCGTCCGCGCGCCACCGCCCCGCCCTGCAATGCCAGGTTATTGGACTCGGTCGCACCCGAGGTAAAGATCACCTGTTCAGCGCGAGCACCGACCAGAGCGGCGACCTGCGCGCGCGCTTGCTCGATCGCGTCGCGCGCCGCGCGGCCGTAGCGGTGCACGCTCGAGGCGTTGCCGTAGGGGCCGGTCAGATACGGCTGCATCGCTTCCAGCACGCGCCGGTCCAGCGGCGTGGTAGCGTTGTAATCCAGATAGATCGGCATAACGTTTCGACCGCCTAGGTGCCCCCGGATTCCCGCTTGCGATCCTCGTCGAGACAAAAATCCGGTAGTTCCAGCGGCTCCAGGCCCCCTCGCAAACCGTTCTCCGGCATCCGCTCGTCGATTTGATGCAGCGCCCGGCACAGCGCGAGCACGCGCTCGTCGAGCTGCTGAACGTGTTCGAACACCCGGGTGATCGCCTGCGCGACCGGGTCCGGCGCATCACGGGTCAGGCCGTAGGCGTCGAAACCGAGCCGGTCGGCAAGCGCGCGCAGGCGTTCGGAAGGGTCCACCTCCGCCACCACGCGGCCGGGGATACCGACCACGGTGGCGCCAGCCGGCACTGTGCGCACGACCACCGAGTTCGAGCCGATACGCGCGCCGTCGCCGACCGAAAACGGCCCCAGCAGCTTGGCGCCGGCACCGACCACCACGTTGTTGCCCAACGACGGATGGCGCTTGCCCTTGTCCCAGGTGGTGCCGCCTAACGTGACGCCGTGGTACAGCGTGCAGTCGTCGCCGATCTCGGCGGTCTCGCCGATCACCACGCCCATGCCGTGATCGATGAAAAACCGCCGCCCGATGCGTGCGCCGGGGTGGATTTCGATGCCGGTGAGCCAGCGCGCCAGGCCGGAATTGAAGCGCGCCAGCCACTTGAGTCCGTGACTCCACAGCCAGTGGCTGAGACGGTGTGCCCAGATCGCATGCAGGCCGGGGTAGCAGGTCAGCACTTCCCAGGCGTTGCGCGCCGCCGGGTCGCGGCGGAAAACGCTGGCGATGTCTTCGCGAATGTGACGAAACATGACGTATAACCTCCGATGAATGAACGCAGCCGCGGGCCGGTGACTTTTTCAGTCGCGGCGACGACAGCGCTCCATCGGCATGTGCTCAGGTTTCATCGACGGCGTTTGCATGATCGCCTAGTTTAACGCGTCGGCGGGATGCCTCGCCCTCGATGACGCTGGCCGGTCCGGGCTGGAACATGAAAGTGCGATATGTCAGCCGCTCCAGCACCGCGGAGAGCGCCAGCAGCCCGACCAGCGCCGTACCGCTGACGCTGAGCGCGTAGCCGTAGCCGAAGAAGGCGACGCCCAGCCGCTGCGACCACAGGCTCAACAGCAGGTTGCCCGCTGCGAATAGCGCGCACAGCCACAGCGCAAGGCGCAGTCGGTCCAGGTAAAACAGGGTGTTGAGCACCGCCAGCAGCAACAATTGCACGCCGACCGCGATGACGTCGACGTCGAACAACGGCACGTACAATGGCGAAAACCCCAGCGCGCGCAGCAGCGCCGGCGCCAGCAGCAGCAGGACGGCGGCGGTGATGCCCTGGATCTTGAAGATTTCGTAGATGCCCTGGCGCGCGGTGTCGATCATGCCGGCGCGCAGCGCTTCGATGTGCGCCAGCGTGTCGCCACCGCAGACCGCGTCGTAGTAGGCGTGGTAGCGCTCGACGAAGTCGGTCTCCATGCGCACCAGGAACACCGCCATGCCGGGCACGATCGACAGGTAGGCCAGAAACAGCGGCAGGTCGTAGACCGGCGACACGCGCAGCGGTCCGATCATCGGCGCCGAGGTCAGCGGGTTGTACCAGAACACGAACTTGTCGATCCAGATCGCCAGGTTGAACAGCAGGCCGATGCCGAGCAGGCTGCGGCGCGTGCGTTCACGGTCGAAAAAATCCCAGGCCACGAGGCGGTCGCTTGGGTAATCGCGCAGCACCAGCCACAGCATCGAGAACAGCAGCACGCCCTGTCCGAGGCAGAATCCGCCCAGCAGACCGACCAGGCCTTGACCGCGCAGCGCCAGACCCAAGCCGAGCACAGTGCCGTAACCGGCGGCAAAGCAGGCGAGGATGGCACGGTAGTTCTTCATCCCCGACAGAAAAATCGTCACCACCCAGACATCGCACAGCAGCACGAAACCGGTAAACATTTCCAGCCGATACGGCAACGGGGTGCCGCGAAATAGCGTCGCCGCGGCCAGCGCGCCGCCGGCGCCGGCGAGCAGATTCATCAGGCCGAGCAGGCCGATCAGGTTGGGCAGCACCGCGGCGCGGTTTTTCTCGTACAGCCGGTCGGCGACGAAGCGGGTGAACAACAGCTGCACCGCGCCGGTGACGATCATCGACACCGCCACCAGGTAGGTCACCGACACCAGAAACGCACCGACCGGCTGTGCCGAACGCGGCTGCGCCAGGCTCAGCAATCCCAGCGCCATCACCGTCAGGATCGACAGCACCCACGGGCCGGAGCTGATGATGCCGGCGTAACCATAGGCGCGCAGCAGGCCGGCATAGGTCTGCGTGCGCAGCAGCCGGCGCAGCTCGAAGCCGATCCCTGCCATCAGCCGCCGTCCCCGGCACCGGCCGTCGCCTGCGGCTGCGGCGTCGCGGTGGAACCCATTGCCAGACGGTACAGCTCGCGGTAGCGATCGAACATCAGCGACTGCCGGTAGTAGGTTTCGACGCGGGCGATCGCGGCGCGCTGCGCCTGCTGCCAGCGCGGCGGCGACTGCAGCAACTCCAACGCCGCATGCGCGAACGCCATCGGACTGGCGATCGGCACCACCGCGCCGGCCTCGCCCAGCGCCCGGTCCTGCTCGTCGACGCCGGAAATCAGCTCGGCGCAGCAGCCGACGTCGGTGGTCACCGCCGGCACGCCGGCGGCGAAACCCTCGAGCACCACCAGCGGCTGCGCTTCGCTGATCGAGGTCAGCACGACCAGACCGAGCTGTGGCAGAACGTCCTCGAGCTTGCGGAAGCCGAGAAATTTCACCCGTTCGGCCAGGCCGAGATTACCGACCAGCGTCCGGCAGCCGCGGAAATAGCCTTCATCCTCCTCGGTGGGGCCGACGATCCAGCCCTGTGCCTGCGGCAGGCGCGTGCAGATGCTGCGCATGCTGCGGATGAACGTCTCGATGTCCTTGATCGGCACCACCCGCCCGATCAGCCCCAGCACCGGCGGGATGTCGGCGCCGCGGCGCGCGCGCAGCGCACGGTAGCGATCGACGTCGATGCCGTTGGGGATCACGCGCGTGCGCGCGGCCGGCGCGCCGTCGGCCAGCTGCTGCCGGCGATTGCCCTCGTACAACGCGGTGATCGCCAGCGCCGAACGATAGGTGACATGCCCCAGGCCCTCGAAGAAACGGATCCACATCTGGCGCATGTAGCTCACGTCCGGCTCCAGCGTGCTGGCCATCGGATCGACGCTGTCCTTGATCCATTCGGCCTGGGCCAGGTCGATGCGCCGCTCCTTGGTGTAGATGCCGTGTTCGGTGAGCAGCAGCGGCGTGCCGTGCAGATGGCACGCCAGCGCGCCGAGAAAACCGGCGTAGCCGGTGGACACGGCGTGCAGGGTGCGCGTGGCCGGCATCCGCCGCGCGACGTCGGCCAGGTCGAACAACGGCGCGTGCATGGTGCGCACGGTCCAGAAGTAGTCGACGAAGGATGGATCGGTGCAGTAGCGCCGGTAGCTGTCCGTGATCTGGTTCCACGCCTGCCCGCTGAACAGGAAATCCAGGCGCGTCAGCCCGCCGTCGCGGCCCAACAGCCCGGCGATCTCGCCGAAAACGGCCTGCACCTCGTCGAAATACCCGGACCTGAAGCATTGATGCAGCCTGTCGTTGACGGTGTAGGCGTGCGCGTTGCCGCGCCGCGGGCGCGGCGCCAGGCTGCGCCAGGACTCCATCAGGAAGTGCTCTTCGAAGTGCACGACGTTGTCCGGCAGCACGTACTGCATCCGCTCGTAGTCGGTGCGCTGCCCGCCGATGAAAACCACTGCGAAGCGCAGCTCCGGCACGCCGCGAATCAGTTGATGCACCCAGGCGGACACGCCGCCGCGCACGTAGGGGTAGGCGCCCTCCACCAGCAGCGTGGCGTCCGCGGGCGCGGCGCCTGCGGTCAGACGCGGCAGGCTCACAGCCAGTACTCCACCAGCGCCGTCAGCAGCGGCACCCGCCGTGCCTGTGCACCGAGCCGCCGCAACTGACCGCACACCTGCTCGAAATCATACCGTTTGAACGCGATCTCGGCCCGATACGGCGCGGCCTTGTCGGCACTGAAACCCAGGGTCTCGGCAGCCTCGAAGTCGGCGTCGGCCGCATCCAGGCGTTCCAGTCCGAGGTTGATGCGGCCGCGCAAGAAGCGGCGAGGAGCGCGGTCGCCCGCCTCGAGCGCGCGCTCGATGCACTCGAAGGCCTGCTGCAGCACGTACTGGCGCACCTCGCCGTCCACCAGTCCCAGCTCGGCCTGCTCCAGATACAGCGCCGCCATCTGTTCGTCGCGGACGCCGCGCACGTCGTCGGCCGCAGCAGCGGGGGCCGCCGGCGCCTGCCGGCGCAACTGGCGGATGGCGGCGTCGAGTCGGCGCTGCTTGCCGTTGAGCAGCGAATACGCCAGCAGGCGCACCTGGTCGGCCGGATCCTTCAACGCGTTGCGCAGGATCGGGATCGCGCGGCGATCGTCGAGCCGGCGCGTGGCCATCACCGCGCGCAGGCGCCAGGCGGGATCGTCGAAGTGCAGCAGCACCGCGGCCAGCCCGCCGCGCAGGTAGACCGCCTCCGGATCGACCTCCACCGGTTTGAACGGCAGCTCGGGATGCGGCTGCGCTTCCCAGTCGTCCTCGCCGGCGTGGCGCGGCAGCCGCAGCGCCGGCAGCAGGCCGACCAGCAGACCCAGCATGCCGAGCACCGGGATACTGGCGGCGACGCTGAACAAGCAGGCCAGCGCCCAGCCGCGCGGCTGGCGGTAGCGCGCCGGCAGCCACGAATAGGTGCCGGCAGCCGCCAGCAGCGCGGCCAGCAGGTGCGCGCCGGCAGCCGGCGCCGGCGTCACGCCACCGCCGGCGAACAACATCCATGCCGCAACGGTCTCCAGCGCCAGCGCCGCCGGCCACAGCCCGCCATTAAGCGCGCGCAACGTGGCACTCCGCGCAGGCGCGCCGGAAGATCGCCGCGGCGTCGTTCCCGGACCCGGACAATGCGTAGACGTGCAGCACCAGCAGCTCGTCGCCGGCCGGCCGGCCCAGTTGCGCCTCCACCAGCCGTCCGATCCGCTTGCGGTAACCGTCGGCGCCGGCGATACCGGTCAGCGGCATCAGCACCAGCAGGCTGTGGCCGCCGCGCGCGTTGGCCAGGCGCAGGCCGCTGTCCAGCGTACGCATCTGCTCGAACAGCAGATGATCCAGGCGCAACGGCGCGCCGTCGGCGCTGACCGCCGGCGCCAGCTCGACGCCGACCAGCAGCGATTCGAGCCCATAGCGCGCCGCGTACAAAACCCACAGGCGCAGCTCGTCGCAAAACACGTCCTCGGCCGGAGCACTGCCGGCCGGTCGTGTCTGCCGCAGGCTGTCGGCGATCAGGTCGCCGAGATGGCTGCCGATGACCGCCAGCAGGTTCAGGTTCTTGCGGTGAAAGACGATGAACGGCATCGTCCGCACCGCCACCACCGCCCAGATGCGGCCACGGATATCGACCAGCGGGATCACCGCCAGCAGCCCCTGGCGCTGCCAACGCGCCGCCGGCTCCGGGCCGTCGGTGCGCACGCTGATCAGCTGGCCGCGCTCCAGGCACGCCCGCAGCATCGGATGCTCGCGCTCCAGCGGCACCGGCGGTGTTCCAAGCGTCGCCAGCGGCGTCTCACCGAGCCTGTTGTTGTCGAACACCTCGTACAGCCAGGCTTTCTGCAACTGGCCGTGCACGGCCAGGAACTCGAGGATCTGCTCGGCGCTGCGGTGCAGGATGTCGCTGCCGCCGGCGGCAGTGAACTTCTTGCGCAGGTCGGCCAGGGCATCGCGCAGGTTGTAGCGCTGGTCGGCCAGCCGCTCCTCCAGTTGATCGTGCGAGGCCTTGAGCAGGTGGTAGCTGCGGGTGAACTCGCTCAGCCGGGAACCGGCGTACTCGTTGATCAACTGCATGCGTGCCAGACGCCGCAGCCACAAATCGGCGAGCTCGCCGGCAAACATGCCGACAATCACCGCCGCCAGCGCGTATTGGTACGGAAACCCGTGTTCCGGCAGACCGGCCGTGCGCCAGGCCAGCAGCATCATCGCCACCGTCAGCAGCGCGCTGGAAAAACCATACAGGAAGCCGTAACGGCCGCCGACCAGAAGCGGTGCGAAAATAAGCCACGGGAAGGCGCCGTGCAGAAACAGCGGATCCTGCCGGTGCAGCGCCAGACCGACGATCGGCAGCAGCAGCGTGGCGACGACGGTCTCCGCCCACGCCACCGGCGGCCGCGGCGCCGCCTGACTGAATTCGTCGCCTGCGGGTATCGGCACGGCGTTTCAGCGCTTGAGCGGCAGCCGCGCGATCAGTCTGTTCAGCAGCCGCTGGGCGGTGCCACTGAGGCTGTCGTAGCCCCAGCCGGAATCCGCACCGGAAGCCGACCACAGCACCCGTCCGGAGGCGATGTCGATGACCTGCAGCGTCAGACCCACCGCCGGTTCGCCGTCGAGTCCGGTCTTGTAGGTCCATTCGGACACCGCGCCGCTGACGCCGTAGCGGAAGTTCTGCGAGCGGGCCCAGCGCAATGCGCTTTCCAGCCGCCGGTGGTCATCGAGCTCCGGCAAACCCGAGGCATCGGTCTGCGGCGGATAGTGCGTCAGATCGGCCAGGCCGCGCTTGCGCAGCAGGGTGCCGGCGATGGCCTCGGCACGCTCGCCGGCCAGTGGCGTCTCGGAGGCATTGACCATCGGCAGCATCGCCCAACGAGCGTCGGCCGCAAACGCCGGAGCGGACTGCACGTCGGTGACGGCGCAGCCGGACAACAACGTCGAGGCGCCGAACATCAGTGCCGCAATCCAGTGTGTTTGTTTCATGATTGTCATCCCTTTAAAGATCGGTTCCTGCTCACCCGGCACCACAGCAGCCCCCAGATCGAACCCGTCCCGGCCATGGCCGCTGCGCTCACGCTTCACCGCCCGAAAAAATAACGGTAACGCAGGCCGACGGTCTGCGTGGTGCCGCCGGTGGTCGCCTGCGTCCGATCGAAGCGGAAAAACAGGTTCAGGTCGTCGCCGCCGAACAGATGCCGGCCGACTCCGGCGTCGAAATGCAGGCCCACGCGACGGTCGGTCCAGATGTAATCCGCCCCCAGATCGACGGCATAACGCAAGCCGCTGACCGCAGGATAATCGGCGTTCGGCCGCCCGCGCGCAATCGTCACCCCGAAGCCGGAAACGCCGTACTGGTCCGGCAGCAAGGCGTCGATGCCGGTTCCAACCGGCAGGCGGGCGGCCACGCGAGGTGGCAGATGGGCCTTAAGCTGATTGCCGATGTAGGCGGTGCTCAGACGCAGGCCGAGCTCATAGCTGCGCCCGCGCAGCAGCGCGTGGTCGAGCTCGCCGGAAAACTGGTAGCCGCTGCCGAGGTGCTCGTTCCAGCGCGTCTGGTAGCGCAGCCCCTGCGCGGTCAGCGATAGCGCGTCGCGGGCATCGGCGGCGTACTGCAGATCCAGGCCGGCGGCATCGCGCGTGCCCAGCACGCGGAACAAGGCAGAATCGAGCGTCTGCTCGTGATAGCGGGCGAAGGCGTCGCCGGTCAGCCGTTCGGTGAAACGATAGCTCTGGCTCAGCCCCGCCTGACTGAAGTCCACCGCGCCGGTCTGCACGCGGCCACCCTCGACGGTGGTGATGCCGCGGCGGCCGCGGTAAACCAGCTCGACGCGACCGGCGTATTCGTGGCCGAGGCGGTCCAGGTCCAGCGCCAGCCCGCGGCGCGCGAACTGGGTGGCACGGGTTTGCACCGTCACGCTCCAGCGCTGCCGACTGTCGGTCGCCGCGGCCAGTTCGGTATACGCGCGCAAATCGCCGATGCGCAGCGCGCTGACCGTCGCGCCGACGTCGCGGGGCTGGCGCGCGCGCAGCTCCGCCGCCGCCTGCGGCAGTTGCTCGCCGCCGGGGATCCACGGACCGCGCGGGTCGAGCGGGTCGAGCGCCAGCCGCAGGGCGTCGGCGTCGCGGCCGATCCGCCGCAGGGCTTCGACGCGGTCGCCCAGGCTCAACGACCCGCCGCGTGCCAGCAGTTCGCCTACCGCGTGCCGGTCATCCGCGGCCAGCGCCAGCGCCAGCCGCTGTTCGGCGGGCAGGCGCACGCCGTCGCGCCGCGCACGCAGCGCCCAGAAGCGGGCGTAGGCCGGCTGTCCGTGCGCCAGGTGCCAATCGACCAGAGACTCGAAGTCGCGGGCGTCGAGCGGTTCGGGTCCGCGCAGCGACAGCAGGCGCCGCAGCCAGTGCAGACCGAAATCGGCGCCGAGCCGGGCATCCTGCAGCAACGCGCGCTGTTCCTCGTATGTTCTCTGTGCGCGCCATCCCTGGCGCGGCACCGGTGGCTTCGATCCGGGCCCGGCCCGGCCATCCCTGGCCGGGCGTTCGGAACCGCCACGACCGCTGGTCGCGAAGCGCGGTTCCTCACCCAGGCGGGCGCGCAGCCGCGCATAGGCGAACCGGCGCAGGCGATAGGCGGCGTCGAAGCGCCGCGCGGCGTCCAGCGCGTCGGCGTAACTGAGCAGCCACGCGGCGTCGTCCGGCTGCGCCGCGGCGCGGCGCGCGAACCACGGCAGCGCCTGCCGCGGCTGCTCCAGTCGCGAGTAACCGAGCGCGTACGGCGCCCACAGCGCCGGGCTGCCGGCGGCTTCGTCGCGCCAGCGCCGCAGCGCGCGCGCCAGCGCCGGCGTGTCGCCCTGATCGATCAGTGCGTACAGATACGCCGCGCGCAGATCGCCGTCGTCGGGCCGCCGCCGCAATGCCTGCCGATAGGCCGCGGCGGCACCGGCGGCATCGTCGGCCTGCAGGTAAGCGCCGCGCAGGCGCCAGTAATCGACGTTGCCGGCGAAGGTTTGCGGCGCCCCATCGGCCAGTGCCAGCAGCCGGCCGGCGAGGTCCCGGCGTGCGGCCGTCATCGCGCCGTCGAGCGCCAGCAGCAGCGGCGACGGATCGCGGCGGCGGCGCCACACACCGACCGCGACCCGTGCCGCGGCGTCCGCATCGCCGACGCGCAGATCGGCGGTGACCAACCGGCTCGCATCGGCTGCGGTCAGTGCCTCGGGGCGGTGTTCGTAAAGCCAGCCGTAGCCTTTCACCACCGCCGGCAGGTCGTTGTGCAGCCAGCCGAGATCCCCCAGTTCCTGCCAGTAACCGGGATCCTGCGGCTGCGGCGCCGGCGCCGGTCGCAGCAGCGACAGCATCGTCCGCAGCGCGGCGCCGAAATGCCACTGCCGGATCTGCAGACGGGCGCGGGCCCGGGTTTCGGTCAGGCCGCGGCCGTACCGGCCGGCGATGCGCCGCCAAGTCTGCAGCGCGCGCTCGGGCCGGTCGGTATCGGCGTAGATGCCGGCCAGCCGTTCCCACAGCGGGCGGTCGGCAGGCTCGTCGCGCAACCAGCCCTGCAGGGCTTGCGCGGCGCGGCGCGGCTGGTCCATCTGATCGTCGAGTTCGTCGACCAGCAGGGTCATCTCGGACGGCGACAGGCGCCGGCGCCGGCTCTGGCGCAGCAGCGCGTCGGCCACCGCCGGCGCGTCGTGCGTGCCGACGCCGAGCGCGACGATGCGCGCGTCGACCTGTGCGTCCGGGTGCGCCTTCGACACCGCGAGGTACTGCCGCAGAGCCTGATCCGGATAACCGTTCCACTCCAGCAGTTGCGCCAGCCGGAACTGCAGGCGCCAGTCGTCGGGATGGCGCCGCGCCAGCGCCCGGGCCACCTCGAGCGCTTCCGGCAGGCGGCCGTCGGCGAGCGCGAGATCCAATCGCCGTCGCTGCGCCTGGTCGTCGTCGGGTCGCAGCGCAGCCAGCCGGCGCGCCCAGGCCAGCGCGAGATCGGGGCGCCGGCTGGCCAGCGCGACGTCGATGCCCTGCTGCAGCAGGCCAGGATCGTCCGGCCGCTGTTCCAGCAGCGTTTGTGCCAGTTGCAGAGACTGCCTGCCGCCGGCCATGCGCGCCGCGCGCATCGCTTCGCTGCCGGCGTCGCGCCGCTGCGCCGATGTGGCCGCGGCAGAGAGGGCTCGTTCCCAGGCCTGCTGCGCCCGAGCGGGCTGTCCCGCCGCCAGCCACCACCGGCCGGCCTGCGCCCAGCGGGCATACGCGCGCTGCGGCTGGCGCAGCGCCAGCGCCTCGTACAGCGGCGCCGCGCGTTGCGGCTGCCCCAGCGCCAGAAAGTCGGTGGCCAGCACTTCCAACTGCGCCTCGTCGAGCGGTGCCGTATCCCCGGCCGGCAGCGCTTCGAGGTCCGCCGCCACACGCCGGCGCGCCGCCGCGCGCCGCGGATCGTCCGGCGCGGTGGCGACGAACTCGCCCCAGTCGATTTGCAGCCGCAGCCAGGCGGCCTGCGGATCGGCCGGCTTCAGGTCCGCCAGCGTCCGCCGCGCCGCGGCGAAATCGCCGGCGGCGATCTGTTTGCGCAGAACCGACCGGCGCAGCGCGTCGTTCTGCGGCTCGTTGTTCAGCAACGTCTGCAGATAATCCAGCGGGGCGGCGGCGTAATCCGCCTGAGTGCCGACGGGTCCGTGGCCGCGCCCCGGATACAAGAGAAGCAGCAGCGCCGCCAGCACTGCGGCGATGACGGCGACCGCCAGCAGACTGACCAGCGGTCGCGGCCTATCGGCAGGCGACGGTGACATCGCCGGAGTCCTTGCCGCGGTAGTGCAGGCGCAGGCGGCCGGCGCTTTGCGGCTGGCGGCGGGCGCCCGGCGCATCGACCCGGCAGCGCCCGCCCAGGCCGGCCAGCGTGATCTGCAGCGGCACCTGTCCGCGCACGCGCAGCCGGAAGCCGTCGGGCCGGCGTTGCCATTGCGCTATGCGCCCGTTGGCGCGCTCCAGATACGGCACCGTCGGCGGCCGCGATGTCAGCCGCAGATCCAGCCTGTCGGCGCCCGACAGCGCCACGTAGCGACCCTGCGGCAGCACCTGCACGCCGACCACTTGCGGGCTGGTTACCAGATCGGGCCACTGCCCGGCCGGCAGGCGCAGCGTGCGATCCTCGGTGGCGCCGGTGATCTGCCAATCGCCGTTCAGCCGCCGCGCCACGCCGATGCGGTAGAAGTCCTCGACCAGCCGGCTGTAGGTGCTTTCGAACATCGGCATCACCGGCCGGCTCAGAACGTAGCGGTAGACCTTGTCGACGGCCTCGACCGACGCCAGGCGTCCGCCGGAGAAAAAGTGATAGTAGATGGTGATCGGCTTGAGCCGGCGCGGCGCATCGGTCAGCTCGAAAGTCTGGATCACGCGCGTAAAGCCCCAGAACGGGCCGGTGAAGCCGTGGGTGTAGATATTGTCGTTCATCACCGGCGCGTACACCTGCCGGTACGGTCCGGCCGGCGCAGTCATCGGCGAGACTTCGGTCAGGCTGTCGTTGGCGCGGGTGATGTCGGTGTTGCCGCCGTTCATGTTGGCCAGCCCCAGTTCACGGGTCAGTTGCAACGCGCGCTCCGGCACCACGGCCGAGCCGCTCCACAGCACGATGGCGGTCTTCTTGCCGGGCGGCGCCAGCCGGCGGTCGATGTAGCGCACGCTACCGTCGATCTCCCGGGCCAGCGAGAAACGGTAGCCGGGAATCGGCAGGTTGTATTTGCCCGACGCCGTACCCGGCTTCAGCGCCAGCCACTCGAACGGGTGGCTGTAGGTGTGCGAGGCGATCTCGACGTCGGGCAGCCGGAAGATGCGGCGCGCGATGCGCTCCAGTTGCGGCGCGAGCTTCGGATACAATCCGTCGGGCGCGATTTCTCCCTCGATCACCGATACCGCCACCGGAAAGTCGTAGCGCTTGAAAATCCGCTCGAGCAGCACCTGGCCGGCCAGCGGCGCGCCGGGCAGGTTGGCGCGGTTGGCGAAGCCGTCGCCGTCGACGTGCGCGGTGGCGATGCGGTCGCCGTTTTCGGTGGTCGCGTCGACCGCGGGCATATCCGGCAAATGCAAGGCCGTTTTGAAGAACCCGAACGGATCCAGAATCCAGCGCTGGTGGCCGCCGGTGCCCGCCTCGCCGGAAGTCGGTCCGTAGACCCCGGGCGCGGATTCGATCAGCCACGGGCTCAGCGCCAAACCGCCCCAGGCTCCGGTCAGCACCGGCGCCAGCGTGTTGCCGCGGGAATCGCGCAGCGTCAGGTGCGCGGTGACGCCGGCACGCGCCGGCAGGAAACCGCTCTGGTAATCCGGCAGGCGTTCCGGCAGCGTTTCGAAACCGACCAGGTCGTCGTGCGCGGCGACCTGCGCCGAGGCCGAATCGAAATCCCCCGCCGCGCGCAGGCCCATGCGTTGCAGCAGCTCGCCGTCCAGCGCGACGCCGGGCTCGCCGAGGATCGCCACCGGCACGCCGTCACCGAGCTGCCTGAGCAGCCAGGCCCGGTACCGGTTGGGCTTGGCGAGCGGGCCATTGAACCAGGTCACGATGCCGGCGTAACGCCCGCGCAGCGTGTCGGCCGGCAGCGGCTCGCGCACGTTGCGGTAGATCGGTGAAAAGCCCAGATATTCCAGCGGCATCGCCGCGTACTGGTTGACCGATTCGTAAGCGACGTTGCCGCCCGCTGCGTCGAGCTGGTAGAGCATCAACACCTGACGCGGCATCACCTCGATGGCGCCGACGCCCATCTGATCCAGCGCTGCGTCGCTGACCCACGGCGTGAAGCCGAGCGCCTGGATGCGGCGCGCGTCCTCGCGCGCCGCCTGGCGCTGCAGCGGCGGCAGGTAGTCGATCACGGCCACCGGCAGGCGGTAGCGCTGCTGCACCTCGCGCAGACGAGCCAGCAGCCAGTCACGATCCGCGGCGGCGACGTCGGTGTACGTCTTGGTGCCGGCGTTCCAGCCCTTGAACAGCGATTCGGCCACCACGCCGACGACGACGTCATGCACCTGCGGCAACACGCCGAAGCCGCGGTTGAGCAGCAGTTTGACGCCGGGGAAGCGGGCGTGGATCGCCTCGATGATGCCCGCCAGCGCGCGCCGTTGCCGGGCCACCTGTGAAGCGTCCTTGGCGTACAGCTCGAAGCTGTCCAGCGTATCGAGGAAAAATCCGCGATAGCCCTGCCGCCACAGCGGCGCGATGCGGCGGTCGAGAATATAGTCGCGCCAGCCCGGCCGGGTCAGGTCGATGACCTCGGTGTTCCACTGCGGGTTGCGGCCGAGAACAAGCTCGCGCCCCAGTCCCGTGGTGTCGCCGCGCCAGCGTTCGATCTCGCCGAGGCTGACGTAGGCGAACACCTCGGCGCCGTGCCGCCGCAGCGCCGGCAGTTGCGGCGGCGGCAGATTGGCGGCTTCCACCACCACCCAATCGAACTGCGACAGCATTCCGGCCGGCGGCTGGCTGCCGTAGTAGAACGCGATGCTCGGGGTGCCGGCGGCGCGCACAACGCCGCTGAGCGCCAGCGCGGCGAACACCAGCCAGCGGCGCCGCGACCGGCGCCTCGGTTTCATCGCCCGCATCGTGCCCGCAGCGGCCGCTTCGGCGACGGCTGCTTCAGCTTGCGCCAGGGGCCTGGCTTCGCGCGCGAGCGATCGTGCTGGCAGCACCCGCTGTCGAGGCTCCGGCAGCCGCCGACCCCGTGCGCCCGCGCGGATACCGCACCGGGTCATCGCCGCACCAGCGAGCCTTCGACCGCGGTCAGCATGCCCCGCAGGATATTGATCTCGTTAGCATCCGGCGCGGCACGCGCAAACAGCAGGCGCAGCCGCCGCAGCAACAGGCGCGGATTGTCCGGATCCAGGAAACCGATCGCCACCAGCACGCGCCGCAGGTGCCCGTAAAAACGTTCCATCTCGGCCTGATCCACCGGACGGTGGACCTCCCGCGGCGCGGCGGCGCGGCGGTGCCCGGCGGCGATGCGCAGTTCGTAGGCCAGCAGCTGCACCGCCTGCGCCAGATTCAGCGAGGCGTAATCCGGGTTGGCGGGGATGTTGATCAGCGTCTGGCAGCGGTCGAGTTCGGCGTTGGTCAGACCGCTGCGCTCGCGGCCGAACAGCAGCGCGATGCGGCCGTCCTGCGCGGCGGCCTGCTCGACCCATTCGCGCGGCGTTCGCACCGGCAGCGACAGGTAACGGCGCCGCGCCGTGGTCCCGGCCACGCGCCGACAATCGGTAACCGCCTCGTCGAGCGTAGCCACCACCCGCGCCCGCTGCAGCAGATCCTCGCTGCCCGCGGCCATCGCCGCCGCGTCCGGGTGCGGGAACGCGCGCGGCGCCACCAGCACCAGTTGCTCGAGGCCCATCGTCTTCATCGCCCGCGCGGCGGCGCCGATGTTGCCGGGGTGCTGGGCGCCGACCAGCACGATGCGAATGCGGGATAATAGGTCGTTGCTCACAGTGATCGCTCGTCGAATCGATACCGCCGGTTATCGCCGGCGTCAGGCGGCCAGTCTGGCAATTCCCGCCGCGGCCTGCCAACCCGCTCGCGACGCCGTCCGTTTCGGAGTTCCACCATGCACCCGCTGGTCAACATCGCCGTCTCGGCCGCGCGCGCCGCCGGCAATCTGATTCTGCGCCATCTCGATCGCGCCGATCAGTTGCGCGTGTCGCGCAAGGCGCGCAACGATTTCGTCAGCGACGTCGACCGCGGCGCCGAGAACGAGATCATCGCGATCATCCATCGCGCCTACCCCGACCACGCGATTCTGGCCGAGGAGGGCGGCGCCCGCGGCCGGTCAGAGGTGGTGTGGATCGTCGACCCGCTGGACGGCACCACCAACTTCCTGCACCGGCTGCCGCACTTCGCCGTATCGATCGGCGTCCAGGTTAAGGGCCGGCTCGATCACGGCGTGATCTACGCCCCCTGCACCAACGATCTGTACGTCGCCAGCCGCGGCGGCGGGGCGCAGCTCAACAACCGCCGCATCCGCGTTTCCGGCTGCACCGACATGGACTCGGCGCTGATCGGCACCGGCGTGCCGATCGACGCCGCCAACCTGGACGCCTGGCTGCCGATGCTGCGGCGGGTGGTCGCCGCCACCGCCGGCGTGCGGCGCGCCGGCGCCGCCGCGCTGGATCTGGCCTATGTCGCCGCCGGCCGCCTCGACGCCCACTGGGAACTGCATCTGCACCCCTGGGACATCGCCGCCGGCATCGTACTGGTGCAGGAAGCCGGCGGCATCGTCAGCGAGGCCCTGGGCGGCGCCGACCCGCTGGCCAGCGGCCATATCCTCGCTGCCACGCCCAAGCTGCACCCGATCCTCGCCGGGATGCTGGCCGCCGCACGCGAAACGACGGCCAAAGCCAAACAGTCCGCAAATGAACGTGAATGAACGCAAACGGAACAGAAAGTTTCATTTGTGGACTGAAGTTGCTTCAGGCCTGGTTGCCCGTAAGACCTGCAGGCGAGTGTCCCGGGCTTACGGCAGGTGGTCGATTTCCTCCAGCTTCGGCGGCAGCAGATCCTCGCGCTTGACGTGAAGCAGGATGGCCACGCCGCTGGAGATGTAGATCGACGAGTAGGTGGCCACGATCACGCCGACCATCATCGCCACCGAGAAACCGTGCACGCTCTTGCCACCCAGGTAGTGCAGCGCCAGCAGCACCAGCAGCACCGTGAAATGGGTGACCACCGAGCGCATCAGCGTCTGGTTGATCGACAGGTTGACGATCTCCTCGACGCTGCGCTTGCGCAGGTTCAGCAGGTTCTCGCGCACCCGGTCGAACAGCACGATCGACTCGTTGTTCGAGTAGCCGAGCATCGCCAGCACGCCGGCCAACACCGTCAGATCGAACTCCTCGCGCACCAGCGACAGGTAGCCCAGCGTCATGATCGCGTCGTGGGTGAGCGCTGCGATCGAGCCGAGCGAGAATTTCCACTCGAAGCGGAACATGATGTACAGGAAGATGCCGAAGAAGGCGGCCAGCAGCGCCAGGGTGCCCTTCTGTTTGAGTTCGGCACCGACCGCCGGGCCGACGAAATCCACCCGCCGCAGCGTAATGCCCTTGTCCCTGGCGCCGAGCGCCTGCAGCACTCTGGCGCTGATCGCCGAGGATTGCTGCTTTTCGCCGGCGCTACCGACGGCCTCGGATTTCGGCGCCGGCAGACGGATCAGAACGTCGCTGGCGCTGCCGAAAAACTGCACCGTGGCCTCCTCATAACCGGCGGCCTTGAGTTCCTGGCGCACGGTGTCGAGCTGCGCCGGTACCGGGTAGCTGACCTCCACCAGCACGCCGCCGGTGAAGTCGATGCCCAGATTCAGCCCGCGGGTGAACAGCAGCGTCAGGCAGGCCAGCGAAACGACGATCGACAGCGCCAGCGCGCGCTTGCGTTGACCGACCCAGTCGATATTCGGCGGACGGGATAGAAAGCGCATTGTCTAAACCGGTAGATCCTTGAGCTTGCGCCCGCGGAAAATGTAGTGCGCCAGCGTGCGGGTGCCGACGATGGCGGTGAACATCGAGGTCAGGATACCGAGGGAGAGCGTCACCGCGAAACCCTTGACCGGTCCGGAGCCGAGCGCGAACAGCACGATCGCCGCGATCAGCGTGGTGACGTTGGAATCGGCGATGGTCAGGAACGCGCGTTCGTAGCCGGCGTCCATCGCCGCCAGCGGCGTCTTGCCGCCGCGCAGCTCTTCGCGGATGCGTTCGTTGATCAGCACGTTGGCGTCCACCGCCATGCCCAGCGTCAGCACGATGCCGGCGATGCCGGGCATGGTCAACGTGGCATGGACGATCGACAGGCTGCCGACGATCAGCACCAGGTTGAGCAGCAGCGCGAAGTCGGCGAACAGCCCGAACACCCGGTAATACAGCGCCATGAAGCCGATCACCAGGCCGAAGGCGACAATCACCGCCAGCGTGCCCTGGCGGATGTTGTCGGCGCCCAGGCTAGGGCCGACGGTGCGCTCCTCGACGATGTCGATCGGCGCCGCCAGCGCGCCGGACTTCAGCAGCAATGCCAGATCGTGGGCTTCCTTGTTGGTCACGCCGGTGGTCTGGAACTGGCTGCCGAACACGCCCTGAATGGTGGCGACGTTGATCACGTCCTCGATTTTCTTGCGCTCGCGGATCGGCTCGCCCCTGGCGTTGTAGTTGGTCACCACCTGGGTTTCCTTGTACAACACCGCCATCGGCTTGCCGACGTTGCGCTCGGTGAAGTGCAGCATGCGCTGCCCGGCGGCGGCGTCCAGCCGTACGTTGACCGAAGGCTGGCCGTTCTGGTCGAAGCCCGGTGCCACGTTGACGATCTCCGAACCGGCGGCGATCGCCTCGCGCTTGAGCAGCACCGGCTGATGCCCCTGACGGGTGTAGAACAGTTCGTCGTCCGGCGGCACGTCGCCGGTGGACGCGGCGAGCTGCGGATTGCCGTCGGTATCCACCGCGCGGTATTCCAGCGTCGCGGTGGCGCCCAGCAGCTCCTTGACCCGGGTGGTGTCCTGCACGCCGGGCAGCTCGACGACGATGCGGTCGGTGCCCTGGCGCTGCACCAGCGGTTCGGCCACGCCGAGCTGGTTGACGCGGTTGCGCAGCGTGATCAGGTTCTGCTCGACGGCGTTGTCGTCGATACGCTTGATTTCCGTCGACGACAGCTTCAGCGACAACTGCGGGGCGCCGTCGGCGTCGCTGGCCTCGCTCAGCGCCAGCTCCGGATAGTCGCCGGCGATCGCCGCGCGCGCCGCCGCGCGCGTCTGCGGATTGCCGAAGCTCAGCAACACCTGGTCACCGGCCAGCCGCCGGCCGCGGTAGTGGAGATCCTTCTTGCGCAGCAGCGTCGGCACATCGTTGAGATAGCGCTTGAGCGCGTTGCGCTGCGCGTCGTCCAGATCCACCTGCAGCAGAAAGTGCACGCCGCCGCGCAGATCCAGGCCCAGCGCCATCGGCCGTCCGCCGAGCGCCCGCAGCCAGCCCGGGGTGCGCGGCGCCAGGTTCAGCGCCACGGTGTAGCGCGCCGCCTGGTTCTCGGCGGCGAAGGCGCGCTTCAAGGCATCGGCGATCTTGAGCTGGGTGCCGGTTTCATCCACCCGCACCAGCCACTGCCCGTTTTCCAGCCGTGAGGAGTCGTACGGCAGTTGATCCTGCTTGAGGGTCCGCGCCACCTGGTCGCCGAAATCCGACGGCAGGCTGTCGCCGGACACGGTGGTGATCTGCACCGCCGGCTGTTCGCCGTAAAGGTTGGGCAGGGCGTAGAACGCGCCGATCAGCGTGACGACGATCAGCGACAGGGTTTTCCACAGCGGATAGTGGCGCATGACGTGTGGAGGCTAGACCTCTTCGATACCGTTAATATTCATGTTCATTACCCGCCGTCCTTGGCGCGACCTCGGGGGCTTCGGACAGCCCGGCCCGGCCATCCACGGCCCGGCGTTCGGGATGCCGCGACCAGCGGCCGCGAAGCACGATCCCTCACCCGCGGCGGCGCTAGAGGTTTTTCAGCGTTCCCTTCGGCAGCACGCCGGCGATGGAGTGCTTCTGCACTTTGACCTCGACCTTGTCGGCGATTTCCAGCGTCAGATAGGCCTCGCCGATGGCGACGATGCGCCCGGCCAAGCCGCCACTGGTGACCGCCTCGTCGCCCTTGGCCAGCTTTTCCAGCATCTGCCGCTGTTCCTTGCTGCGCTTCATCTGCGGGCGGATCAGCAGGAAATAGAACACCACCAGCAGCACGATCGGCAGCGCCAGCTCCAGCAGCGGGTTCTGTTGCGTGCCGGCGCCGGCGGCGGTTTGCGCCTGCGCGGCGGGAATCAATGCATCGATGATCGACCAGGCCACCCTTGCCCACCCTATTTATAAAGCAGCGTCGGATTATGCCACAGGGCATGGCGGCGGCCGGCCGGCGCAACCGCCTGTGCTAGCCTTTGCAGATTCGGAAATCTGCAACGGATGCGTTCGAAGATGGCCACTTATCAAGCTCCGCAGCGCGAAATCGCCTTCGTGCTGCACGACGTGCTCGGCGCCGGCCGGCTGTCCGAGCTGCCCGGCTTCGACGAGGCCACGCCGGAAACTTTCGACAGCCTGATCGGGCAGGCCGCCAAGCTGATCGAAGAGAAAATCGCGCCGCTGAACGCCTCTGCCGACGCCCAGGGCTGTCGCTGGCAGGACGGCGAAGTGCGGGTGCCCGACGGCATGGCGCAGGCCTACGAACTCTACTGGCGCTCCGGCTGGGTCGGACTGGCGGCCGATCCCGACTATGGCGGCCAGGGGCTGCCGTACACGCTGTCGAAAGTGGTCGAGGAAATGCTGTGCTCGGCCAACTGCGCCTTCGCGCTATATCCCGGTCTGACCAGCAGTTGCTACGAGGCGATCCTTGCGTGCGGCAGCCGGGAGCAGAAAAAGTTATATCTGCCCAAGCTCGCCACCGGGCAATGGACCGGCACCATGTGCATGACCGAGCCACAGGCGGGCACCGACCTGGCCGCGGTCAAAACCAAGGCGATCCCGCAGGCGGACGGCAGCTACCGGATCGACGGCGGCAAGATCTTCATCACCTCGGGCGAGCACACGATGGCCGAGAACATCGTGCACTTCGTGCTGGCGCGCCTGCCGGACTCGCCGCCGAGCATCAAGGGTCTGTCGACCTTCATCGTGCCGAAATTCCTGCCCGGCGCCGGCGGCGCGCCGGGCCAGCGCAACGCCGCGCACTGCGTATCCATCGAACACAAGATGGGCATGCACGGCTCCTGCACCTGCACGATGCGGTTCGACGGCGCCCGGGGGTTCCTGGTCGGCGCCCCGAACACCGGCATCCAGAACATGTTCGTGATGATGAACCTGGCGCGCATCATGGTCGGCTTCCAGGGCCTGGGCCTGTGCGAGCTGGCCACCCAGAACGCGCTGCGCTATGCGCTGGAACGCAGGCAGGGCAAGGCGTTCGACGACGCTCAGACCATCATCCACCACCCGGACGTCCGGCGCATGATCCTGACCATGAAGGCGGTCACCGAAGGCGCGCGGGTGATGGCCTACGAGACCGCGCTGCACGTCGACCTCGCCCACCACCACCCGGACGCCGAGGTGCGCGAGCAGGCACAGGACTGGGTGGACCTGTGCACGCCGCTGGTCAAGGCCTACTGCACCGACATGGCATTCGAGCTGGGCAGCCTGGCGGTGCAGGTCTATGGCGGTCACGGCTACATCCGCGATCATGGCATCGAGCAGATCGTGCGCGACGCCAAAATCCTGGCGCTGTACGAAGGTACCAACGGCGTGCAGGCGATGGACCTGGTGCGGCGCAAGCTGATGCTGCACAACGGCCGGCTGCCGCAGCGTTTCTTCGCTGCGGTGCGCGCCGAAGGCTGCGCCGAAACCCCGCTGGGCTTCATCGCCCGGCCGCTGCGCCAGGCGGTGGACGAGCTGGAGCGCGCCACCCACTGGCTGCAGGAATCGTACAAGGCCCGGCCGGAAGACGCCGGCTTCGCCGCGGCGGATTACCTGCGCGCGTTCGCCCTGACCTATCTCGGCTACAACTGGCTGCGGATGGCCAAGGCCGCGGCGGCCAGCGACAATGTAACCCTGCGCGACACCAAACTGGCCACCGCGCAGTTCTTCGCCGGCCGAATGCTGCCGCTGGTACCGGCGTTGTGCGCCATACTGCAGCAGCCGGCTGCCGAACCGATGCGGCTGGAAGACGCCGCGCTGGCCAGCGCGGCCTGACCGGAGGGTCCTTCATGGTCAACGTCTATGACTTCGGTGCCGTGGACATCGACGGCAAGGAACACCCGCTGTCGGCCTACCGCGGCCGCTGGGTGCTGATCGTCAACGTCGCTTCCAAGTGCGGCTTCACGCCCCAGTACAAAGGCCTGGAAGAGCTGTATCAGAAATACAAGGACAGCGGCTTGACGGTGCTCGGCTTTCCCTGCGACCAGTTCGGTCACCAGGAGCCGGGTAACGAGGCGGAAATCAAGAATTTCTGTTCGACCAAGTACGACGTGAGCTTCCCCATGTTCGCCAAGATCAAGGTCAACGGCGCGGACGCGCACCCGCTGTACAAGTTCTTGAAGCGCCAGAAGGCAGGGCTTTTCGGCTCGCAGGCGATCAAATGGAACTTCACCAAGTTCCTGATCGACCCGCAGGGACAGGTGGCGGCGCGCTACGCGCCCACCGATACCCCCGCGGCGATCGACAAGGATCTGGAACGCCACCTCGGCGCTCGAGCGTGATCCGACGGCCGCCGGCGGTCGCAAGCCACCGACCGCCGGTGCGTTTCATCGCCGCTCGGACGGGGCGCAACCAACGGCCCGCCGCCGTGTGTCATCCACCGCGCCGCGCGCCCGCTGGGCCGGCCAGGAACTGGGCGGCGAACCCCGCGAAGCAACCGGCCTCGATCGCCGCGCGCACGCGCGCCATCAGGTTCTGGTAGTAGTGCAGATTGTGCAAAGTGTTGAGCCGGCTGCCGAGAATCTCCTTGCAGCGGTCCAGGTGGTGCAGGTAGGCGCGCGAATAATTGCGGCAGGTGTAGCAGGTGCAGTCCGGGTCCAGGACCGAGTCGTCCTCGCGGAACCGCGCGTTGCGGATATTGACCACGCCGGTGCTCGTGAACAGGTGACCGTTGCGCGCATTGCGCGTCGGCAGCACGCAGTCGAACAGATCCATGCCTCGGGCTACCGCCTGTACCAGATCGCGCGGCGTGCCCACCCCCATCAGGTAGCGCGGCGCCTGCGCCGGCATCCGCTCGGCCATCGCCTCCAATACCGCCAGCCGCTCGGGTTCGCTCTCGCCGACCGCCAGCCCCCCCAGTGCATAGCCGTCGAAGCCGATTTCCGTCAGCCGCGCCAGCGACTCGGCGCGCAGCTCGGGATACACCCCGCCCTGCACGATGCCGAACAGGGCCGCATCCGCCGTGTTGCTCCACGCGGTTTTGCAGCGCTGCGCCCAGCGCGCCGAAAGCAACATCGACTCCCGCGCACGCTCGAACGTCGCCGGGTACGGCGTGCATTCATCGAACTGCATCGCGATGTCGCTGCCCAGCAGGCGCTGCACCTCGATCGCGCGTTCCGGCGTCAGGAACACGCGGGCCCCATCCACCGGCGAGCTGAACTCCACGCCTTGCTCGCTGAGCTTGCGCAGCTTGGCCAGGCTCCACACCTGAAAGCCGCCGGAGTCGGTCAGGATCGGGCCCTCCCAGTGCATGAAGCGGTGCAGCCCGCCTAAGCGCGCGATGACCTCGGCGCCCGGCCGCAGCATCAGATGGAAGGTGTTGCCGAGCACGATCTGCGCACCGACTCCGTGCAGCTCCTCCGGCGTCACGCTCTTGACCGTGCCGTACGTACCCACCGGCATGAACGCCGGCGTATCCACCACGCCGCGGTCGAACAGCAGCCGCCCGCGCCGCGCCTGTCCCTCACGCTCCAAAAGCTCGAAACGCATCCGCCGGCCGATCACGATCAGAAAGGGGCGTCATTATCCCGGCTCGGCGAGCTTCGCGCTGTGCCGGCGTGATTCGTGCGCTGCGCCGCGCCCCCTATATCCGATCCAGCGGACTGACCACGCCTCGCCCGCCGCGGTTGAGCACGTGGGTGTAGATCATCGTCGTGCTCACGTCCGAGTGCCCGAGCAGCTCCTGCACCGTGCGGATGTCGTAGCCCGCCTGCAGAAGATGCGTGGCGAAGGAATGCCGCAATACATGCGGCGTGCAGGGCTTGACGATGCCGGCGCGCGCGGCCGCGAGCTTGACCGCCTTCTGCACCGTTTCCGGCAGGATGTGATGGCGCCGCGTCGTGCCCGTGCGCGGATCTTTCGAGCGCGTCGGCGAGGGAAACACGTACTGCCAACCCCAGGCCTTGCCGGCTTTGGGATATTTGAGCGCCAGGGCGTCCGGCAACCACACCTCGCCGTAGCCGGCGGCCAGGTCCTCGTCGTGCAGCTTCTTGGCGCGCGCCAGTTGCTCCTGCAACGGCGCGATCAGATTCTCCGGCAGCAGCGTCACGCGGTCCTTGCCGCCCTTGCCGTCGCGCACCACGATCTCGCGGCGCTCGAACTCCACGTCCTTGACCCGCAAGCGCAAGCCCTCCAACAGCCGCATGCCGGTGCCGTAGAGCAGACTGACGATCAGCCACATCGTGCCGTTGAGCTCGTGCAGCAGCCCGCGCACCTCGCGCGGCGTCAGCACCACCGGCAGGCGCTTTTTGACCTTGGCCTGCACCACCTCGTCCAGCCACGGCAACTCGACGCCGAGCACCCGCTTGTAGAGAAACAGCAGCGCCGCCTTGGCCTGGTTCTGCGTGGACGCCGACACGTTTCTGCCGGTAGCCAGATGGGTGAGAAACGCGCCGACTTCGGCCGGGCCCATTTCGCGCGGATGGCGCTTGCCGTGAAACAGAATGAAACGCCGCGCCCAATCCACGTACGCCTGCTCGGTGCGCAGACTGTAATGCGCCACCCGCAGCGCCTCGCGCATCCGGTCCAGCAGCTTGGGCGGCTTGAGACCCCTGGATTCCATCCGATGTATTTTAGGCAGCCTAAATCAACGTCTGCAAGCCATGTGATTGATGCACCGGACCTCATGCACGACATCTTGACTTAGGTGGGATGACGGTGTAGGTAGTGACCTTTCGAATTCTAGTTGGGCCTCATAGAGGAGATGACCATGGACCCTCTCACCATTCTCAGCCAGCTCGGCCTCGGCGTAGCATCAAGCGGCATCTACGATGCGCTGAAGAGCCTCGCTAGCGGTAAGTTGAAGCCCGAGGATTTCCCTGGCGTAGTACAGAACCAACTCCGACTTCACGGCATATCAATGCACTCCGAAACTGTGGTGAACGCGCTCGTTCAAAACGGCTTCCTGTCGATTCAAGGGTCCCATCTTCATGCTAATCAGGCCCTGATATTCGGAAGCGAGAGAGGAGCTGCTCTGTTCGGCAACAACAGTGCAATGACAACGAAAAAAACAGCGATTCACGCTGGCGCCGGCGCGTTCATCGAGGCTCAGGGCAACGCACAGATCCGACACAACCCTGATGGCAGCATTTCC
Source organism: Gammaproteobacteria bacterium (assembly GCA_028871525.1). Taxonomy (GTDB): domain Bacteria; phylum Pseudomonadota; class Gammaproteobacteria; order Nevskiales; family Nevskiaceae; genus SCRT01. Next base: position 25,432 of record JAGWMX010000025.1, read on the forward strand.
TTTCATGTCGGGGAGAAGAAGTGAGGCCCAACAAACGGCTCGAGCGGACGCGGTGACCGTTGGTTCATTTGTTCTGGCTCGGGTGGCCCGCGCCGCTCAGCCGCAGCGTTGGGCATCATGGGAGTTTTGTATGAAACGAGTTGTCCGCAGTCTTCTCGCTTGTTTGCTCGCCGGCTGTGCATCGCATCCGTCTGAGCAACCGAAAGGTGAGTACAAGTGGAAGAATGCTGACCTTTATGCACAAAGAGACAGTGGGGCTTTAACGCCTCAAGAAGTCGACTATAAATTTGTTGTGGCAAAAAATACGTGCAAAATTGAGGCACTTAAGATTCCAGTTCCTTCGCCTTCTTGTACTCAGCCACCGCGGCAAGATTGTTCCGGTCTAACTGGGTTCGCACTCGGATTCTGTCAAGGAAATACGCCGCAACCTCGGTGTGACTACAGTTCGGTCAATGCAGCATATTCAGCCCAGAAAGAGGTCTTTGAGAGCTGCATGGGGCTTAGCGGTTGGGAAAAGGTCTGGGTGCCATACGAGCAGTCTGTTACGGCTGAGCCGGCCGTCAAACAATGATGCCCAACAAGTCACTCCAGCCGACCGTCCACTGGCTACGCCAGCGGCCGGCGGCTGAGTTCAGGCGTTAGGCTTCAAAAATGGAATGCACAAAATGCGGCAGCCCTGACAGAATGATCTGGCCGCCATCAAGTGAAGCGCCGAAGTTCACTGATGTCACTTCAGAGAATTGGATGACACTAGAGCGCTGCTCTAAATGCGGCCAACTATGGGCGGGAGTCCCATACGAACCGTATGCATCATTCATGTACTACGTGGCATGGCCTCATGAGGAGCAAGCATGGAAAACTCAAATACAAAAAGATGAAGGAGCGGCGCTGCATTCTTGGCACAAGAGTCAACTAAAAGCGTACTCAGCAACCCTGACGTCGCAAGACTTGAAAGCCATAGAAGCCCACAGAAGAAGAAGCTATGGTCGCGATCCATACAGTGAAGCCTAACAAGGCAAATCAACTCGGACGCAATGCTCGCTGGCGCTCGCATTGCGCCGGTTATTTGCGGCGTTAGGCACCAGGGGAGAGCGATGAAATCACTCGGATACTGCCTTCAGTTTCTTGCCGTGCTGTCCACACTCATCATCCTCATCGGCGGTTCTGCTGTCATAACTGCAAAAGCGCTGAGTCTAGGAGCGGACCCGGGGCTACCGCTTTACGCTTTCGCCGCCGGCGACTTGACAGCGGACTCTCCGCTGCTTCTGCTGTGCCTATGGATATTCTCGATCGGGCGGAGGCTTTCATCTCCGAAGCCCGCTGCTACCGAGTAGCATTGAGCACGTGGCCTTCCCATTAACGAACGTCTATATCGAGCAGTACAAAACCGCAGCGGCGGAAGTGGCTCTCGTTGAACTGAAGCTGCGTCTTCTCGCAGACAAAGTTTCGGAACTCCAGAAGTACGCTCATCAGCAGAACTTTGAGGATGTCGAGGCGGCAATAGCTCAACACTTTGGCACTTCCTTGGCAGAGACAGATAAAGACAAACTGACAATTTGCCGCAAACTCCGGAACAAGATTCTGCACTGCAACTTCAGTGTGGCGCGTGAAAAGCTAGGAGGGCTTGGCGTTGCTACTCAGAGTGGTGGCGTAAGGAAACTCAAGCTAGCAGGCTTGTCGGAAGAGCAAATCGCCGAACAGCTCAAGGCCGCTAGCGCGAACGTGCCGGGGACGTTCGACCTTGTAGCAGATACAAAAACGAAAGACCCTGGCAGCATTTTCGGTTGGCTACTCGAAATGGGCAGCGCTGGAGACTTCCAGCGAGCAGCCGACGCATTCAAGGTAGCGGCAGCAATAGTTGATCAGTTGCTCAACGTCAGCGTGGAGTAGGTTGGTGCCTAACCACGCGCTCCACCGGAACGTTGACTCGCTGGCGCTCGCAACGTCCGGTGAGCTTAGGCGTTGGGCGTCATGAAAAGGCTTGTGATCGCGTTGCTTGGTTGTGGCCTATCTTCCACCGGACTCGCACAGCCAACCTGCCCGGCTGGCGCGGTGCTTCCAAAATTGGACGCCACCTATCACGCATGCCGCCACTACGCAGACGACAGCTGCCACAATTTCATTACGGCTTTTAAGGATGTCACGGGCCGCTACGACTGCAAGCGATCGTTTGATACTGCTCCTGTGCCTGCCGTCTGGCTCGCGGGCGATGGCGCGCTAGATGACTACGTACACCTGGTCTGGCTAGTCGCGACAAAAAAGGAATACAAGAGCAAGCTTTATGGAGGTGCAGATGCAGAGGCTCGTGCCTTCTTTGCCAGTAGTGAGTTCCGGTCGATACTAGACGGCGCACTTGCAGAGGAGTATTCGGAGAAATCGGAGGCCATGGCGGCGTCGTTGAAGAAGGTTGGTCAATAATGCCGCCCAACAATCACTTCCAGCCGACGTATTTGCCGCCGCTTCGCGCCGTCAAATCCGCGGCTGAAGGCGGGCGTTCGGCGTCTTGGGAGAGCCCGCGTATAGTATCGGAGTAATCGAAAAAGTAACCCTTATGCTAATGACCGTTGCACATCATCACCAAAATTATCTCCCTTCATCGGTTGCTCGGCTAGAAAATCCGCAAACCGATATTCCTCGCATTGCCAAGGATAAAAAGCTCCTAGCAGAGATTGAGGCTGCCGTTCAGCAAATTCCGACCGAGCATCGTCTATTTCAGGGCGATGCGCGCAAGTTGTCATTTATCGAAGATGAATCCGTTCATCTCGTGGTTACATCACCACCCTACTGGACGTTAAAGAAATACAGAGACCACGAAGATCAACTCGGAGACGTTGAAGATTACGAAAAATTTCTCCGGGAGCTTGATAAAGTTTGGGAGCACTGCTATCGCGCCCTAGTCCCGGGTGGTCGGTTAATCTGTGTGGTTGGCGACGTCTGTTTATCTCGTCGAAAGAACGACGGAAGACATACCGTTGTTCCCCTTCATGCGTCCATACAAGAACATTGCCGTAAAATCGGCTACGACAATCTCGCACCAATCATTTGGTACAAGATAGCCAATGCAGTTTTTGAGGCATCCGGAAACGGAGCTGGGTTCTTGGGCAAGCCCTATGAACCCAACGCGGTAATAAAAAACGACATCGAGTTCATACTTATGGAGCGCAAGCCAGGCGGTTATCGCAAACCAACTGTCGCAACTCGCGTGCTCTCGGTGATATCCGACGAAAACCACAAACAGTGGTTTCAATCAATTTGGTCTGGAGTAACCGGCGCATCTACCCGTAACCACCCGGCACCGTACCCTGAAGAACTCGCGGAGCGGCTTATTCGTATGTTCTCTTTCGTGGGGGATACTGTGCTAGACCCGTTCATGGGAACGGGCACAACGACCGTAGCAGCCGCAAAATGGGGTCGCAATTCAATTGGGGTGGAAATTGACCCCCACTATTTCGAGATGGCGGGAAAACGAATCCGGCAAGCAACCGCCTCATTGTTCTCCCATGCCGAAATAAAAACGGAGGCAAAAAGGAAAGGCAATGGATTATAGCGATCGGGTCGCGAAGGCTGTTCGATATTTCTGGAAGATAAGAACTCAACAGCACGAAAAACAAGAAGCTTCGACCGGAAAGAAAGACGCAGGAAATCGAAGTGCAGTTACCGGCGGGAAACACCTTGATGGTTTCATTAAGCTGTTGACTGAGCTGCTTTCCGAGGCTGGGCTGCCGGATACCACGATACATACTACCGCAACGACTCTGCCTGGTTATTTTCGCCCAACCAAGAATTGGGATCTGGTTGTGGTCGTTGACGGTATGCTCTTAGCGTCAATCGAGTTCAAGGCGCATATCGGCCCATCTTTTGGTAACAACTTCAACAATCGCGTTGAGGAGGCCTTGGGTAATTCCACCGATCTTCTTACCGCGTACCGCGAAGGCAAGTTCAAGCCATCTCAACGGCCATGGCTCGGGTGGTTGATGTTGTTGGAGGATACCCCGAAATCTACAGCACCAGTTCGCGTGGATGAGCCACATTTCGAGGTTTTCGAGGAATTCAAGAAAACCTCATACGCGAAACGTTATGAACTTTTCTGCGAACGACTCATGAGGGAGCGTTTGTACGACGGAACGTGTCTCATCCTGTCCGATAAAACTGGTGGACTGAAAGGAAAATTCAGAGAGCCAAACGCAGAATTCAGCTTCGCCACGTTTGCGACCTCGTTAAGTGCTCACGCAATGGCCTATGCCAAATTACGCAAGAAATAAGACGCCGAACAAGGCGCTCAACCGGACGCGCCAAAAGCGGCGCGCCGGTTAGCTTGGTCGTTATGTCATGAACGGTAGTATGGCGGTGATTGCGATACTCGAATCCGTCGACTTCTGGAAATTCGCCCTCCCGCTCTCCGGTGCCGTCGTCGCGTGGTTTGTGAACGAATGGCGAAAGCGGGTTTTGGAGCAATATCAACGAAAAGAGGAGCGTTACCGAGAGCTTGTCCACTGTCTTCGCGGCTTCTACGTATCCGCGCAGGGACCCGATGATCTAAAAGGCAAATTTTTGGATGAGCTGAATCTCTGCTGGCTCTATTGCCCGGATGATGTGATAAGGAAGGCATATGCCTTTCTCGAAACTGTCCAAGCGGGACGGAATGAGCCAGACGAAGTCAAAGAGAAGGCCGTAGGTGAGTTCGTGTCAGCACTTCGAAACGACCTTCTCTCGCGCAGACTCACTCGGCGAACTTCATTGACCGCGAAAGACTTCCGACATTTGGGTGTGAGCAAGAGATGAGACATAACATCCAGCTGCAGTCGGGCGCTTCGCGCCCTCGGACCGCCGCACCGCTGTCGCGGCGCGCCGGCCGCTGAGCTGGGCCGTTGATATGACTTTCTCTGTCAAGCTAGCACGAAGCTGTTTTTCGTTACGACATGACGAGCTGCCGAAGAAGAATCGGAGATGCACCGCGTACCGGGCAGTCGTGTCGACGGTGGATCATGCTGATATCCGCGGGCTGGTTACCGCATCACTGAGTTCCGTCTGCGAGCCTGTCC
>JAGWMX010000122.1 GCA_028871525.1 Gammaproteobacteria bacterium
CATCCCGCTGGCCGGCAGCGCACAGGCCGAGGCACGGCCGGTGGCCGCCGCCGGCGATCCGAACCAGATCGGGGCGCCGATGCCGGGCATGGTGGTACGCGTGGCGGTGCGCGCCGGCCAGTCGGTGGAAAAGGGCGAGCCGCTGCTGGCGCTGGAGGCGATGAAAATGGAAACCGTCATCGCCGCCCCGCGCGCCGCGACGATCCAGGCCGTCCACGTCGCCGCCGGCGACTCGGTGCAGGCGCGGCAGTTGCTGGTCGAGCTGGGCGATTAGACGCGAGCGATGCGGCTCGCAAGCTCACCGCATCCTACGGATGGTCCCCGGAGAAGCGTTGTGGCGTCGCGCCTTTGATGGGGCCGACCTGGGCGCTGTCGCTGACGTACAGGTCGACCTGACGGCGGAAATCCAGCGTGCCCTGGACGACGGCGCCGGGACCGATCACCACCCGCGGTTTGCGGCAGTGGTTGAACCAGCCCAACCGGCCCGTGTTGCACTTTTCCACCCGGATGCCGCCTTCAATGCGGGCGCCGGCGCCGATCTCGATGTCGCCGGCCACGGTGGCAATGCCGCCGGCCACATGCGCGGCGGCCACGCGGATACGGCCGTCGACGTTGGACACGCGGCCGTCGATCTCGCCGCCACTGCCGAGATCGATACCGCCGTTGACGGCGCTGACATCGCCGCTAATGTGGCCGTCGCGGCCCAGTACGATGGCGCCGTTGACCGTGCTCAGTGCCTGCGCGGTGACGCGGTCGCCGGTGTCGATGGCGCCGTTGACGGTGTGTACCTTGCGCACACCGGCACCGGCGCCGATGCGCACGGCTCCATCGACCGTGCCGACGTCGCCGGCCTGCTGCCCGGCGGCGACCTGCACCGAGCCTAAAACTTTGTCGATGTCGTCCTGGGCGGCATGCGCAACGCTGGCCAAGGCCAGCGACAATGCCAGGGCGGACGTGAGACTGCGATAGAGCATGGACATCCCCTCGGAACCCATTCGCAGCCTTGGATGCACTCGTTCGCGGCCTCAGATGCACGCGCAGAGCTAAAGACCGCAAGTTAAGCAGCGCGAAGCGTCCGCTTCAACTCGCGGTCCCGGCCTGGCCTGCCGAGCCGACAGTTCATTCCCGTGCCGCGCGAAGCGCAGCACTAAAGTCAGTTGTACCTGCCGTGCGCGCCGCCGATGCTGTAACGCCCGGCGCCCAGCAGCAGGATCGCGAGTCCGCCGGCGCCATAGAAGGCCTCCAGCTCGACCACCCAGCCGCCGTACGGGTTCAAATGCCAGGCGTTGCCACCGTAAGCGAGCAGCGTGGCGACGATCATGTTGACCAGGATCAGCAGGCCGCCGACGCGCGTGTACAGGCCGACGATCACCAGCAGCGGCCCCAGCACCTCGCCGAGGTAGACCGCCCAGGCGAAAAAACCCGGCCAGCCATGGTGAGTCAGCATCCCCGCGATCATGGCAGGTCCGGTGAAGACCTTGTGGAGCCCGTGCAGGATCAGCAATCCGCCGACCAGCAGGCGCAGCACCAGTTTGCCGGCATCTTCAAAGCTTGCGTTCATGATGTTGACTCCCGCCCCATGATCCGATCAGCCGCAATACGTCGCCGGGTTCGTCTCAACCCGGCGACCTACCTGTCTCCGCCGGCGCGCGCCGCGGCGGCGCGCTGGCAGGCTTCGATGTCAGACTGGAGTCGGGCCAGCGCCAGCGCTTGGCTGGTGGATGCGCTCGCGGCGCGCCCCGTAAGCTGCTCGCAGCCGCTGCGGGCCAGTACGCTGTCGGCAGTCGCCGGCGCCGCCAGCGGACCTTGCCGGTGCCGCCCAGCACGCAACACCACAGCCACCAGCAGCGCAATCACCACCAGCCCGAAAAGCAATCTGAGCATCGGCGAACCCATAACGCCCTGCGCACACTCTAACATGCCGACTGCGCTACTCTGCCCGCCCAATAAATTCTCGCCCGGGGATTCCTCGATGCGCTACTTCGTTTACGCCGCCACGCTGGTGCTGACCGCCGTCTTCGCCGGATTGGCGGCGGCGGGCATGCGCTGGACACTGTGGCCGCTGCCGGTATTCACGGTGCTGGCAGCACTGGGGACGCTGGACCTGATCCAGCGCCGCCACAACCTGCGCCGCAACTATCCGGTCACCGCCCGCATCCGCTGGATGATCGAGTCGATCCGCCCGGAACTGCGGCAATACCTGTTCGAGAGCGACACCGACGGCAAGCCGTTTTCCCGCGAGCAGCGCGCGCTGGTCTACCGCCGCGCCAAGAACGTCAACGACGCACACCCGTTCGGCACCGAATACGACGTCTACGCCGACGGCTACGAATGGATCTCGCACTCGATCACCCCCAAACCCAAGTGCGAGGACTGCTTTCGCATCGACGTCGGCGGCTCGCAGTGCGGGCAGCCCTACTCCGCTTCGGTGTTCAACATCTCGGCGATGAGCTTCGGTGCGCTGTCGCCTAACGCGATCCGCGCGCTGAACCGCGGCGCCAAGCTCGGCGAGTTCGCCCACGATACCGGCGAAGGCGGGTTGTCGGATTACCATCGCGAGAACGGCGGCGACCTGATCTGGGAAATCGGCAGCGGCTATTTCGGCTGCCGCACCGAGGGCGGCGCATTCGATCCGGAGCGCTTCGCCGAAACCGCGCACCTGCCGCAGGTCAAGATGGTCGAAGTCAAGCTGTCGCAGGGCGCCAAACCCGGCCACGGCGGCGTATTGCCGGCGTGCAAGGTCAGCGCCGAGATCGCTCGCGTACGCGGCGTGCCGCTGGGCCGGGACTGCGTTTCGCCGGCTTACCACGGCGCGTTTTCGACCCCGGTGGAGCTGCTGCAGTTCGTCGCCCGCCTGCGCGAGCTGTCGGGCGGCAAGCCGGCCGGCTTCAAGCTGTGCGTCGGCGACCCAGTGGAATTCCTCGCCATCGTCAAGGCGATGCTGTCGACCGGCATCCTGCCGGACTTCATCGTCGTCGACGGCGCCGAGGGCGGCACCGGCGCCGCGCCGCTGGAGCTGTCCAACCACGTCGGCATGCCGCTGCGCGAAGGACTGCTGCTGGTGCACAACGCGCTGGTCGGCGTCGATCTGCGCGACAAGATTCGCATCGGTGCCAGCGGCAAGGTGACCAACGGCTTCCGCCTGGCCGCCAATCTGGCGCTGGGCGCCGACTGGTGCAACGCCGCCCGCGGCTTCATGTTCGCGCTCGGCTGCGTGCAGTCGCAGAGCTGTCACACCGACCGCTGCCCCACCGGGGTGGCGACCCAGGATCCGGTGCGTCAGCGCGCGATCGACGTGCCGGACAAAGCGCAGCGGGTCGCCAATTTCCACCGCCACACCGTCGCCGCACTGGCCGAAATCGTCGCCGCGGCGGGGCTCGAGCATCCGCAGAATCTGACCCCGGTGCATCTGTACCGCCGCACCGGCATCACCGAGGTCAAATCCGCAGCGCAGTGCTATGCGTTCCTGCGCCCGTGCCAGTTGCTGGACGGCAGCCCGTGCTGGCTCGGACCATACTGGCAGGCGGCCGATCCCCAACGTTTCGGTACCGCTTAACGCCCCGTTCGCGGGTGGACGGCGGCGACGAAGTTGCTGGCCGCCGGCGGCAGCGGCGGTTGCCACAGCAGCATCACCTGGCTCACCGCCAGCGGTCGCAGGCGAGGCGTCAGTCCGGTCAGCGGGCGGAACACCACCCCGGGCAGCCGGATGCGCCGCATCGACGCGGCCACCAGGGCGATACCGACCCCGGCGGCGACCAGACCGATCATCGTCGGCATTTCGTGCACCCGCTGCACGATATTCGGAGCGAATCCCGCTGCGCGCGTCAGTTGCTCGATCTGCGTCGGCAGCCCGCCCGGTACCGAGGGCGCGAACGCCAGCCAGGGCTCGTCGGCTAGGTGGCGCAGCGACACCGCCGTCCGCCGGGCCAGTGGATGAACACGGGGCAGCGCCGCCATCAGCGGCTCCTCCGATAATGCCTCGCCGGCCAGACCCACGGGCAGATGCCGGCTGTCGATCCGCAGCAGACCGAGATCCAGCCGGCTCGCCGCCAGCGCCTCGATCTGTTCGACGCTGCCCATCTCCTGCAGATGCAGCTCCACGCCGGCATAGCGCTGACGGAACCGCTGCAGGCCGCGCGCGAAAACGTCGGTAAAGGGCAACGAGCCGGTGAAGCCGATTTCCAGCCGGCCGGCCTGACCGCGACCGACACGCCGGGCCTCGGCCACGGCCCGCTCCGCCTGCGCCAGCATCGCCCGCGCCTGCCGGTCGAACAGCCGGCCGGCGGAGGTGAGGCGCACGCCGCCGCGGCCGCGCTCGAACAGCGGCACGCCGAGCTCCCGTTCGAGGTCGCGGATTTGTTGTGACAAGGGCGGCTGCGAAATGTGCAGCCGCACGGCGGCGCGGCCGAAGTGACGCTCATCGGCCACCGCGACGAAATAGCGCAGATGCCGCAGTTCCATAATCGATATTTTATAGGTATCGAACGATACTTATTTTATATTTTACGAATTACAGGTATCGGCGTATCGTCGCGCGCCGATGGGATTCAGGATGTTGTTCGAACCGCGCCGGCTGGCCATTGCCTTGGCCGCGGTGTGTGCGTTTCTGGGGCTCTACGTGACCCAGGCGATGCTGCCGGCGCTGCGCCTCGAGTTTCACACCGGCGTACAGACGGTGGCGCTGACGGTGATGGCTTCCACGCTGGCCGTGGCGCTGGCGGCACCGCTGGCCGGCGCAATCTCGCAGCACTACGGCCAGCGCCGGGTGTTGCTGGTCTCGGCCGCCCTGCTCGGCGCGACCACACTGGGCGCGGCGACCGCGCACAGCCTGGCGGAGCTGATCGTCTGGCGTTTCGCCGAAGGCCTGTTCATCCCGGGGATTTTCACCTCGGCGGTGGCCTACATCGCCGAAGAATGGCCCGGCCGCGAAACGCCGGCGGTCACGGCGCTGTTCACCGCCGGCGCGGTACTCGGCAGTTTCGTCGGCCGCTACCTGGGCGGCGCGCTGACCCAGTTCTACGGCTGGCCGACGGCTTTCGTCGCGCTCGGCGCGCTGACGCTGACGCTCACCGCGGCGCTGGCGCGGGTGCTGAGGCGAGAGCGGAATTTCGCCGCCGGCGGCGGCCTGGCCGCCTCGCTGCGCGGACTGGCCAAGGTCGCCGGCAACCGGCGGCTGCTGGCCACCTGTGCGATCGGCTTCGGCACGCTGTTCTGCCAGGTGGCGACTTTCACCTACATCAGTTTCCACCTGGCCGCGGCACCTTACCTGCTCGACACCCACCAGCTCGGCGAGGTGGTGGCGGTATTCCTGATCGGCATGGTCGCCACGCCGTTCGCCGGCCGGCTGGCGCAGCGCTACGGGACGCTGCGGCTGCTGCGCGTCGGCCTGCTGGCCGGCGCCGGCGGCATGCTGCTGACGCTGGCGCAGCCCCTGCCGGTGATCCTGGCTGGCCT
>JAGWMX010000026.1 GCA_028871525.1 Gammaproteobacteria bacterium
GACTGGCAATATCCGGCGGAGCCCTATTTGCGGGGTTTCTTCTCGTTCGCCGACGCCAACGCTGTCAACAGAGCATTCGAAAATGTCGCGAAGCTCATCCCAACGGCTGAGATACCACTTCTGGAGTTCGTAGAGTCGGGAGCAGACGTTCCCGACATTCAGGGGCGGGAGGCTTCCAATATTGTCATGTCTATCTTGCGTCGTGCGTGGGAAAGCTATGCGCGTGATCGCGGGCTTCTGGACTACTTCTACTCGCAGTCGCCCGGCTTCCATGTAACCGACAAACATCTAGGGCTTGGTAAGAAGATTCCTTGGGGCCGACAGGGTGACCGACGATCCTCCATGCTGCGCAATAAGGCCAAGGGAAAGATTTGGCAGTTCGGCGTAACCGCCAATCCGTCACTGTGGCCTTTCCCGCAGTACCGCCTGAAATCGCGTGTTCTTTTTGCTGAAGCGGAGGGAGAACGGGCAGGAAAAGTATTTGACGATAAGCAAGTCCAGCATCGGTATCGTAGAAGCGTTTGCAAGGGTTGGCGAAACAAGCAATGGCACGGCCGATTGATGGCCTTCCTTGAGCTGCTATCCGGGGAAGATCCCACAATCCGGCTTCCTGTAGCGGATAGCGTATATATCAAGCTCGATGCCATGCCCTGCCTATTCACGTCGCCTGTGACAACCGTCTTGCCAGACGTACTAGACGATGAAGACGAAGACGATGATGACGACACACTGGGCAATTTTGCGCTGCCGGAAGAGGACGAGGATTGATGGAACTTTCGGAGAAAACCCTGGAAATCCTCTATATCGAGGAGCCGCCGCTAGAATTCGGCCATGGTCAGGTATGCGACCATCCGAAGGACGGGCTGTTCCTGTACGGACCCCACGAAGGTCCGAAGCGGACGCGCCAAATCTCGGTCGGCGTGATCGGCACTGAATTTGGCGTTGACTTATTCCCTAATTGGGCAGCAGGCATAGGGAAGTTCCTTCCCGTTCCACCACCTGGAAAGACGGAAAAGAAAAACCGCTTACATCTGTCGGATTTTCCGGGACTGGAGGAGACCTTTGGTATCTCTGTTGACCCCGGTATTGTCTTTAAGAAGGTCACGCACAAGGAACTCGACGAGGCGACAAGAACCATCAACCACCATGAGGCGGTGAAGAAGGCCGTTGACCTCTACGTTGACCAGATCGAGCGGCACATCCGTAACGAAGAACACCCGGTCAACGTATGGATACTGGTTCTCCCAGAATTGATTTTCGAGCGCTGCAAGCCGCAATCCAAGCGGTCGGGTCTGGGGCTCGTAAAAGGCAGCTTTGGAAAGAAGCAAAAGGCGCGCGTCGATCTTCCCCTTCTCGAAGATGTGGTAGACCAAACTGAAGAAGCGATTTTTGAGGATGTCCCGGACTTTCATCGTCAGGTGAAGGCGCGCCTCCTTAAGATCGGGCACACTTCGCAGCTTATGCGGGAGACGACTCTGGCTCCCGATAAATTCAAGAACAATGCCGGGTATAACGTGCGCAAGCTACAGGACCCCGCAACTGTCGCCTGGAACTTTGCCACCGGTCTCTATTACAAGACGCAGCCGAAACCTCCTTGGAGATTGTCGCACATCCGGCCGGGCGTGTGTTACATCGGACTGGTCTTCAAGGTTTTACCCAATCATCCGCAAGCGCACGCGTGCTGCGCCGCTCAAATGTTTCTAAGCGAGGGGGATGGCGTCGTGTTCCGCGGCGCTAACGGTCCCTGGAAGACCGGCAAGTATGAGTTTCACCTGAAAGCGCCGGAGGCGAAGAGCCTCATCGCTATGGTGCTGGAAACATACAAGGAGAAGCATGGTGCGCCGCCCAAAGAACTATTCATCCACGGGCGGACGAAGCTCAACGACGAGGAATGGGCGGCATTTCAGGAGGCAGCACCCAAAGGCACGAACATCGTTGGTGTGCGAATTAAAACGACAGGCGGTGATGTAAAACTTTTTCGCGACGGGGACTATCCGGTCTTGCGGGGTACCGCGATGATTCTCAATGAGACAAACGCTTATCTCTGGTCGAGCGGGTTTCTACCTCGGCTCGACACGTACATTGGGCCGGAGACACCCAATCCCCTATTCATCACCATCTTGAGAAGCACGGGCGAGATGCCTGCGCTCAGAACCGTGCTCCGGGACATCATGGGGCTCACGAAAATCAACTACAACGCCTGCAACTATAATGATGGATTGCCTGTGACCGTTAGGTTCGCCGATAAGGTTGGCGACATTTTGGTCATGGGGTCCGCCAAAGGCGCTGAGCGACAGCCGTTCAAGTTTTACATTTAGGCGGTCTTCCGATGCCCCTGCATCAAGCGTAGCCGGATGATCCTTTTTCACGCGCGCAAAGCATCGGAAAACGATACTTTACGTCAGTGAATCGGGAGGGCAGCAGGCGTAGCCGAAGTTTTTGGATCGCTAGCACAAAAATCAGCACGGGGCTAACACGGCGTTCTCCGGCTATTAGAATTATTCATGTATTACAATGACTTACCATTACACGTTGCGGACACCGCGTCCGGTGCTTTCCACCCGCTGGGCAAGTTCTACGGGGGAGCGGAAAAAATATCAATTAGCACATTAGCTAACACATTAGCGCGTCAGTATTTAAAAATAGTCAATAAAATCAAATACTTATAAATTAGTACACAGGACTTAAAATTCGCTGGCCGCAAGGCCGTGCCGGTTCGAGTCCGGCTTCGGGCAGTCCGCTGGCGGTGCCGGCACGATGGCCGTATCCCGCTGCAGAGACTGTCGTCAGATTTGGCGGCGCCGGTTCCTTGCGGTCAATGGTTCAGCCATCAGCGATCACGGAAATGGGTTTCGACGCGTTCGTCCTGGTCCTTGACGTCGACGCAGACGTTGGCGGTTGGCCGGGCTAACAGCCGTGGGATTCCGATCGGTTCCCCGGTCTTGACGCAGTAACCGTACTCGCGGTCGCGAATGCGATGCAGCGCCTCGTCGATCTTGCGCAACAACATCGACTCGCGCTCGCGCAGCCGCAGGTCCAGCCAGTGCTCTTCCTCAGCGGTAGCGCGATCCGCAGGGTCGGCGAACACCTCACGCTGGTGCAGCCGCTCCTTGACATCGGTCTCGCGCGCCAGAACTTCCTCGCGCATCTTCATCAGCCGCTGACGGAAATATTCCGTCTGCGCCTCGTTCATATACTCTGATTCGGGCATGGCCCGAATCTGGTCTTCGGTCAACACCTCCCCCGGCGATATCGCCGGGGCCGTGACTTTGACCGAGCGCGCCGTCCGGCTTACAGAACGGGAGGGAAGGGGACGCGGCTGGGTTCTGCCGGAGCGGATTCCGGCGCTGCCGGAGCCACCGGTGCCGACTGTGGCGGAGCGACGGCCGGCGACGGCCTCAGGACCGGAGGTTTTTTTTTTGGAGCTGGTCGCGGCGCTGGCTTGGCCACAGCGCGCGCTTTGACGGGTGCTTTGCGCGCAATCTTCTTGGCTGCCTTGGCCGGCGCCTTGCGTGTGGCTTTCCCGGTTTTTGGGGCCGGCGACCTGGTCGCTTTTGCCGCAGCCTTGCGCGCGACTTTCCTGACCACCTTCTTGGCCGCAGCGCGTGTCTTACGCGCCGCTTTCTTCAGCGTCTTCTTCACGGCGGGGCGCTTAGCGGCCGCTTTCTTGGCTGTGACCTTCTTGGTCTTGCGCGCACCCGAACGGGTCGCCTTGCTGGCGGATGCCGCCCGCTTGACCGGGCGTTTGGACTTCGATTTCTTGGTTGCCACTGAATCTCCCTCGCATTGACAGTGCGGTAGATTAGCGAAGCGACAATGCTTCGCAGCGACGAGCCTTATAGCACCCGTATCGATCGAGCGTCAATGAATCCGCAAGCCAGTTTATGGAGACCGCGAGCCAGCATCGCCACGTTGCGCGCACGGGCGCGGATGCTGGCCACGACGCGGGCGTTTTTCGCGCGTCTCGGAGTCCTGGAAGTCGACACGCCGATCGCCTCGCAGGCGGCGACAGTGGACCGCAACATCGACAGCCTGCGAGTCGATGACGGCAGTTGGCTGCAGACGTCGCCGGAGTTTGCGATGAAGCGGCTGCTGGCTGCCGGTATCGGCCCTTGTTACCAGATCGCGCACGTGTTCCGCCGTGAAAACTGCGGGCGTCTGCACCAGCCGGAGTTCACGCTGCTGGAGTGGTATCGGCCGGGCTGGACGCACCTGCAATTGATGGAGGAGGTCGAAGCGCTGGTGCGGGCGCTGGGCGCCGGTGCGCGGCGTTTCGAGCGGCGTTCCTACCGTCAGGTTTTCGGCGAATTCGTCGGCGCGGATCCTTTCACCGCCACTCCGGCCGATCTGCGGCGCATCCTGCGACAGCGCGATCAGGAGCTGCCGCGCACCTCGACGGTGGCTGAGCTGGATTTCTGGCTTGACGCCTGCATGGGTCTGCTGGTGCTGCCGCGACTGGGGGTCGAAGCCCCGTGTTTCATCTTCGATTATCCGGCGTCGCAGGCGGCATTGGCGCGGGTCCGCAACGACGATCCGCCGGTGGCCGAGCGCTTTGAGCTGGTATGGCGCGGACTCGAGCTGGCCAACGGCTTCAACGAATTGCTCGACGCCGAAGAGCAGGCGCGTCGCTTCGCCGCCGATCTGGACTGGCGGGCGCGGCATGGCCGCGACCGGCCGCCGGCCGACGAGCGACTGCTGGCGGCGTTGGCCGCCGGCTTGCCTGCCTGCGCCGGCGTTGCGCTGGGGCTGGATCGCCTGCTGATGCTGTTGCTGAGTCTGCCGGAAATCGCCGACGTGATGGCGTTCGATCGCGAACGCGCCTGAGTTTCAGGCGCCGCGCAGCAGCTCGCCGCCGAGCCGCAGGATCAGTGCGGCGACCACCAGCAGGAATACCGCCCGTACGAAACCGCTGCCGTGGCGGATCGCCAGGTGCGAACCGAGAAAGCTGCCGGCTAAATTGCATGCCGCCATCGGCAGTGCGACGGTCGGGAGCCAGTCGCCGTGAGGAATGAAATAGACCAGCGCGGCTAAATTAGTGGAGACGTTGACCAGTTTGGCGTAAGCCGAGGCGGCCAGGAAACTGAAGCCGAACACGGCGACGAAGGACAGGATCAGGAAACTGCCAGTACCGGGGCCGAAGAAGCCATCGTAAAACCCGAGGCCAAAGCCAACGCCAAGCGACGCCAGGGCTGCAGTACGCGGCGACAAGCGCGGTGCGTGAACACGGCCGAGCTGCGGTCGCGCCAGCGTCACGGTCAATGCCAGCACCAGCAGCGCCAGGATCACCGGTTTCAGCAACGTCGGGTTGAGATGGCTGACCAGCCGCGCGCCGAGCCAGGCGCCGGCCAGCGCCGCGGCGATCGCCGGCAACAGGCTCGGCCACGGCAGCGTGATGCCGCGCGCATAGCGCCAAGCGGCGCCGCTGGTGCCGAAGATACTGGCCAGCTTGTTGGTGCCGAACAACGTCGCCACCGGCTGCTGCGGCAGCAGTACCAGCAGCGCCGGCACCTGCACCAGCCCGCCGCCGCCGCCGACAGCGTCGACAAAACCGGCCAGCAATGCGAAGCCGCACAACGCCACCAGCGTGGCCGGATCGGTCGGCGGCATCGGCATCAGGCCGCAAGCCGGTTTGGCGTACCGCCGCGCGTGTCGCGCCGCGGCGCAAGGGCTGGCGGCAACGGCATCTTCAGAGGATGTCCGAGGCCCAGGCCGCCAGTCGCGAGCGCTCGCCGCGCGCCAGCGTGACGTGGCCACCGTGCGGCCAGCCGCGGAAGCGGTCGACGACGTAGGTCAGACCGGAGGCGGTTTCGGTCAGATAGGGCGTGTCGATCTGCGACAGGTTGCCGAGACAGATCATTTTGCTGCCGGGCCCGCAGCGGGTGATCAGCGTCTTCATCTGTTTCGGCGTCAGGTTCTGCGCCTCGTCGATGATGATGTAGCGATTCAAAAACGTGCGACCGCGCATGAAGTTCAGACTGCGGATCTTGACGCGTTTTGCCAGCAGGTCGTTGGTGGCCGCGCGTTCCCAGTCGCCGGCACCGCTGGTCTGCGTCAGCACTTCGAGGTTGTCCATCAACGCACCCATCCACGGCGTCATCTTTTCCTCCTCGGTGCCGGGCAAAAAGCCGATGTCCTCACCCAGCGGCACCGTCACGCGAGTCATGATCACCTCGCGGTAGCGCGACTCGTCGAGCGTCTGCGCCAGCCCTGCGGCCAGCGCCAGCAGCGTCTTGCCGGTGCCGGCAGCACCGAGGATGGTGACGAAATCAATCTCCGGATCGAGCAGCAGGTTGAGCGCGAAATTCTGCTCGCGGTTCTTGGCGTGGATGCCCCAAACCGGGGTCTTGCCGCTGCGATAGTCGCGGATCACCCGCAGCTCGGCAGAATCTTCGGACAATTCCTGCACGATCAACTCGAGTCCACCCTGCGCTTCGTCCGGCAGGTATAGGAACTGGTTCAGATGCCAGCCGTGTACCTTCGGCCCGGCTACCCGGTAACAGGCGCGGCCGCGCTCGTCCTGCCAGGACTCCATGTTGTCGCCGTGGGTTTGCCAGAAGTTGGCCGGCAGCTCGGCGTAGCCGGTGAAGAGTAGATCCAGGTCTTCGAGCACCTGGTCGTTGTGGTAGTCCTCGGTGTGAACGCCGACGATCGCCGCCTTGATCCGCAGGTTGATGTCCTTGGACACCAGCGCCACCTGCCGGTCCGGATGCTGCATCTGCAGTTCCAGCGTGACCAGCAGGATGCTGTTGTCGGGCTTGTGACCAGGCAGCATGTCCGGCAGTGCGGTGGCGGTCGGCCGGGTCTGGAAAAACAGCCGTCCGCTGGCTGGTTTGCCGCGCAGCTTGCCGTTGGCGCCTCCCGCTGGCGGTGCCGGCAAGCGCAGACCTTTCTCGATCTGCGCCTGCTCGCGGCCCTGCATCAGATCATCGAGGAAGCGGCTGACCTGACGCACGTTGCGCGAGACCTCGCTGGTACCTTTCTTTTGCGCGTCCAGCTCTTCGAGAACGACCATCGGGATAAACAGGTCATGTTCCTCGAAGCGGAACAGACAAGCCGGATCGTGCATCAGCACATTGGTATCGAGGACGAAGAGTTTCTTGTTCATCGCGCATAAGCAATTGGCGATGCGAAAGGCATCGCGCGTTGAGAGCCGGGAGTCGGGGGACGGTTCAGAGCGCCTGGGCGGCAGCGAGCACTTCCTCGGCATGGCCGGGTACTTTGACTCCGCGCCACTCGCGCTTCAATACGCCGTCGTCGTCGAACAGGAACGTACTGCGATCCACGCCGAGATATTTCCTGCCGTAGAGGGTTTTTTCGCGGATCACGTCGAAGGCCTTGCAGGCCAGCTCGTCGGCATCCGACAGCAGCGTGAAGGTGAAGCCGAACTTGGCGGAGAAGTTGTCGTGAGACTTGATGCTGTCGCGCGAGATGCCCACCACTTCGGTGTCAGTGGCCGCGAATTCCGCATACAGCCGGTTGAAGTCCTGGCCTTCGACGGTACAGCCAGGCGTGTCGTCCTTCGGATAGAAATAAACCACCAGTTTCTTGCCGCGGTAGTCGGCAAACCGGACCTGGCGACCGCCGCTGCCCGGCAGCGTCAGCTCCGGTAGCCGGTCGCCGATCTTCAGTGCCATGGGAATATAAACCTCGCCTTGTCGTTGGGGATCAACTCTTGATCGGGTCCAGCATGCCGTCGGCGTTCAAATCGTCGCACAAATCCATGAACGACTCGCGCAGTGCCTGCGGATGCTGGTTGACTGGCACGTGCAGCACCATCTGCACGTTGTACATGCTGGCGCCGGTGTGGCTGGAGACATATTTCTGCGTCGTCATTTCCGCCACTTCGACGTCCTGGCCGTGGAAGAACTCCAGCAGGTGGACCAGCAGATCCGGCTGCTGCGGGGCGATCACGTCGGCGGCGTACGGGCGGTAATCCGGGTTTTGTTCGCGCATGGCGCAGCGCTGGAAGCGCACCTGGAAGTCCAGTTTTTCGGCGATGCCCGGCAGCGCGGTCTCAAGCCGGCCGAGCGCACTCCAGTTGCCGGACACCACCAGGTTGGCGGTGAGCAGGTCGCCGACCGGCGCCAGGCGGCAGTCCTCGACTTCACCGCCGCGCTCGCTGATCGCCCGGAACAACTCCAGCGCCAGCTGCGGGCGCGGACGGGCGAGGACCGAAATTGACAAATAATTATCGTTGGCAGACATGTTCCAACTGGATTGGAAGCGGCGTGCTTGATGCCGCGGGGTTTGTATAATCTCAGTTTACTGTATTCCCACCTCGCCAGACCCCGCCTTTCCAACGCTCATGTTTCGAGGCAGCCTCGTTGCAATGGTTACGCCGATGCACTCCGACGGCGCGGTGGATTTCGAGTGCCTCGACCGCCTGGTCGAGTGGCACATCACGCAGGCCACCGACGGCATCGTCGTCGTTGGCACCACCGGTGAGTCAGCGACGCTGGAGGTCGAAGAGCATCTGGCGGTGATCCGCCGCGTGGTCGCCGCCGCTGCCGGCCGCGTTGCGGTGATCGGCGGCACCGGCGCCAACTCCACGCGCGAAGCCGTCGAGCTGACCCGAACCGCGCGCCATGCCGGCTGCGACGCCTGTCTGCTGGTCACGCCGTACTACAACAAACCGCCGCAGGAAGGGCTGTACCGCCATTATCGCGCCGTCGCCGAAGCGGTGGACGTGCCGATCATTCTCTACAATGTGCCCGGCCGCACCGGCTGCGACATGCTGCCGGCGACCGTCGCGCGGCTGGCGCAGATTCCCAACATCGTCGGTATCAAAGAAGCCAAGGGCGAGCTTGCGCGGGTGCGCGAATTGCTCGCCTTGCGGCTCGACGGCTTCGCGCTGATCTCGGGTGATGACGCCACCGCACGCGAATCGATCCTGGCCGGTTTTTGTGGAGACATCTCGGTGACCGCCAACGTCGCTCCGCGGCTGATGCACGAGCTGTGCGCCGCGGCGCTGGCCGGCGACCGCCCGCGTGCCGAGGCGATCGACGCCAAACTCGCCTCGCTGCACAAGGCGCTGTTCGTCGAACCCAACCCGATCCCGGTCAAGTGGGCGCTGCAGGAAATGGGTCGCGTTCCGCCCGGCATCCGCCTGCCGCTGGTGCCGTTGGATCCCGCTCATCACCAGACTGTGCGCGCAGCGCTGCGCGCTGCCGGAGCGATTTGATGCAACGTTTTCTGATCTTGTGTGCAACGCTGGCGCTGTCTGCCTGCGTGCACGACGCTTACTGCCTCAAGCCTCAGCGTTACGAGAACGCGCGCTCGATTCCGCCGCTGCACGGCAGTGGCGATCTGCAGATCCCGCGCTCGCCGAACGCGCTGGTCGTGCCGCCGCCGCCGGCGAGCAATGTTCCGTTCGGGCGGCAGGTGCCCGATCCGAAGCACCCGGGTGAAACCGTCACCCAGTGCCTGGATCAACCGCCGCCGATGCCGAAGTCGGATCAGATCGGCGACGGTGACTCCTGATCCTGTCGGCGTCGTCTTGCTCGGAGTGAATAACTGCTGCGCTAAAATGCCCGGCGGAACACAGGTTGTTAAGGCGTTAAAGAACGGCGCGGGGTTCACGTTTTACGGAGGGATGTCCGAGTGGTTGAAGGAGCACGCCTGGAAAGCGTGTATACGGCCGCAAGCCGTATCGCGGGTTCGAATCCCGCTCCCTCCGCCAGCTTCTTGCACCCAAGTTCGACGAGACTTGCGCCTGCGGTAAGCCCATGACCGCTGCCGCGGTGCCGCTTCCGGCCGACCCGAAACTGGCGCTCGGGCAACTGCGTGCGCGGCTGGGCGGGGTTCACGGCCGCATCGCACAGGCCTGCCGGCGCGCCGGCCGCGATACCGGCTCGGTGCGGCTGTTGCCGGTCACCAAGACCATGCCGGCGCCGGTGCTGCGGCTGGCGCATGCCGCCGGCTGCGAATGGTTTGGCGAAAACAAGGTACAGGAGGCCGAGGTCAAGGCGCTGGCGCTGGCGGATTTGCCGGTGCGCTGGTCGATCATCGGCCATCTGCAGACCAATAAAACCGCGCGGGCGGCACGTTTCGCCGATGAATTCCAGGCTCTGGACAACCTTCGCGTCGCCGCCGCTCTCGATCGACACCTGCAGGCGCTCGGTCGCGGCCTGGATGTGCTGGTACAGGTCAATACTTCCGGCGAGACCAGCAAATTCGGCTTGCCGCCGGATGCGGTTCGCACATTCTTGCGCGAGCTGCCCGCGTTCACGTCGCTGCGCGTGCGTGGGTTGATGACGCTGGCGGCGTTTTCCGCCGAGGCCGCGCAGGTGCGCGCCTGCTTTCGTCGCCTGCGGCAGCTGCGTGACCGGCTGCACGAGCAGACGCCGGCCGGGATGGCGCTCGACGAGCTGTCGATGGGCATGTCGGGCGATTTCGAGCTGGCAATCGAGGAGGGCGCGACGATCGTGCGCGTCGGTCAGGCGATCTTCGGTCCGCGGCCGACGCGGTAAAGGATATCCGCAGTCGATGGGGCGGCGACACCGGCTCAGAGGCGGAGACCGGATGGAAGGCGCCCGATGGCGGCCAGAGAAATAAAAGCCCCCGCCACCTCAGGTGGTCGGGGGCAAGTCGAAAAACGATCCGCAGCCGGGACGCGGCGTCCGCTGCTACGGCGTCACCCTGCTGATCCGCGTCCCCCAATTGGCAAAGGTAAGCCGCTGCTTGTCAGGAATGTATTCCGTGGCAAGCCAGATGTCGCCGTTCTCGTCCGCCACCGCTGCGGAGTAATCGCCCCAGCGCGCCACCCGGTTACCAAACGGCGCATAGCCGGTAAAACCATCATCCGGCCTGAATCCCGCTGCAAGGATTTGTACGTCCCCCGCGCCCACGTCGGCATCGAAGGTGGCAAAAGCCGCACTCGGATTGAAATCCGGACCGACCACCGTAAAGGACATGACTCCCTTGCCGGCGGCGTTCACGCCGATGGAAGGGTAATTCACATTCTGACCGTCGACGGAGACGTAACCCTGATTAGCCATGGCGGCGGTCAGGGTATCGCCATCGAACTTGGGGGTGACCGCAAACCAGGCGATCCCTGCCGTCGCCGGGCCGTGCTCGGTCTTCACCACGGTATCGAGTGCACCGAACAATTTGCCGTCGGCGAAGACGACCTGCGCCATCCGGTCGTCGTTGGAATCGGTGAGTTCCTCGTGCTCGTTAAACGGCCCGCCAAAAGCGGTTCCCAGCGGGTCGTTGCGCAGAGCATCGGCGAGTGGCAGCAACACCGGGTATTGCGCCACCGGAACCAGCGGTTGTTGGCTCGCCGGCGGCGGCCCGTAAACCTCGCTGTCGATCATGACCTGCTGCAGATGCAGATCCGGTGCAGAGGGCAGAGAACCGGTATTGGTTAGCGCCATGACCGCGATCTGATTGGTGAGCACATTGAAGTCGTCGAGTGAACCGAGGAAGAATTCAGTGCCGCCCTGTGCCATCATGAAATTCCCGCCCGGTGGCGTCGTCGCCGGTTGCAGCGAGAAGAAGATCGGGAAAACGTTCGAGGTCAAGAGGAAGCTCTGCGTATTCACGGTCGCCGAGCCGGCCGCGAGCGCCGCCTTGTCGACGGCGAAGATCTGCGTGCCGACGAAGGCGGAGTTGGACAAGCCGAATTCGTTGGTGTTGACGAAAAACCCGTTCGCGTCTGCGCCGATCAGCGGCTGGTCGCCGAAGCAAGGACAGCCCGGCGTGGCCGTATCGGTCGAATCCAAGGCAAAGATGTTGTAGCTCCCGGTCGGATCGGAAGTCTGGCTGACTGCGATCAACACGCTGGCCGCGGTGAAACTCGGGTTGATTTCAAGAATCGTCACGAACCAATGACCCGTTTGGGCATCGTATAGGGCTTTCGGATCGGAGGTGAAGGCATCCGGCGAGAGCTTGAAGAAATCGTTCAGCCCCACGGCCGGAGTGAGCTGTACTCCGGTATTGGCGTCGTAGACGGTGATCGCCAGATTCACGCCTTCGAGCACGAAGCCCTGCCCGACAGCCAGCGCCTGGTCGGGCGGTTCGACGGTAAAGCCGCTGGCGAGCCCCTGCTGACGTACTGTCAGGCCGTCGAAACTCATCAGGCTTGCCGGAGCCTGTGCGATGCTGTTGCCGGCCGGTTTGGGGACATGCGAAGCGGGCACGCGCGCGGGACTTTGACTGCCTGACCCTCCTTTCTGAAAAGAATGGTCCATTTCCAATGAAGGTCGTAACCTGAGGTCACTTTCGGACGTGAAGGACGCCCCTACCTGGAAGCTGGTGGAACCGATTTTGGTGATTGTGGCAACCCCGGAAGTTGCCGGTACCGTCGCATGGAGCGGCAAGCTGAAGGCAAAGACCGGAATCGCTAGTGTCTTTAATGCGGTATTGATATTCATGACTCCTCCACAAGCTTTGTGTCACCGAATACAACGTCAACCGAAGACAATCGGGCGAGTGTCGTTCGACACTGGTCGCCCGGCCGCAGTTTTAAAACTCAGAACCTCCTTGAAAATGGTTTTAACGGATAGAATAAGGCGTAGCCGGCTACCGAAATCCCTCGTATACTAAAAAAGTTTGTACCCTCTTGCATTGGCATTGAGAAATGCAAGGGCGGCTGTTGGTCCCGTTATTGCTCGCTGCAGCCCCGCGGGCAGGTGGTGGCTGCTGGTGGCGAATTCACTGAGCCGATGGCGGGACGGTGGTGTTCCACCGCCACGCGTCGCTCAGGCGCCGCCGGCATAGCGGTAGAACTCGATGCCGAAATCCTCGCAGCCGCGTCGGTCGCCGGCGCCGACCCGTTCGACGATGAAGCCGTTGTCCGTGACTGCGGGCAGCGGAACGCGGTAGTCGGCGGCGTGCAGTGCTTCGTATTGCGCCTGATCGACATCGACACCGCCGGCCAGCGCCGCCGCGAAGCCGATGCGTGCGGCCGCCCGCTGCCAGCCGTCGGCCACCCGCGCCGGGATCGCATCGGAGGCATCGCCGCTGCCGTAGCCGATCAACACCAGCGGACGTCCGGTCAGATCGTTGCCGTTGATCGCGGCTTCTTCCAGGCCGGCCGCCAGCCAGGCCGGCAAGGCGGCCGTGTAGAGGTTGCCCATTTCCATCATCGGTTCGGCGCCGAGACTGAGCTTGGTTTCGACCACATCGTGATGGATCGGGGTTTTGCGGAACGCCTTGAGCACTTGTACGCAGCGCGGGTAGGGCTCGGCGATCAGGTCGCCGCGCTCGGCGTGTGCGCCGAGCGCCGGTGTCGCACGCATCTC
Source organism: Gammaproteobacteria bacterium (assembly GCA_028871525.1). GTDB lineage: Bacteria > Pseudomonadota > Gammaproteobacteria > Nevskiales > Nevskiaceae > SCRT01. The sequence continues at coordinate 13,245 of JAGWMX010000026.1, forward strand.
GGTCAGCACTTCGTTCAGCGTCATGCCGGCGGCGACGCAATAGCCTGACAGCTCCGCGTGGGCGCCACCGCCGTCGGCGCCGAGCGCGAACAGATACGCCATCGCCCAGCCCTGATGCGGCATGCGGTGGTAGGGGCGGTGCATGACTGCAGCGACCACCTCATGGAAAAACGACGCGCGTGCGCCGCCGCGTTTGTCCAGCAGCGCCGCCAGCGCCGCCAGCGTCGCTTCCAGATAGCAGGCGGTGGAATACTTGCCGTTGAAGACCGGGAAATCCAGCACCCGGCCCAGCGCGGCCGGCTGTTGGCCGCAGTAGCGCGCAAATGGTTTGCGGAAATCCAGTACCCGGTAGTCGGAGGCGTTGCCGGCGGCGGCCAGATCCAGCGCCAGCAACTGCGGCTCGCGTTCGACCAGCATCGCCACGGCGCCAGCGCCCTGGGTCGGCTCGCCGGTGCTGCCGCGGGCGTATTCGGCGACGTCGCTGGCGACGACGATCGCCTGTCGTCCGGCGCCGTCCAGCGCCAGGTAGCGCATTGCGCCCTTGATGCCGTAGACACCGGCCAGACAGGCTTGCTTGAATTCCGGTACCTCGCAGTCGCGGGCCAGTGGCACGCGGCCGGCGGCGCGCAATGCGCGATCCACCAGACCGCGAACGATCACCGCGCCGGTGGCGTTATCGGTGGAGGACTCGGTGCCCAGCGCCAGATAGCCGACGTGCTGCGGATCGATCTCGTAGCGATCGATCAGCCGCAGCACCGCGTTGGCGGCCATCGTGTACACGCTGTGCTGCGGGCCGCGCACGCGAAACGCGTGGCCGACCACCGCCCGTGTCTTGTCCCAGTCCTGGCCGGACCACCGACACCAGCGCTGCAGATCCACACGATAGGGAGGCACATAGACAGCCAGGCCGCTTAAGCCGAGTTCTGGAGCATTCATCAAGTTATGGGTCGGGCTGGGAATGGATCGGCTCCGGCGGAGCGCCGGAAAAATGGATTGCTCTCAAGTCGCTGTTAAATCCGTTTCAGAATCGGCGCAAAACCCCGTGCTGAAAATCGCTGCGCGGCACTTTACTCGCGGCCTAAAATGCGCCGCAGCACCGAATCGCGATCGACGAAGTGATGCTTCAGCGCCGCCAGCACGTGGACGCTCAGCAGCACCAGCAGCGTGGTGGTCAGCGCCTGATGGACGCCGAACAACTCCTGCGCCAGCGCCTTGTCCTTGGCCAACGGTAACGGCAGCGGCAGCACGCCCAGATACACCACTTGCGAACCGGCGGCCGAACTCATCAGATACCCGGAAAGCGGGATCAGAAAGATCAGCGCGTAGAGCAGCGCGTGCGACCCTCGCGCGGCGCGTTGCTGCCAGAGCGGAGTGCTGGACGGCAGCGGCGGTGCCGGGTGGCCAAGCCGCCACAGCAGCCGCAGCGTGGCGGCGCCGAACACGGTGATGCCGATCCATTTATGGATCGACAGCAGCCGGAAATCCGCAGGCGTGTGCAGATGTTCCGGCAACGACCAGGCGACGCTGAAAGCGCCGGCAATCAGCGCCGCAACCAGCCAATGCAGCGTGATCGCGGTGCGCGTGTACGCGGCCGCCGCGAAACGGGTTTCCGGGGTGTGCATGATCGCCAAAGCTAGCCTGAGCGTGGCGCTGCGGTCAATCTTCGGGCGGTGTCGCGCACATGGCCTGACGGTGGGTCGCGCCGCTAGAATCGACATGGATAGTTTGTCCTGACAGAATTCAGGAGTTTCGGATGAACGAGTTGATACTGCACGAAACCGCGCTGGCGATGGTGGCTCCCGGCAAAGGCATCCTCGCCGCCGACGAATCCACTGGCACGATCGAAAAACGCTTCAAGTCGGTCGGCGTCGAAAACACCGAATCCAACCGCCGTGCTTACCGTGATCTGCTGTTCACCGCCGAAGGCGGCCAGCAGTGGATCAGCGGTGTGATTCTATTCGAGGAGACGCTGTTCCAGGCCACACGCGATGGGACGCCGTTCCCGCAGTATCTGGCATCCCGGGGGATGGTGCCGGGCATCAAGGTCGACAAGGGCGCCAAACCGCTGGCCGGCGCGCCGGGCGAGACCGTGACCGAGGGGCTGGACGGGCTGCGCGAGCGGCTGGCCAAATTCAAACAGATCGGTACGCGTTTTGCCAAGTGGCGCGCGGTGATCACTATCGGCGACGGCATTCCCAGCGATTACTGCATCGGTGTCAACGCCCATGCACTGGCGCGCTACGCGGCGCTGTGCCAGGAAGCCGACATCGTGCCGATCGTCGAGCCCGAAGTACTGATGGACGCGGACAACACCATCGAAGTCTGCGAAAACGTGACCGACCGGACGCTGGCAGCGGTGTTCCATGAATTGTTCACCCAGCGGGTGCTGCTCGAGGGGATGATCCTGAAACCGAACCTGGTGATCGCTGGCAAGAAGAATCCGTGGCAAGCCGACCGCAAGACGGTCGCAGAGGCGACGCTGCGCGTGCTCAAGCGCCGGGTGCCGGCGGCGGTGCCGGGTATCGCGTTCCTGTCCGGCGGCCAGAGCGACGAGGATGCCACTGCCCATCTGGATCAGATTCACAAGCTGGGCGGTGGACCGTGGCTGCTGTCGTTTTCCTACGGCCGGGCGCTGCAGGCTGCGGCACTGAAGGCCTGGGGCGGCCGGGCGGAGAACGTCGCCGCGGCGCAGCGCGCCTTTCTGCATCGCGCGCGGATGAATGGACTGGCGGCCAGCGGCCGCTGGGAATCGGCGCTCGAGCAAGCGGCCTGAACAGACCGGGCTCGACGGTCGGTGCGGATTTTGGCCGCGCGCCACCGGCAGCCGGCGTCGTCGCTGCGGCAGTCATTGAGTATCGGAAGATGGTCGTGGAGGCGGCGGTTGCGGTCGAGGGTCTGGTCAGGCGCTACGGCGAAGTCGAGGCGCTGGCCGGCATCGATCTGCGGGTGCCCGGAGGCGCACTGTTCGCTCTGCTCGGTCCCAACGGCGCCGGCAAGACCACGCTGTTTTCGATCCTGACCACGCTGCGCCGGCCGACCTCCGGCCGCGCGCGCGTACTGGGGCTGGACGTGGTCCGCGAGCGTTCGGCATTGCGCCGGCGCATCGGCGTCGTCTTCCAGGAGCCGGCCCTGGAACAAAAACTGACGGTGCGCGACAACCTGCTGTTGATGGCCTGGTTGTACGGAGTCGGCGGTCGGATCGCGCGCCGGCGCGTCGAGCAGGTGCTCGACCGGCTCGACCTCACCGCAGTGGCCGGGCGCCCGGCAGCCAAGCTTTCCGGCGGGCAGAAGCGTCGCGTGGAGTTGGCGCGGGCGCTGATCCCGCAGCCGGAAGTGTTGTTTCTCGATGAGGCGACACTGGGTCTGGACGTGGACGCGCGCCGTAGTTTCTGGGTCCATATCCGACAGTTGGCCGCTTCCGGCACCACGGTGTTCTTTACCACGCATTACATGGAAGAAGCCGAAGTCGCGCAGCGCATCGCGATGATCGACCGCGGCCGCGTGGTTGCCGACGGCTCGCCGACGGCACTCAAGGCGCGTATCGGCGGCGGCGTCATCTGGCTCAACACTGCCGACGACGCCGGCGCCTGCGACTGGCTGCTCGCCCGCGGGCTGCCGGCCGAGCGCGCGCAGCACGGCGTGCTGCTGGTGGATCCTGCGCCGGCCGAGCGGCTGCCGGGTTTGCTGACCGAGTTGCCGTTCAAGGTGCTGCGCGCCGAAGTTCACGAACCGGGCCTGGAGGACGTCTTCGTCAAGCTGACCGGCCGCGGCCTCGACAATGACGCCGCTACCGGCAGTGAATCGGGCGTGCAGGTGGGGTGGCGGCCGTGAAAGGTTCGCTGGCGGTTGTGGCGCTGGATTTAAAGCGCTTGTGGCAGGATCGCGTGCGCCTGATCAGCAGTCTGGTGCAGCCGCTGCTGTATCTGTTCGTGCTCGGTTCCGGCCTGGGCGCCAATTCGACGCTCGGCGGCCCCGACTATCTGCGTTTCATCTATCCCGGCGTGATCGGGCTGACGCTGCTTTTCACCTCGGTGTTTTCGGCGATTCTGATCGTTTTCGACCGCCAGTTCGGATTTTTGAAGGCGGTGCTGGTGGCACCGCTGTCCCGCGTCGGCATCGCTGCGGCCAAGGTCGCCTCCGGGGCGTTACAGGCGCTGGTGCCGGCGTTGCTGCTGCTGCTGTTCGCGCCGTTGATCGGCGTGCACGCCGGCGCGCTCGGCTGGCTCGAGCTGATCGCGGCGATGACCGGCGCGGCGGTGACGTTCTCAGCGCTGGGAGTGGCGGTGGCGGCGCGCTTCAACTCGACGGTGGTATTCCCGGTGATCGCCAACGCCGTGCTGCTGCCGATGTTCTTCGTCTCCGGGGCGATGTTCCCGCTGACCGGTACGCCGCGCTGGCTGCAGCGCCTGGCGTATTTCGACCCGGTGGCCTACGCCGTCGATCTGATGCGCGGCGCGCTGCTGGGGCAGCGCTATTTCCCGGTATGGCTGTCGGTGATTGTGCTGACCGCGTTCGTGCTGGGGCTGGGCTGGGCGGCGGCGCGCGTGTTCGCCGCCGGCGAGGACGCCTGAATCTTGTTGCGGCAGCGATCCGGAACGCCCGGCTCCGGACTGTACGGAACGATTCCTGCTTGTCATAGTCAGCAGTTGATGCCCACCCCCGCACCGCAGAAACGCGCATGACCGCCATCGCAGGCAAAACCATCTGGATCACCGGCGCTTCCTCGGGTATCGGTGAGGCGTTGGCGCTGGAGGCATCGAAAGCCGGCGCCAAGCTGGTGTTGAGCGCGCGCCGCGCCGGCGAACTGGAGCGGGTGCGCGCGGTCTGCGCCAAGCCGGAGCAGGTGGCGCTGTTGCCGCTGGACCTGGCGCGGGAACTCGACGCTGCAGCGGCAGCCCGGGCGGCGGCGGAAGCGTTCGGACCGATCCAGATGCTGGTCAACAACGCCGGCGTCGCCCAGCGCAGTTTGGTGCGCGACACTGAACTTTCGGTATATCGCCAACTGATGGAGATCAATTTCTTCGCGCCGGTGGCGCTGACCAGGGCGGTACTGCCGTCGATGCTTGCGGCGCGCGCGGGTCACGTGGTGATGATCGGCAGCGTGGTGTCGCGGATCGGCGCGCCCAAGCGCGCCGGCTATTCGGCGGCCAAGCACGCGTTGGCCGGTTACACCGAGGCGGCCCAAGCGGAGTTGTGGGGCGATGGTATCCGCTTCACGCTGGTCTGTCCGGGCTTCGTCCGCACCCGGGTGTCGATCCATGCGCTGACCGCCGACGGCCGCACGCATGGCCGCATGGACCGCGGCCAGCAGCAGGGCATGGAGGCCAGCGACTGCGCGCAGCGCATTTGGCGTGCGGTGGCGGAAGACCGCGAGGAAGTCTTGATCGGTGGCCGCGAAGCGATGGCGGTCCAGCTCAAGCGTTTTGCGCCGGCGCTGCTGTCACGCCTGATGCGGCGAGGGCGCGCCTAGCGGTTTTCGCCGGCACAAGCCGCGTCGAGCAGTGCGGTGACCGCGCGTTCGGCCCAGGACTGCAGGCGCCAGTTCGCGATGTAGCCGCAGTGGCCGCCGTGGCGCGGCGCCAGAAAAGCTGCGACGCTGCCGATTGCCCGCAGCCCGGCGAAATCGGCGAACGGAATCACCGGATCATCCTGCGCGGTGATCACCGCGACCGGCACTGGCGCGTCCTTGAGCATCGCCGGAGTCAGAGTGTAAGCATCCAGGTAGCGCCGGAGGTCGCGGTGTTCGGTCAGCGTCTCGGCAAAATGCCGCGTCGCCTCGGTTAGCGTGCCGAACCGGAAAGCGGCCGAGAAATCGAAATGCTCAGGCCAAGCATTATTTTTATTTTCAAGTGTTTTTCGCCATTTCTTTAAGAAATATCTAAGGTAGAGCGGGTTGCCGTGGTCGATCGCGTTGAGGGTGGCCGCCGGGTTGATCGCCGGGCTGATGCCGATGGCAAGCTCCGGCCGCAGGCCTTGCGCCGCGCCTTGCAGGGCGATGCGCAGCGCAAAACTGCCGCCGAGGGAGAAGCCGACGCAGAACAGCGGCCGGGTCGCGTCGAGACACAGGATCGCGCGTATTCCGCCGAGAACATCGCTCATCCGCGCCGAATGAAACGGCTCGCGGTTGAGCGCGTGGGTGCCGCCGTGATCGCGCAGGTCGAGACGAAAGACGTTGTACCCGGCCGCGTACAGGTGGCATGCCATCGAGTACAGGTAGACCGAGTCGTGGCAGCCCTCCCAACCGTGAATCAACACCACCAGCCCGCGCGGTGCGTGGCCGGCCGGCTGCGGCGAGTGGAAGCCGAGCAGTCGGTCGCCACCGCCGCACTCCAGCAGATGCGGGTGCGCCGCGTCTTCCATCGAACGGTCGTGCAACCGCCACAGCAGTCTGCGCGGGCTCATCGACGCCAGCGTCGATTGCAGGTGCGGATTGCGCAGCGGCCAGCCCGGCGCGAAATCCGGCAGCCGCGCCGCGGCTTGCGTGACCGCGCCGCTCACACCAGCGTCAGCAGCAGATGCAGGTAGATCTCGCACAGGCGCTCGAGGTCGGCGATTTCGATGCGTTCGTCGACCTGGTGGATGCTGGCGTTAACCGGACCGACTTCGATCACCTGCGCGCCGAGCGGCGCCAGGAAACGGCCGTCCGAGGTGCCGCCGCCGGTGGAGAGTTCGGGGTCCAGTCCGGTGACCGCGCGCACCGCCCCGCGTGCGGCGCCGACCAGTAGGCCGGGTGCAGTGTAGAACGGCTCGCCGCTATGCCACCAGTCAGCGTCATAGCGGGCGAGGTGGTGGTCCAGTACCGCATCGACGCGCTGACGCAGGCTGGCCGCGGTGGAAGCCGGGCAATAACGGAAATTGAACACCAGATCGGCATGGCCGGGGATGACGTTGTTGGCGCCGGTGCCGGCGTTGAAATTGGAGATCTGCAGCGAGGTCGGCGGGAAGTGCTCGGTGCCGTCGTCCCAATGCGTGGCGATCAGCTCGGTCAGCATCGGCGCCAGCCGATGAATCGGGTTGTCGGCGCGCTGAGGATAGGCCACATGACCCTGCTTGCCGAAGACGCGCAGGTCGCAGCCGAGCGAGCCGCGCCGGCCGATCACGATGCGGTCGCCGAGTCGTTCCAGGCTCGAAGCCTCGCCGATCAGCGCGTATTGCGGCTGCACGCCGCGGGCGCGCAGCACTTCGCAGGCGTGGCGGGTGCCGTGGCGCGCATGGCCTTCCTCATCGCTGGTGATCAGAAAGGCCAGACTTGCGCGCGGCTCACGTCGCGTCAGCAGCCGCTCGGTGGCGCAGACCATCGCCGCCAGGCCGCTTTTCATGTCGGCAGCGCCGCGTCCGTAGAGCCAACCATCACGCAGCGTGGGGACGAACGGGTCGCTGTTCCAGCGCTCGCGCGGCCCCGGCGGTACCACGTCCGTATGACCGGCCAGCACCACCAACGGCGCGCCTTGGTCGCGCACCGCCCACAGATTGGTGACGCCACCGGCATTCAGATATTCGCAGATGAAGCCGAGCGGTTGCAGGCGGCCGGCGATCAGTTCGCAGCAACCGGCGTCCTCCGGCGTCAGCGAGCGGCGCGTGATCAGCTCCCGCAGCAGCGCCAGTATCGGACTGGCCTGCGGTAGGGACGGGATTTCCGGGTTCGGTCTGGACATGGCCGCAAGAGCTTAGACGCGGCGCGGGCCAGGCGCTAGCCGCCGGGTGATAATCCGCGTCGGGGAACTTCGGCGGCAATCGCCGCGAGAGCCGGCACCGATGCAGAACGAAACCGCGGTGATCTCGATCGCGCATGCGATTCAGCTGGCGGTGGCGCCGGTCTTTCTGCTGACCGGCATCGCCGCCCTGCTTGGCGTGCTGGCCAACCGGTTGGCTCGTGTAGTGGACCGGGCGCGGGCGCTCGAAGGACGACTCGAGGCGACGCCGCCGACGGCGGCCGGGAGACTGCATCAGGATCTGCGCCTCCTGGCGCGCCGCGCCCGCGTGATCAATCGCGGCATCGCCGCCGTGACGGTGGCCGCGCTGCTGATCTGCACATTGATCGTGGTGTTATTCGTCGACGTCTTCTTCGGCTGGGAACTGACGCGGCCGGTAGCGCTGCTGTTCGTCGCCGCCATGGCCGCCCTGATCTTCGGCCTGCTGAGCCTGCTGCGCGAGGTGCAACTGGCTACTGCGGGTCTGCGAATCGGCCCCGCAGACAGTTGAGATGGCGCTCAGCGGTTCTCCATCGCTTCGCGCAGCAGGGCATTGATGCCGACCTTGGCGCGAGTGCGCGCGTCCACGCGTTTGACGATCACCGCGCAGGCGAGGTGGTAGCGCCCGCCGTCGCGCGGCAGGCTGCCGGCGACGACGACGCTGCCGGCCGGCACGCGGCCATAGCTGATGTGCCCGCGTTCCCGGTCGTAGATCGGCGTCGACTGGCCGATGAACACGCCCATCGAGATCACGCAGCCGCGCTCGACGATGACGCCCTCGACGATCTCGCTGCGGGCGCCGATGAAGCAGCCGTCCTCGACGATCGTGGGCGCGGCCTGCAGCGGCTCGAGCACACCGCCGATGCCGACCCCGCCGGACAGGTGCACGTCGGCGCCGACCTGCGCACAGGAACCCACCGTGGCCCAGGTGTCGACCATCGTGTTCTCGCCGACCCGCGCGCCGATGTTGACGAAACACGGCATCAGCACGGCGCCGGGTGCCACGTAGGCGCCGTGGCGCACTGTCGCCGGCGGCACCACGCGCAGGCCGGCACCGGCGAACGCCGCGGCGTCCCAGCCGGAAAATTTCAGCGGCACCTTGTCGTAACCGCGAAGCGCACCGAGCTCGACCACGGTGTTGGGGTGCAGACGGAAGTAGAGCAGCACTGCTTTTTTGAGCCATTCCTCCACGCGCCAGACGCCGTCGCCGGCAGGCGCGGCGACGCGCAGCCGGCCGGCATCGAGAGCGGCTACCGTCTGCTGGACCGCGTCGCGCGCCACGGCGGATAGCGGCGTGGGCGCGTCGCGTTGCTCCCAGGCGCGCTCGATGGCGTGGCGCAGATCGTCGGTCATCTCGGTTTGCAAAAGTCAGTTGATGCGGGTGGCGACGTGATCGAGGCTGCGCTGCAACACGTCGCGAAGGTTCTGCAGCAGCCGCGGGTCGGTGATCGGGCGGCGCTGCGCGTCAGTGACGAAAAACACGTCCTCGGCGCGTTCGCCGATGGTGCCGATCTTGGCTGCGTCGATGCGAATGCCGCGGCGGGCGAATACACGGCCGACCACCGCCAGCAGGCCGGGCCGATCCATCGTCACCAGCTCGATCATGGTGCGCGAGCGCACCGAATCAGGGCGGAAACTGACATGCGTCGGAGCGGCGAAATGGCGCAGCCGTCGCGGCAACAGGCGGTTGATCTCCACCGCCTTGCGTTTCGGATCGGCCAGCACTTCGCGCAGCCGGTTGCGGATTTCCACCAGCCGGTGGGCGCCGGCCAACGGTGCGCCGTCGGTTTCGCACACCGCCCACGAATCCAGCGTGTAGCCGTCGGCGCTGGTGTGGATGCGGGCGTCGAGAATCGACAGGCCGATCTGTGCCAGGACGCCGGCGGTCAGTGCAAACAGGCGATCGCGGTCGCGCATGTAGACGAATACCGCACCGCCGCGGCCAGCCTGGGCCTCGGCCAGAATCAGTGGCAGGTCGGCGTCTTGGGCGGCGGCGATCGCCGGCAGGTGCCAGGCCAGTTCGGCCGGCGTATGGCGCAGGAAGTAGTCGTCCTCGAAACGGGCCCAGATGCGTCCGATCAGCACCGCGTCAAGCCCCCCGGCTTCGAGTTGCTGGACTGCGGCACGCTTGATTTCGGCGATGCGCTCGGACTGGGAGATCGGATTTTCGAGGCCGCGCTCCAGCGCGCGCACGGCGCCGAAATAAAGTTCTTTCAGCAGGCTCTCGCGCCAGCTGTTCCACAGCACCGGATTGGTCGCGCGGATGTCGGCCACCGTCAACAGCAGCAGCCGGTCGAGCCGCTGGCGGGTGCCGATCCGGGTCGCGAACTCGGTGACGATCCGTGGGTCGCTGATGTCCTGGCGCTGCGCGGTCAACGACATCATCAGATGATGTCGCACCAGCCAGGCGACGTCCTCGGCATCGGGGTGTGAAAAGCCGTGCATCAGGCAGAATGCGCGCGCGTCGTCGGCGCCGAGGGCGGAGTGATCGCCGCCGCGGCCCTTGGCCAGATCGTGGAACAGCCCGGCAACGTACAGCAGTTCCGGTCGCGGTTCGCCGGCGAACAGCCGGCTGAAAAACGGCAGTTCGTCGGCAAAGCGTGGAATCGCCAGCCGCCGCAGATTGCGCACCACGTGCAGCGAGTGCTCGTCGACCGTCAGGGTATGGAACAGGTCGTACTGCATGTGGCCGACGACGCGGTCGAATTCCGGCAGATAACGGCCGAGCACGCCATAGCGGTTCATCCGCCGCAAAGTGCGGGTCAGGCCTTCACCGTGCTGGAACATCGAGATGAACAGGCGGCGGGCATTGACGTCACCGCGCACCACCTCGGTGAGAAATCGCGCATCGCGGCGGATCAGGCGCAACGTCTGCGCGCGGATGCCGGTGATCTCCGGGTGCTTCTGCCACAGCGCAAAGGCCTCCAGCAGAGCCAGCGGCTGCTGCCGGAACACCTGCTCGTCGCGCACCTCGAGATAGCCGCCGCGGGTGGCGAAGCGGGTGTTCAGCGGCCGCAGCGGCGTCTCGGCGCCGCGCTGCAGGATCGCTTCGTCGAACAGTTGCAGCAGCATGTCGTTCAGGCACGACAGCGATTTGATGGTGCGGTAGTACAGCTGCATGAATTGTTCGACGGCGCGGTTATGATCCGCGTCGACGTAGCCGAATAGTTCGGCGATCCGGAGCTGATGGTCGAACAGCAGCCGGTCCTCGTGACGGCCGGTGATCATGTGCAGCGCAAAACGAACGCGCCACAGAAAATCCTGGCCGGCGAACAATTCGTCGCACTCGGCTTTGGTGAGGAAGCCGCGGTCGCGCAGTTCGGTCAGCGTCAGCTGACCGAAATGACGCTTGCACACCCAGGCGACGGTATGGATATCGCGCAAGCCGCCGGGGCCTTCCTTGACGTTCGGCTCGAGTTTGTAGCCGGTATCGTCGAATTTGTGGTGGCGCTGCGCCTGTTCTTCGAGTTTGGCGCGGAAAAAAGTATCGACCGGCCACATCCGCTGCGGTTGCAGCGCTGCGTTGAGTCGATCGAACAACTGCGCGTCGCCGCACAACAGACGCGCTTCCAGCAAATTGGTGATCACGGTGACGTCGGCGGCGGCCAGGTTTGCGCACTGTTCGACGCTGCGGACGCTGCTGCCGACTTCGAGGCCGATGTCCCATAAAAACGCGAACAGCGCCTCCAGCGCGCCGCGCCGCGTCTCCAGCGCGCCCGGCTGATATAGCAGCAGCAGGTCGATGTCGGAGTGCGGCAATAACTCGCCGCGGCCGTAGCCGCCGACGGCGATCAGCGCCAGATCCGGCGCGATGTCGGCGGCGACGAAACGCCGCCAGGCCTCGCACAGAGCCTCGTCCACCAGGTGCGAACGTGCGTGTACCAACGCGTCGGCCGGCGCGCCGTCGTGGAACAATCCGACCAGTCGTTCACGACCCCAGCCAAGCGTGTCGCGGAAGCTGGCCACCGGCTGCCGGGGATCAGCTCGCAGCCGGCCGCGCACGCGTTGGGCGGAGAAAACCGCCGCCGCGTTTTCCTCGGCCAGTTCGATTTCTGCGCCCATGGCTTCAATAAGCGAAAAATCCGCGCCGGCTCATAGCGTCTCGCCCTGGCGCAGGGTCAGTACCTCGTAGCCGTCGTCGGTCACCAGCACGGTGTGCTCCCACTGCGCCGACAAGGAGTGATCCTTGGTCACCACCGTCCAGCCGTCCGGCAGCAGACGCACCTCGGGACGGCCGGCGTTGAGCATGGGTTCGATGGTGAAGGTCATCCCCGGAACCAATTCAAGTCCCGTGCCAGGGTGGCCATAGTGCAGCACTTGCGGGTCTTCGTGGAACACCCGGCCCAGGCCGTGCCCGCAGTACTCGCGCACCACCGAGAAACCAGCGCGCTCGGCCACCTGCTGCACCGCGTGGCCGATGTCGCCGAGCCGCGCGCCGGGACGGACGCTGCGGATGCCGGCGAGCATCGATTCGCGGGTGATCTGGCACAACCGTCGCGCCTGTATCGATGGTTCGCCGACGCAGAACATCTGGCTGGTGTCGCCGTGCCAGCCGTTTTTGATGACGGTGACGTCAATATTCATGATGTCACCTTTTTTCAGTGCCTTGGCGCCGGGGATGCCATGACAGACAACGTGGTTGACCGAAGTGCAGATCGATTTCGGAAAGGGCGGTCGGGTCGATGTGCCGCCGTAACCAAGCGGTGCTGCCACGCAGCCGAGGTGGTCCACAATGTATTGGTGGCACAGCTGGTCCAGTTCTTCGGTGGTCAGGCCGGGCCGCACCTGTGCCGCGATCATTTCCAGCACGCTGGCTGCAGCGCGACCAGCCTCACGCATGGCCTGCCGCTGTTCCGGGGATTTGATCGAGATGCTCACGGCGGTTTGCTAAGCGAATGGTCGGTGTCTGGCGCAATGCAATGCGCCGCTGTTGGTGTGCGCATTGTGGCCGCGAGGATGCGCATGGTATAAATCACGACTTGTTTGATCAATGGCTGCGACTAAGAGTCGCAGCCGAAAATTCCATCCGCGCCATTGTACCGCCGGCAACGGTTGCGGCGGCGACGGCCGCGGCGGGGTGTCCGCGCTGTGCGTGGATTCGCCGCGGCAAAAGTGCGGTTTGCCTTAACCCAGGAGATTTTCGTGAACATCACCATGCGTCAACTGCTGGAGGCCGGCGTTCACTTCGGCCACCGCACGCGGTATTGGAACCCGAAGATGGATCGTTACATCTTCGGCGAGCGCAGCAGAATTCACATCATCAACCTCGAGCATACGCTGCCGCTGCTCAAGGAAGCCTGCTCGTTCGTCGGCCGCCTGGCAGCCAACGGCGGTCGGGTGTTGTTCGTCGGCACCAAACGGGCCGCCCGCGACGAGATCGAGATCGAAGCACAGCGCTGCGGCATGCCGTACGTCAGCCAGCGCTGGCTCGGCGGCACGCTGACCAATTTCAAGACCATCAAGGGCTCGATGAAGCGGTTGTCGGAGATGGAGAAATCGGTTGCCGACGGCACCATCAACCGGCTGTCGAAAAAAGAACAACTTGGCTTTCAGCGCGAATTGGGCAAGCTGCGCAAGAGTCTCGGCGGTATTAAGGATATGCCGAGCCTGCCCGACTGCCTGTTCGTGATCGATACCGGTTACGAAGAGATCGCGGTGGCCGAGGCGCGCAAGCTCGGCATCCCGGTGGTAGCGGTGGTCGACACCAACAATAATCCCGCGCTGGTGGATTACGTGATTCCGGGCAACGACGACGCCACGCGTGCGATCAAGGTCTATGCACAGTGCATCGCCGACGCGATCATCGAAGGCCGCGCGACCAACACCGTCGGCGCCGCGTCCGACTTCATCGAGGTCGGAGAGTCTTCGAAGCCGGCGCCGCGGCAGCGGCGCAGTCGCCGCAGCGGGGAAAAGGCGGCCAAGGGCGACAAAGCCGCCGGAGGCAAAGCCGGACACGCCGAAAAGGCGGCGGAAGAATCCGCACCAGCCGCATCTCCGGCGACCGCCGGCACCGGCGAGGAGGCCTGATAGAGATGACGGAGGTCACGGCAGCTCTGGTCAAGGTATTGCGCGAACGTACCGGTGCCGCGCTGATGGACTGCAAACGCGCGTTGCAGGCCACCGGCGGCGATCTCGACGCCGCCGCCGAGAAGATGCGTATGGACGGGCAGGCCAAGGCTGACAAAAAAGCCGGGCGGGTTGCCGCCGAGGGCACGATCGCCGTCGCCCGCGGTGCGTCGCAAGTGGTGCTGGCCGAGGTCAACTGCGAAACCGATTTCGTCGCCAAGGGCGATGAATTCCAGTCCTTTGCACAACAGGTCGCGGAAGTTGCACTGCGCCGGCAGCCGATCGATGTCGACGCCTTGCTGGCGCTGGAGGCCGACGGTCAGGCGTTGGAGCAGCGCCGCCGGGAGCTGGTCGCCCGGCTGGGGGAAAACATCAGCGTGCGCCGCTTCGAGCGGATCGCAGCCGCGGGCGGGCCGCTGGGGGTTTACCTGCACGGCGGGCGTATCGGTGCGGTGGTGGCCCTGACCGCAGGCGGCGCCGATCTGGCACGAGATCTGGCGCTGCACGTGGTGGCGTCTCGCCCGCAGTATCTCGATGCCGATAGCGTTCCGGCCGCAGTGGTGGCCGCCGAACGCAAGGTCGTCGAAGCGCAGAGCGCGGAAGCGGCGAACGGTAAGCCGGCGGAGATCGTCGCCCGCATGATCGACGGCAAGTTGCGCAAATATCTGGGCCAGATAACGCTGCTGGAGCAGCCGTTTGTCAAGGATCCGGAGCAAAGCGTCGAAAAATTGCTGAAAACACAGCAGGCGTGCGTCGCGCGTTTTGTGCGGCTGGAAGTGGGTGAGGGTATCGAGAAGAAGCGGGCCGATTTCGCGGCTGAGGTAATGGCGCAGGCCCGGGCCTCGTTGGAGTAAACTGCCGCGAGTTTTTAGTGGAAGGCTCCCGTGACGGGGCTTTTTCAAAACAACGATGATACCGTCAGATCGACTGCCTGCCGCCGTCGACCCCGTTTGTCACGCCGCGTATTGCTGGGGTAACGCCCACCGCCTGCGCCGGTCGGCGCTGCGCAGAGTCGCTCGATGAGCGATACCACAAACCTGGGTGGTTTTATCGCGCGGCTGCGGCGCGGCCGCCGGGCTTCGCCGGCGGTGCCGGAGCATGGGCCGATGAACCCGGCGCCGGTGTACCGCCGCATTCTGCTCAAGCGGTCGGGCGGGGGGCGGCTGCGCCACGGTGTCTCGCGCGCAGCGCGAGTGGGTGCGGGCGCGGCCGCCGGGCTTCGCCGGCGGTGCCGGAGCATGGGCCGATGAACCCGGCGCCGGTGTACCGCCGCATTCTGCTCAAGCTGTCGGGCGAAGCCCTCATGGGTGATCTCGACTACGGCATCTCACCGCAGGTGATGCAGCGTATCGCCGGTGAGATCAAGGACGTCATGGCGCTGAATGTGCAGGTCGCGGTTGTGGTTGGCGGTGGCAACATCTTCCGTGGCGAAGGTCTGGCGCGGGCGGGCATGGACCGCGTGACCGGCGACCAGATGGGCATGCTGGCCACGGTGATCAATGCGCTGGCGATGCAGGATGCACTGGAGCACATCGACGTGCCGACGCGGGTGCAATCGGCGGTGCGCATCAACCAGGTCTGCGAGGATTTCATCCGCCGGCGGGCGATCCGGCATTTGGAGAAAGCACGCGCGGTGGTGTTCGCCGCTGGTACCGGCAATCCGTTTTTCACCACCGATTCGGCAGCTGCGCTGCGGGCCATCGAGATCGATGCCGATGTGATGCTTAAAGCCACCAAAGTCGACGGCATCTATGCTGCTGATCCGAAGCAGCATCGGGATGCGTTGCGCTATGCCGAACTGACCTACGACGATGTGCTGGATCGGCGTCTGGCGGTGATGGACCAGACCGCGATTGTGCTGTGCCGCGATCACGGCATGCCGCTGCTCGTCTACGACATGGAATGCTCGGGAGCGCTGCTGCGCGTGGTGTGCGGCGACCGCGCGGTCGGCACGCTGGTCCATCGCTAGGCGCCTGCTCAGTACAGGAGACAGCTTGTGATCGAAGACATCCGCAGGGACACCGCCGTGCGCATGGGCAAGTGTCTGGAGGCGCTGCGTCAATCGCTGGTGCGCCTGCGCACCGGCCGCGCGAACATCGCGTTGCTCGAACACGTCAAGGTGGATTACTACGGCAGCGAGGTGCCGCTGACGCAGGTGGCCAGCGTGGTGGTCGAAGACGCTCGCACGATCAGCATCGCGCCTTGGGACAAGGCGATGGTTGCCCCGGTTGAAAAAGCGATCATGACTTCCGATCTTGGTTTGAACCCGAATACCGCCGGCACCGTGATCCGCATTATCCTGCCGCCGCTGACCGAGGAACGGCGACGCGAACTGACCCGGGTGGTTCGCCAGGAGACCGAGCAGGCGCGGGTGGCGATCCGCAATGTCCGCCGCGATGCCAACCAGGAGGTCAAGGAGCTGGCGCGGGAAAAACTGATCAATGCCGACGAAGAAAAACGCGCCG
>JAGWMX010000123.1 GCA_028871525.1 Gammaproteobacteria bacterium
GTTGCAGGAACCGGCGTCGAGATGGCGGATATGCAGGCTGCCGCGGAACCGGCGGCGGACGACATCGGCCCGCGCGGCGGCCTCGCCGGCGGTCTGGTCCTGGATCGGCTGCCGGCGCAGTGCGTCGCGGCCGCGCACTGCGTATTCGAAGGACGTCGATGCGGTGAACGCGCCGCTGGGACACGCCTCGATGCACAGCCGGCAGCCGATGCACCGACCCAGATCGAGATTCAGCCGCATTTTTTCATCCGCCCCGGCCAAGGTGATCGCCTGCGGCAGGCAGACCTCGGCGCAGCGGCTACAGCCGTCGGTGCACTTGGCCGGATCCAAGCGCGGCAGCGTCTCGACGCCGGCTTGGCCGGCCGCCTCGGCGCCTCCCCGTCGAGGCCAGCTTGTCGTCGCCTGCCCGCGGCCAAGTCCGAATGCGGTCCAAAGCGCCATCGGCGTTACCGATCGCAACCGGCCACGGTCATGCCGAAGCTGGCCTGGTTGATGGCGAAATCCATCATGTTGGTGTCGTGCACGGTGTACGGGAACACGCGCCAGTTGGAAAACGACGGCGACTTGATCTTGACCCGCGCCAGCCGACCGTCGGCGCCGACGTGCAGCGCGTAGAACAGCGCGCCGCGCGGGTTCTCGCACCAGCCCAGGCCCTCGCTGCCGGGTTCGGGACGACAGTCGGTCCGTACCGAGCCTTCGGGCAGCCGCGTGACCAAGTGGAATACCAGCGCAAAGCTGGCCACGATCTCCTCGGCGCGCACCTCGGCGCGCGCGTTGGCGTCGCCGGCCGTACGGGTCGGTACCTCGAAGTCCAGCTCGTCGTAGGCGGCGTACGGATGGTCGCGACGCAGGTCGCGACGCAGGTCGCTGGCACGCTCGACCGGGCCGGTGGCACCCTGGTCGAAGGCGATCTGCCGCGGCAACACGCCGGTGGTCAGCAACCGGTCGAGATAACTGTGGGTGCGCTCGAGGTTGTCGAGATAGTCGCTGGCCTCGCGCTGCACGCCGCTAAGCATGCGGACGAAGTCGTAAGGGATTTCCAAGTCGCGGCGCAGTCCCCCCGGGCACAGCAGGTTGCGCAGGAAGCGGCTGCCGGTCAGCCGGCCGTTCACCTGCTTGAGACGTTCCTCCAGCAGCTTACCCTCGGCGCCGCCGACCTTCAGCGTGGTCGCCTCGGCGAGCATGCCGAAGTAGTGAAGGTGGTTGTAGAGCCGCTCGAGCTCGACCAACAGGCAGCGCAGCCACGCCGCGCGCGGCGGGACTTGTACTCCGGCCGCCGCCTCCACCGCCTGGCAATAGGCCAGCGCGTGCGAGGCGCTGCCGACGCCGGATACCCGCTCGGCCAACACCATGCCCAGCATCGGGTCGACGCCCTGGAAACGCTTTTCCATACCGCGGTGCTTGAAAAACAGCCGCGGCCGGTGATGCAGGATGTGTTCACCGAGATAAAAGAAAATCTGCTGACTGGACTCAACGACGTCCGCCACCACCGGGCCCCAGGGCAACTCCTGTACGTCTGGGCCGAGTACCTTCGGGATCGCCGGCGGCTGCGGGCTGTAGTCGACGGCCGCAGCACGCGGGTACTCCGGCGACAGCGGCGGCGCGACCGGTGCCGCCCCCTCGTGCAGCACCAACGGCAGCGGCTCCGGATGACCGGCGAACTCGATCCCGCACAGGTCGTGCGTCTCGCGCTCGTACCAGGACAACAACGGCCAGCAGTCGCTCAGACTGGGCAAGGCTCCGGCCTCGCTCACACGCCACAGTTGAAACGGCCTACCCGCACCCGGTGCGGCCAGATAGCAGACTTCGGCGCGTCCGGTATCCGGGAACCAGGCGTAGGCCATCTGCATTTTGCCGCCGCCTTCGTGAAGCGAACGCGCAGCCGCCGGCAGCGCGTCGGCCGCCAGCCGGAGCTCGTCGGCGCCACGCATCACGGCGCGACTCCCAACGAGCCGGCGATCACGCGAAACAGCGCGCGCAGCGATGCCGGCCACCACAGACCCAGCACCAGCAACGGCAGAAACGCCAGCCACATCGGCAACCCGCACCAAAGAATCGACGTCGCCGGGTGCGGCGGAACTTCAAATGCCCGCTGCCGGCCGCGGCCGTCGAGATCCCGGTCGTCTTGCGAGCGCCCACCAAAGGAGCCGCCGGCCGGCCGATCGCGATCACCGTCGATGACGGCCGGCGCGCGCGTTGCTTCGCAGCGAACGAAATACATCACCCGAAAGTGATTGAGAAAACCGATAAAAATCACGATCAAAAGCAACAGCATGAGCCAGGCGGCCCAGACGTTTGGGCTGACGAAACCGCCGCGCAGAACCGAAAATTCGGACAGGAACAGTCCGAACGGCGGTGCACCGGTGATCGCCACCGCGCCGCCGAGCCAAAGCCAGCCGGTGACCGGAAACGCACGCAGCACCTCGCGCAGGTCTTCGATCCGTTTGCTGGCGTAGCGGTGCATCGCGTTACCGGCGCCGAAGAACATCAACGATTTGTTCAGCGAGTGCAGCAACATGTGGTACAGCGCTCCGAATACACCGAGCGCACCACCGAAGCCGAAGCCGAGCGCGATCACGCCCATGTGTTCAACGCTGGAATAAGCCATCAGCCGCTTGATTCCGTGCTGGCGTACGATGAACAGCGCACCGACGAATACCGAGAACACGCCCAGCACCACCAGCGCGGCGTGCGGAAGGCGTCCGACGCCGGCGGCGTCGGTGATAAAAAGCGAGCGCACGATCCCGATCGTCGCGGTGTTCAGCAGTGCGCCGGACAACATCGCGGACACCGGCGCCGGACCTTCGCTATGGGCGTCCGGCAGCCAGGTGTGCATCGGCGCCAGGCCGACCTTGGTACCGAAACCGATCAACAGCAACAGGAACGAAAGCTTGAGCAGCACCGGATCAAGGCGCGGCGCCACCGAGGCGAGCTGGTTCCAGGTCATATCGTAAGTCGGACCCAGCACCAGACTGCCGCACCAGTACAGCAACACGGTGCCGAGTAGCGCCAGGCTGATGCCGGCCGAGACGATGATGATGTATTTCCACGCCGCCTCCAGGCTCTCGGGTTCGCGCTCCCAACCGACCAGGAAGGTCGAAACCAGGGTCGTCAGCTCGATCGTGATCCAATAGATGCCGACGTTGGCCATCAGCGGCGCGATCAGCATCGTGCAGGCGAACAGCGCAAACAGCGCGTAGAACTCGGGCAGGCGGCGCTGACGCCCGCCGGCGCGCATATAGCCGATCGCGTGCAGGGATGCCAGGAAGTACACGCAGGCGGTGCACAGGTCCACCCAGGCGCCGAACGGGTCGACCACCACGTAGCCGCCCCAGTAGTACGCCGCCGCGTCCTGCACGACGAACGGCAGCGGCAGCGCGGCGGCCAACACCCCGGTCGAGGCGGCCAGGTTGGCGAACCCGGCACCGCGGCCACGCAGGCTGATTGCCGCAAGCGCGCCGAGCAGCGGGACAAAGGCGATGATTGCGACCTCCATGCGCACCGCTCAGCCCACCAGCCGGTTGAGATCGCGCGTGCTGGTACTGCCGACCTCGCGCACCAGGAAACCCACCAGCGCGCCGAAGCACACCACCGCCACCAGCAGATCGAACAGCACCACCAGCTCGATCAGCGTCGGCATGCCGGGGATCAGGATCTGGCTGCCGAGAAAGATCCCGTTCTCCAGCAGCAGCACGCCCATCACCTGGCTGATCGCCTCGTGGCGTACCGACAGCATCAAGAAGCCGACCAATTCGATGGTCAACATCACCGTCAACGCCAGCACCACGACGTCGGCGGTCAGGCCGATGGCCTGCGTGATGCGCTCGGCGACGACCAGCGCGAAGATCACGGCCGCCGCGCCGATCACCAGCGCCGACGACGGCTGCAGGGCCGGCGTCATTTCGCGGTCGACGTTCAGCCGGCGCAGGATCCGCAGCAGCAGATACGGCAGCAGCAGGCCGCGAAACAGTACCGTCAGAATCGCGATCAGGTACAGCTCCGGGTAGTGCCCGAAGCGTGCAACCGCGACCGAAAGCAGCGCGATCAGCCACGACTGCGCGCCGAACGCCAGCATGTAATCCTTGAGCCAGCGCGAGGCGATCATCACAAACGACAGCAGCATCGCTGCGATCGCGAGCACGCTGAAGATCGCGCCGGCTAGCGGATCGAGATGGGCGGCGAGCATCAGCAGGCTACCGAAGCTGGCTGCCGACGATGGCCAGGATCGCGAGCAGAAACGAGGCCGCCAGCGGCTCCTGGTAGCGGTAAAACCGCAGCCGCGCCTGTACCGTATCGACGAAGATCATCGCCATCACCACCAGCAACTGCTTGGCGGTCAGCAGCAGCGCAGCCAGCGCCAGCGTCCACACCGTGGTGTGCGCCGTATCCGGCAGTCCCCACGGCATCAGCAGCACGTTGACGAAAATGACGTAGAGGATGTACTGCTTCATCATCGCCGCCCACTTCAGCAGCGCCAGCAGCGGCCCACCGTATTCCAGCACCCTCGCCTCCTCGATCATGTACAGCTCGATGTGGGTGTCGGAATGCACCGGCAGGCGGTCGGTCTCCATCAACAGCAGGATGAAAAACGCGACCACCAGAAACAGGTGGGTCGGCCCGAAATACACCGACCAGTCGGCCGCCAGCAGGTGGTTGACCACGAACGGCAGCATCGCCTTGGCCATCAGCGTGATCGCCACGAACACCAGAATCAGCGTCGGCTCGGCCAGGATCGAGATCATCACCGTGCGGCTGGCGCCGATGCCGCCGTAAGCGCTGCCGGTATCCAGCGCCGCCAGGTTCACGAAAAACGTGCCCAGGGTCAAAATCAAGCCGCCGCCGAGGATGTCGCCCATGTCCGACAGCGGCAGCGGATAGTTGGTCAACACCGGGATCAGCAGCGGCACGATCATCATCGCGGTGAACGCCACGATCGGCGCCGCGACGAAGATCCAGCTCGCGCCGTGCGGCACGACCTGCTCCTTGTGGGACAGCTTCCACAGATCTTTGTACGGCTGCAGGATCGACGACCCGCGGGCACGCTGCACACGTTCCTCGTAGCGACCGATGAACCCCTTCAGCAGCGGCGAAAGCAGCAGCACCGCCGTCACCTGGGCGATCTGGGCCAGCACGGAATGCACGTTCACCGCCAACCCTCAAAACGCCCTTGCGGCGCCGGCGGCGGACACGCAAAACCCCTGATGACGACCCTGATGACGACCATTGAGTCGACTCCTTCGGCAGCCTTTACCAGACCCTTAGGAGTCATCAGCCGGATCGCGCGGCTACGGTGAAACGAGCCGGCGCGTCCTGAGCAGTTTTGGGCTAACTCCATCGCCACGGTTGTCGCGGCGAAG
>JAGWMX010000027.1 GCA_028871525.1 Gammaproteobacteria bacterium
CGGCCCCGGCGATCTGCCGGGCCGACACGCCTGCCGCCGACAACCGCAGTACCTCTCGAATCTTGCGCATGGACAACCTCGCTTTGGGCATCTGCTCTCCGCTCAAAAAAAGCGGCGAGCCTGCCCCATCGGGTGGTCCCGCGTCACAGCACCTACAGGGGTGGCCGATTTCCCTCGGAATGGGCGGCCGATTTGGCTCGGAATCAGTGGCCGATTAGCGTCGGAATACGCAAGCCGCCAACAACTCGCCAGGCAGGGCCGCGAGTCCAGCGACGTACAGCACGCCGGCCTCGACTTTCAATCCACCTCCGTGACGGCGGACTTCGGCAATCAGGGCATTCACGGCGGTCATACTGGCATCCACGCGGGCGGCCTCTCGGTGTCTCTTTTCCCTTCGTGAGGGTCTCGATCCGCTACTCCGCTACAGCCCGTGCCGGCACTACGTTTCGGGGATTTTCGATCCGCTACCACTTCCGCAGAGGTAGCGGATGCGAATTGGCTGAAACCCGCGCCGGTATTGGCCGGTAGCGGAGTAGCACTTGGAGAGAGGGGATCAGGCAAGGGGAGGTATCGCGCCCAGGCATCAGCGAAGTCGCTGCGGACATAGGTCCGCAAGTTTCGGCCGCCCACCTTTGCTTGCACCGGTCGCAGGCCGAACGGCTCCAACAGGCGCGCGATCTGGCGCGGCGTGATCGGCCGGCCAGTCCGCCCCCACTCCGGCCAGGGTCGCTCCTCAAGCTGCCCCAGGGCCTCGGCTAGGTCGGCGGACGTGAGGCGGTCGCGCTCGCCGATGATTTGCCGCACATCTTCCAACAGCATGATCCCCGCGGTTTGCTCGCTCCGGCCCGCAGAAAATGTCTCAGCGGTCTTGCGTGCTCGCGTCGGCCAGTCGCCGCCGGCAACGTCTGCGATCGCAATCAGCGGCCGCCAGTTATCCGCAGGGCGACCGCGCAGCATGGCCGGCAAATCCGGATCGGCATCCCGCAACTGCCGCGTATGATCGGCGGTGAATCGCGCGGCCTTGCGCGCCAGTTCCGGCAGGTGGCCGGCGCGCTCAACGCGCAAGGTCTCGACACGATCCGCGGGCGTCATTCGCCGCAACTCAATATGGATGGCACGGCTATCCAGCGTCGGTGGCAGCCTGCCGATCATCGCCACGGCCTTCGGTGCCCATGTCGCGAAGCGGCGCGGTTCAAAGTCTTCGCCGACGGTACGAATTACCCACGCGCTTCCGCGTGCATGCCCGCTGTTGAGTACGCCGCGCAGTTCATCCCTATCGCGCAAGAACGTGTCGGCCTCATCCACCAGTAAAGTCGGCCGCCACTTCTCGACGGCCCTGAACACCGTCGCCGCGGTTATGTTCGCCGCAGACAGCGGACGCGGAACCAGCATGCCCAAGAGCGTCAGTAAAGTCGTTTTCCCGCATTCTGGAGTCGGGCTCGTGGCCGCCAGGATCGGCGACACCGCGGCGGAATTGTGCGCGTGCGCGTGAATCACCCACAGCGCGACGGCCTCGGCCGCACTGAACGGCAGCACCAGATAGCGCCGCGTCTCCGCTGCGATTCGGTCAAGCAGTTCTGCTCCGTCCACGGGATGAGTCCAAGGCTCAACGTCCGGCAGGTCGCACGCGCTGCCGGCCACGCTGTCGCCTTCACCATTAGCGCGCAGCGCGCGGTCCAGTTCGCCGAGCGGCACGCCGGCGGTCTTGGCCGCTGCGCGCAGGCGCTGAAATTCTGCCAGGTCTGACTTGCGCAACTTTCGCCAGGCGGCCAGCACGTTTGCCGTGAATGGCGCGCCAGGGTCGCCGATCTCCGCGCAGTCGATCGCGCGCTTCACGATTGCAGCAGGCGCGGATTCGCTTTCGCGCGCGCACTGCCGGGCCTCAGTCTCGATCCTCTCCCGGATGACGGGATCATGCAGCACGGCGTCCGGAATCGGCGCCGGGTCGGTGCTCACGGCTGCGTGTCCCCCGCGGTGTACGCGGGCTCGCGCGTCTCCGTGCGCCGCTCGATGAAGGCGTCCAAGTCCGCTCGACGGACACCGACTGAACGCACACCCAGGCGGACCACAGGCAACTCACCCGCGGCGACGAGGGCATAGTAGGCGGTGCGCGAGATGCTCAGATATCGCTGGGCCTCACGCGGTCTGAAGATGCTCTGCTCGGTCACGATCCGCACTCGGTGTATGTGTGCGGGGTATGTTAAATTTAACCGCTCGCCAGTCTAGTACTTTATTCCGTTTTGTTGCCCGATTTAAGGGTGTCTTATTTTCTGCTGTTCGCGCGTTTCGCGGCACGCGCAATTTCGGCAAGCCGTACGTACTTGATCTTCTCGCCGAGTAGCGGCGCCCCGGGACAGGTTTCCAGGGTCTTACGCAGCACGCGCTCGAAGCCGCGCGCGTTCTTCCCGGCGGCCTCAAGAAAGGCGGCGTGCAAGTTCGTCAGCAACATGCCCTTGGGTGATTTCAGCACGCTGCGGGGTCTCCCGCGCCCGCGCGGCGGGGTCTCCGGGAAATAGCGATCGAAGCCTTCAATAGCTTTGTCGATCTCGCCGAGCGGCGATTTCAGCGGCGGCAGAATGCCTTCGTGTTCGAGTAAATTCGCGATAGCGCACCTTTCTTTTTTGATCCGATCAAGGTGCTTTCGTATTTTAGGGATCAGTCTCTTGTTTCTCTCAAAGCCTTTCTCGGACCAGAAGTAGTAATTCACTAACGGTTCGACCTTGGGGATATACTGATCCATCGCTTGTTGCTGCACGCGCCTGGGGAATGCCTCAACGATTCTCTTGCGTGCTTTTGCGCTGAATTGGAATTGATCGACCATGCGCCCACCTTCTGCGCACCTTTGGGAAAGGCGCCGCGCCAGGCCGGGAAGGTGACTCCGGCTTTTCGGGAGCTACCCTAGGCGCGGCGTAACTGTCACTTCTTCCAGTCTGAATAGTCCGCGCCGCGAGCACAGATGCGCGCGAACACGTCCGCCGCCGTGCGCCGCGTCATGTCGAGCGCCGGCAGCACGTCTTCACGCAGTACCGCGCCGGGATGCGTCGGCCGGCGCTTGGGGTCTCTCAGGGTCTTCACCTGTCTTCGGCCCTTCATACGTCCACGCGCTCGGCGGCCTGTTCCACCGTCTCGGCCACCCAGGCGTTTACGCTCTTGTGCGCCTGCCGCGCTGCAATGAATGCCTTACGGTGAACCTCCGGTGACAGCCGCAGAACGAACTTGCCGGAGAAGGGTTTGTCCGGCGTCTCGCCTCGCTTCGCACAGAACGCCAGATAATCGTCCACCGATGCGCGGAAGGCTTTCTCCAAATCACGCAGGTTCGTGGCCTGAAAGGTAATCACGTCGCGCGTGTTCACAACCTCGCCGTGAATCAGTCCCGCGTCGGTGTCCACCTCGGCCACGCCGACATAACCCTTGTACTCCATCATGGCTTTACCTCCGCCGTTTCCAGGAAGCGCCGCACCGATACGACCGCGCCCTTGTCCGTGATCCGTTCCGGGTGCGGCCGGTGGAATACGGCACGCACGCCGTTCAACGCCACGCGAATGCGGGAACCGCTGCCCTCGCTGATCTCAGCGCCAAGCGCCACGAACAGCGCCTCGATCCCGGTCCAACGCAGATCAGCCCGCGTCGGGCGCTCGAAGATTGCAGCCAGGGTCTTACGGTGCCGGCTGTTCATGCGGAATGATACCATGAAATGATACTTCTATAGACGGCTGCGGACTTAGGCGGACACCGCTTCCGGTGTCCCCGCGCCGGCACGGGTTCAGGCGCGTCGCAGCGGCACTACCTGCGCACCGCGCTTCAAGCCGTCCAGGTAGTCGCTCCACTGCGTCATCATCTTGCGGCGCTCATCCAGGAACTTTGTGCGGTTGTAGGCCGCGCCGAGCGCGTCCGGGACGCGATGCGCAAGCTGGTGTTCGATGACTTCCGGGCGCCAGTTCAGGCGCTCATGCAGCAGCGTGCGCGCGATGGCGCGCCAGCCGTGGACGGTGAAGTGCACCTTCTCGATCCCAAGCCGGCGCAGCGCGGCGTTGAGCGCGGCATCCGACAGCGGCCGGTCGTTGGTGCGCGCGGAAGGGAACACGTAGACGCTGCGGCCGGTCAGCGGCTCGATCTCGCGCAGGATCGCCACAGCCTGAGCGGACAGCGGGACCAGATGTTCGGTCTTGGTCTTGGGCACGGTGAAGCGCCATTCAGCAGCCGTAAGGTCCACGTCGGCCCAGCGCATCGAACGCAGTTCACCCGGACGAACGAACACCAGCGGCGCGAGCTTCAACGCACAAGACACGGTGAAGGTGCCCTTGAAGCCGTCCAGCGAGCGCAGTAGCGCAGTCACGGCGGCGGGTTCGGTGGGGGCGGGGAAGTGTCCCTTCTCGGCCGGCGGCAAGGCTCCGCGAAGGGAAGCGGTGGGATCGTGGACGCCGCGCCCGGTGGCGACGGCGTAGCGGATGACCTGCCCGATGTTCTGCTGCGCGCGGTGCGCGGTCTCCAAGGCTCCCCGGTCAGCAATGCGGCGCACCACGGTCAGCACGTCGGGCGCGGTGATCTCGGCGACGGGCTTGCTGCCCAACCAGGGGAACACGTCGCGCTCCAGCCGGCGGACGATCTTGTCGCGGTGGCCGGGGGCTTTGCCGCTCAGGTGGCGCTCGAACCACTCCTGCGCCAGGGCCTCGAAGGTATCTTGACCTGCGGCTTTCTCGGCCTTGCGCTTAGCGGACGGGTCAATGCCCTGTGCCAGCAGCTTCCGGGCTTCGTCACGGCGTTCGCGCGCTTGCGCAAGGCTTACGTGCGGGTAGACGCCCATGCTGAGCAACTTCTCGCGGCGTGCGAAGGTGTAGCGGAAGCGCCAGTAGCGCGAGCCGTCGCGGTTCACCAGCACGAACAGACCGCCACCATCGAACAGCTTGTACGGCTTGGGCCGCGGCTTGGATTGGCGGATCGCGGTATCGGTGAGCGGCTTTCGGCGTGCCATCGGGGTAGCTCCGACTGTAGAATCCAGCCTGATCCGGATTCTTACCCCGATTCTAAGCCGGATGTACCCGGACGGCAATGGATGACAGCGGATGACTCATGCATGAAAAGCTCGCTTGAATGCTGGCTTCGTGGACTTAGGCGGACGTTGACGGACTGCTATATGGTGGCCAGGGACGGAATCGAACCGCCGACACGGGGATTTTCAGTCCCCTGCTCTACCGACTGAGCTACCTGGCCAGGCGCTACCACGAATGCCACGGCGAACAACATAGGCACGCTATTAGACGTGGGCACCGATCTGAGCGTCAAGGCCGCGCCGCCATCGCCCCGTTCACAGCGCCCATGCGGGTGCTGTCGCAGCGGCACCAGCCGCCACCTTGGTGCCGGGTGCGCACAGCGGCGCCAGCGCGGCTTTGACGGCGGCGACCGGCGACGGCTAGTCTGCTCCGGGAAGCATAGAGAAATGGCATGGGAAGCGCGGCCATCGTCGCCTGCACGCAAGACAACAGTTGGGCGGCACGTTTTGCGCAAGTGCGCGCACAGACCGAGCAGCTGAGCGCCGGGCTGAGCGCCGAGGATTGCCAGCTGCAAGCGATGCCGGATGCCAGCCCGACCAAATGGCATCTGGCCCATACCACCTGGTTTTTCGAAACCTTCGTACTGTTGCGCCATCTCGATTATCGGCGCTTTGCGGCCGGTTTCGATTATCTGTTCAATTCCTATTATCACGGCGTCGGACCCATGCACATCCGGGCCGAGCGCGGCTTGATCTCACGTCCCGATCTGGCCACCGTGCGACGCTACCGCCAGCATGTGGACGCTGCGGTGCAGGCGGCGCTCGCCCAAGACGCGTTGTCGGCCGGTGCGCTGGCCTTGCTGGAGTTGGGGCTGCACCATGAGCAGCAGCATCAGGAGCTGATCCTGACCGACATCAAGCACGCGCTGTACGCCAACCCGCTGCGGCCCGCCTACCGCGCCACAGCTGCCGCAGCGACCCAGCCCGGAACAAGCCCAGCGCTGCGCTGGCGGCGCTTCGATGAGGCGATCGTGGCCATAGGCGCCGATGAAGACGGTTTTGCCTTCGACAATGAACGTCCGCGCCATCGCGTGCTGGTGCCGGCGTTCGCGCTCGCTGAGCGCCCGGTCACCAATGCCGAATATGCGGAATTCGTCCGCGCCGGCGGCTACGCACAGCCGCTGTTGTGGTTGTCCGATGGCTGGACCGCTGTGCAGACCGAAGGCTGGCAGCGCCCGCTGTACTGGTCGAAGGATTTGCAGTCCGAGTTCACGCTAGACGGTGAACGCGAGCTGATCGCTGCGGCGCCGGTGTGTCATCTGAGCTATTACGAAGCCGATGCCTTTGCCCGCTGGGCTGGCGCGCGGCTGCCGACTGAATTCGAATGGGAACGCGCCGCCGCCAATCGCCTCATAAACGGCAACTTCGTTGACTCCGGCAGATTGCACCCGGCGCCGGTGGCAGCCGATGGCGACTGTCTGTTCGGCGACGTCTGGGAGTGGACGGCGAGTCCTTACGTCGCATACCCTGGGTTCCGTCCGGCCGTCGGGGCCGTCGGCGAATACAACGGCAAATTCATGTGCAACCAGATCGTGCTGCGCGGCGGTTCCTGCGCCACACCGGCCGCCCACATTCGCGCCAGCTACCGCAATTTCTTCCCGCCGCCGGCACGCTGGCAGTTTTCCGGCCTGCGCCTGGCGCGAGACGCCTGAAACCGCCGCGGACGTTTCCACGGATGCCCCCCGCCTGCCCGCAAACTGCGGCGACACCGCAGCCGGATGCCACGCCGGACCGCCGGCGTTTCGCCGCCGACGTCCGCGCCGGGCTGTCGGCGACGCCCAAGCGGCTGCCGTCGAAGTACTTTTACGACGAGCGCGGCTCGGCGCAGTTCGATGCAATCTGCGAACTGCCGGAGTACTACCTGACGCGGACCGAGATCTCGATCATGCGCGCGCACGCCGGCGAGATGGCGCGCGAACTCGGCCCCAAATTGCTGCTGGTCGAGCTGGGCAGTGGCAGCAGCGTAAAGACGCCGCTGCTATTGGACCATCTGCCGGATGCCGCCGGCTACGTGCCGGTCGACATCTCCCGCGAACACCTGCAACGCAGCGCCGCCGGGCTGGATCGGCGTTATCCGGGTCTGTCCGTACGTCCGGTGGCCGCGGATTTCACGCAGAGCTTTACACTGCCGGCCACCGATCCCGCACCGGCACGAGTGGCGGTTTTCTTTCCGGGATCGACCATCGGCAATTTCGAGCCGACCCCGGCGCAGGCCCTGCTGCGGCGGATGCGCACGCTGGCCGGTGACAACGGCCGGCTGTTGATCGGCGTCGATCTGGCCAAAGACCGCGCGACGCTCGAAGCCGCCTACAACGATGCCGCCGGGGTCACCGCAGCGTTCAACCTGAACCTGCTGGCGCGGATCAACCGTGAGCTGGGCGCGGATTTCGATCTCGGCGCCTTCGAGCATCGTGCGCATTTCGATGCTGCGCACAGCCGTATCGAAATGCATTTGGCTGCGCGCTGCGCGCAGCGCGTACACGTTTGCGGGCAGTGCTTCGATTTCGAAGCCGGCGAGACCATTCATACTGAAAACTCGTACAAACACAGCGCCGAGGATTTCGCTCGGCTCGCCGCCGGCGCCGGTTGGCGCGCGCTGCGCGACTGGCGCGACGCGCACGGCTGGTTCGCCGTCATGCTGTTCGCTTCAGGCGTCTGACGGCGGCTTGTAGTGCGTGGCGGCGAGCTGGCCGTCACCAAAGAACCAGGCTTCGGCCTGCTCGGACAGGAACTTGCGCGCCGCCGGGTCGGCCAGCACCAGTTGGTATTCGTTGATCAGCCGCGTCTGCTGTTGCAGCCATTGCTGCCAGGCCTGCTTCGAGACCTGTTCGTAAATGCGGCGGCCGAGTTCGCCGGGCAGCGGCGCGCGGTCGAGACCCTCGGCGTCGCTGCCGAGTTTGATGCAGTGGACGATGCGGGGCATGGAGATTCGCCTCGGTTTTAGGGATTCAAACAGTTTGCGCAACGGGGCCGGCAGGCCGCGTGCCAATGCCTCGCACAGTGTAAGCCACTCGCCGTCGCCTTCGGCCAGCGCCGCCGGGCGGACGCGCAAGCGCAGCGGCTGCAGCGTCAAAGCGAAGTGCGTGAATGCGTGCTCGATCGCCGGCAGCGGCTCGGCGTACCGCAGTTCCAGACCCGGCGGCAATGGCTCTGTCTGATCAATCAGCGGCACACACCAGAGTCCGCCCCAGATGCCGGCCGGCGGCCGACGCTGCAGCCACCACCGCTCGGCACCGTCATCGATCAGCAACAGCCAGGCGCTGCGCTGTGGCCGCGCGCGCCGCGGACGCGGCGTCGGTAACCGCTGCTGCCGACCCTCGATGTTGGCACGGCAATCGGCGGCCACTGGACAACGCCCGCAGGCGGGACCGCGCGCCGTACACAGGCTGGCGCCAAGATCCATGACCGCCTGGGTGTAGTCCGCCAGCCTGCTGCGCGGCAGCCGCGCTTGCGCCTCGCGCCACAACTTCGCCGCCACTGCCGGTTCGCCGGGCCAGCCGACCACTCCGGCATGGCGTGCGAATACGCGTCTGGCATTGCCGTCGAGCATCGGCTGACGCCGGCCGAATGCCTGCGCGAGAATCGCACCGGCGGTCGAACGACCGATGCCGGGCAGAGCCATCCAGCCGTCGAGAGTCTGCGGCCACTCGCCGTGCGCGGCGAGCTGCTGCGCGGCGCGGTGCAGGTTGCGCGCGCGAGCGTAGTAACCCAGGCCCGACCAAACCGCCAGCACCTGATCCGACGACGCGGCAGCCAGGCTGTGGACGTCCGGGAAACGTTCGATGAAACGCTGAAAATAAGGAATCGCCGTGGCCACCTGGGTTTGCTGCAGCATGATCTCAGCTACCCAGACCCGATAGGGCGCGCGCGGCTGCTGCCATGGCAGGTCGTGGCGGCCGTAACGGGCATGCCAAGACAGTAGACGGGCGGCAAAGCTGCCGGCAGCGGTCATCGACCGCCGGTGGCTGCGCGCGCGAGCCGTTCGAGGCCGTCGCTGGTGCGGCGCGCCTCGTCCTCCATCTTGATGCGGATGATCCACGGCCCGAGCAGCGGCGGCACCCAAAACGAGGGCGTCAGCGTCAAGTGTAGATCCAGACAGGCCGGCGGCCGTCCGTCCGGGCAAGGATAGATTTCCCAGCGGCCTTCGCCCTGCTTGAAGTCGCTGCCTTGGGGCACCAGGTCGGCTTGCAGCACGCCTCCGCCCGCGTTGGCGGTGGCGGTCATGATCTGTTCCTGCCGCATGGTCTTGCAGAAAAACAGCACGCAAGTGTGAATCACCGTGAACAGCCGTACCTGCCCGGGCCTGCCGGTGGGGACGACGCGCACGTCGCGCAGGTCATGATTGTATTGCGGCATGGCGCCGAAATCCTGCAACGCCTGGAACACCGCCGCCGGCGCGGCATCGATTCCTGCCTGCATGCGGATCTCGAACTGGTCGCCATCGCGTACAACCCGCACGTCACGCACTTCGGCCGCGCCGGCCAGCGTCGCGACCAGCGTCATCAGCGCCAGCGACGTGCGTAGCACCGGCATCAACCCGGCGGGCTGTGGCCGAACAATTGCTGGAGTTTGTCCTTGAGATTTTTCGGCACCTTGCTCTTGTCGAGTTGCTGGCGGAGTTTGTCCACCGCCTTTTGCTTCAGCGCGTCCTCGACGTTAAGCCGGTATTTCAGCGCCGACAACGGCCCGAACACGTGGATCGGAATGGTCAGACCGCGCAACTGATCGAGCTGCTTGCCGCCTTGGCCGGTCGCGGTATTGACCAGTGTCGGTTTGGCGAGATAGTCAACGGTCATATCGACCAGGTTGACGCTGCCGGCGCCGGTCAGGCGAAACAGCGGGCTGGCGGCGGCCAGATCGTCGGTGTGCAGCACACCGTCGGTGATCTTGCCCGAGACCGTCAACGAACTGAAATCAGTCTGCAGCGCGCCGGAAGCTGTCGTCGGCGCGGGCTGCTGATTCAGCAGCGCCTGGCCGGTGCGCAGAATCTGCCCGAGATTGAATCCCTTGACGGCGCCGTCGGTGAAGGCGAATGCGACCTCGCCGGACAGCGTGCGCCGCAAGGCGGACAGCGTCCAACCGCGACCGTGCAAATCCATCTTGGCCTCGGCGTTGCCGGTGACGTAAGCCGAGCCGAGCAAGTCGGTCAGCAGCGGCCCGGCATCGATCGATTCCATCTGCAACGACTCGACGCAGGCCGGAGTGTCGCCGGCGACCACGCGGGTGGTCGAGGCCAACCGGCCTCCGTACCCTCGGGCCGTCAGTGCGATCTGCTTGTCGCCGCCGGGCGGGCCGGACAGCTTGACGCCGACGCCGCTCAACTTCAGCCGGTGCAGCGTCAGCCGCGCGATCTGCGCGCGGCCGTCCAGACCATAGCGCAGTAGCAGGGCAAACGGCAGTTTCTGCTCGGTGACGGCAGAGCCTTTCGGCGTCACCTCGCGCCCACGACCACCGTCGTCGGCGGCCATGTAGCGATCGGCGTCGAACTGGTCCAATTTCAAGGCGAAGGACAACGCCAGTGGCGACCAGCCGGACAACCCCAAACTGCCGGTCAGGCTGCTTTGATCCAGCCGGGCGCGCAGGTCGCGCAACTCGATGCGCTTGGCGCCGCCGACCAGTTGCGCGCTGAGACTGGCCTTCTTCAGCACGCCCGCATCGGCGCTGCGATAGGCGATGCCCAGCGCCTCGAACAGATCGCGTGGCGAAAAATCCTCAATCTTGATCGGACCGGCATAACTCAACTGGCCGCCGCCGAGGCCGTTGACCGCCAGACCCAGCCGCAGATGGACGCCGGCGACTCGGATGCGCGCATCGGCCAGCCGGGCACTGCCGGCGGCGCCGTTGTAGTCGAGGTCGGTGTCCAACGTCAGATCCTGCTTGCCGCCCGGAACGCCGGCACCCTGCACCTGCACCTGCAGGTTGAGTCCCTGCACCTGATAGCGGCTGGCCGTCAGCTCCAGTCGCAGACGGCCGCTGGCCGAGATCTTGCCATCGGCCTGCGGGCTGTCGCTGTGCAATTCCAGCGAGGTGCGGAAATCGAACGGCTGATCGACGCCGACGGCGCCGGTGCTCAGATTGAAATGGCTGATGGCATAACTGTGCCCGTTGCCTGCATCGCGGTAGCGGATCTGCGCCGAATCGACGTTGACGCCGCCGATCGCCAGCGCCGTCAACTCCGGGGCACCGCCGCCGCCCTTGGCCGTCGGTGACGATGAAGTTTTCCGACCCAGCAGATCCGACCAGTTGCTGCGGCCCCGCGCGTCTTTTTGCAAATCCAGCGACAACCTGGACAGATAGACCGTGCCCACCTCCAGCCGCCGGTGCAGCAGCAGCGGCAGGATGCGCACACCGACATCGACTTCGCCGACCTGCGCGAACGGTCGATCGCCGAAACCGGCGGCGGGACCGAGACGCGCGTCGGCGAGTTTGAGGCCCAGGGTCGGGAACACGCTGAGATGGATCGAGCCGATACCGAAACTGCGGCCGGTGGCCTGCTCGACGCGAGCGGTAATCTGATCGCGATAATCGTTGGCATCGAAGAACAGCGTCAGAAAAATCACCGCCGCGACGATCAGCACCACCACCGCGGCAACGACGCCGATCACCAACTTGCCGAGATACTTCATCGTCGCTCCGGGTCGAACTCAGGCACCCCGCCAGTGTAGCCCCGCTGACCGTCCAAGAGGCGCCGTACCCAGAAACCGCTCTGCAAGCTCCCCCAATCGCTTACCGGCTGACCGAGAACCCTGCCGCCGGCGCGCGCACCTGCGTACCGCCGGCTACGTCGACAGGCCGAAGCTGCGCGGATTGAGGATACCCACCGGATCGCGCCGACGCTTTTCGGCGGCGAGCTTTTGCACCCGCTCGGCCGGCATCCGGCGCCGGAACTCGGCCGCCCATTTCGGACCGACGCCGTGCTCGGCGGAAAAGGTGCCGCCGAACTCCGCGGTGACGTCGAACACCAGGCCGACCAGCGCTGCGGCATGAACCGACAGCGGCCGATCGCGGCTGCCCAGCAGGTGCAGGTGCGCGCCGCCGACGCCGGCGTGTCCGAAGGCGATCAGATCGAGATCCGGGTGCTGTGCGGCAAGCCGCGCCGACAGCGCCGCCAGGTAATCGCCGAACCGCTCGGCCGGCACCGCGGTGTCGAAAGCCAACCGGCCGCCGCCGAGCGCACGCAGGCGCAGGTTGCTGGCCTCGGTGAGCGAGTGGCGGATGCGCTTGAGCACCGGCAGCGGCGCGTAACCGATGTCGTCGTCGGCGATCCCGTAAGCGGATAAAAATGCGTATAGCCGCCGGGCCAGCTCCGCGCCGTCATCGGTCTGACTTTTGACCTGCAGCAGCACCGACCACGGCTGCAGCCGCCCCGCCGGCAACGGCAGCGTCACCGCTGCGCCGAGGTGCACCATGACCAGTTCCAGCGCGGCACGGCCGATGAACTCGAACTCCTCGACGTCGCCGCCAAAAACCCCGCGTGCGGCAGCCAGCAGGCGAACCGCCGCCGGCATGTCCGGCAGCGGAATCAGCACACTCTCGCGCGCGGCCGGCCGCGGCTGCAGCCGCAGTTCCAGCCGGGTGATGACCCCGAACAGGCCCTGGCTGCCGATCAGGCCCAGCTCCGAGTCGATCCGGGTGGAGTCGATCGCCAGCGCCTGCGGCGCCGGCGCACGCCAGCGCGGCCCTGCACAAGGCCCGGCCACACCGCCGTCGGCCCAGAAGCCCCAGGCGCACTCGCACAGATGCGCCGCGGTGCCATAGCACACCGCATTGGCGCCGGCCGAGGCGTTGGCGACGCAGGCGCCGGCCGTCGCCGCGCTCGACGAACCCATCTCCAGCGGCCACATCATCGCCAGCGGCTCGAGCAAGGCGTTGACGGCATCCACCGGGATGCCGGCCTGCACGATCAAGTGCGCGCCGGAAAGGTCGGGGGCGCCCTGCGCCTGCCACCAGCCGTACAGAGCGGACGCGGAATCGCCGCCGCCTTGCCCGAGTTCGAAATTCCGGCCGTCGGCCAGTCGGAAAGCCAGAGGTCGATCGAGCTTTTCCAGGCTCAGCACCGCCTCGCCCTCGGGGCGCTGCGCCTCGACCAGACCGGTGCGGCCGGCCGATATCACCAGCGGAACACGTTGCGCCGTGGCCAGCCGCAGAATCGCGCCGACGTCGTCCTCAGCCTGCGGCAGCAGCGCAAAGGGCGCGTGACCCGGCGCGCCCCGCTCGGGTTGTTCGTAGCGTGCCAGCCGCTCGCGATCGCAGACCGCCCAGCGCGCCATCTCAGGAGGCGGTTGTGCAGGTGCCACCACCTCCCGCCCCGATCGACCGAAACTTGGCGGCACATGTGCGTTCTCCGGCACCGTGTTCGTCTCAATTAAGACTGTCATTGATTCCAGGCTGAATAGAAATCAGTATGCTGTCCTCGGAATTGCACGCAGCCAGTCAACATCCGTAGGCATCGGAAATGATGAGATCAGTATATTGATCCCCGAACTAAAGCAGGATCACGATGGCCACTGTCAAAGACGCCGCGCGCCAGATCATCGAGCGGCTGCCGGAACAGGTCTCCTGGGACGAACTCATGTACGAGCTGTACGTGAAACGCAAGATCGAAGAAGGCCTCCAGGCGGCCCGCGAAGGCCGGGTGGTTTCACACGAGGAAGCCAAGCGGCGGCTACGGCGTGCGCCTTGAGTGGACCGAGCCGGTCCTGGCCGATCTCGAGACCATCAACGATTACATCGCACAAGATTCGCCCACCAATGCGAATCGTTTTGTCGATCGGTTGTTCACAGCTGCGGATTCGCTGACAGATTCCCTGCGGATCGGCCGGCCGGTGCCGGAGGCCGACGACGCTTCCGAAGAGTTCCGCGAGCTGATCTTCGGCGATTACCGCATTATCTATCGGGTCGTCAGCGGTCGCGTACAGGTGCTCGCCGTCATCACATGAAGCGCGCGACCTCGAAAGCATGGCGCAGAAGCCGTGGGAGTTGCGGAGATCACATGGGAACCGTGATCTGTCCCTGAGGATTCCCGCTGGGGCCGTCATTCCACCGTCACGCTCTTGGCCAGATTGCGCGGCTGGTCGACGTCGGTGCCGCGCAGCACCGCCACGTGATAGGCCAGGAGCTGCAGCGGCACGGTATAGGCCAGCGGCGCCTGCAGCGCCTCGATGTGCTCGGGCATCACCATCACCTCGATGCCGTCGCCGGCGACAAAGCCGGTGTTCGGATCGGCGAAAACGAACAGGCGGCCGCCGCGGGCTCGGACTTCCTGCAGGTTCGACTTGAGTTTTTCCAGCAGCGCATTGTTCGGCGCCACCGCCACCACCGGCATATCGGCATCCACCAGCGCCAGCGGTCCGTGCTTGAGTTCGCCGGCCGGGTAGGCCTCGGCGTGAATGTAGGAGATCTCCTTGAGTTTCAGCGCGCCCTCCAGCGCCACCGGATAGGCCGGCCCGCGCCCCAGAAACAGCGCGTGATGCTTGTCGGCAAAAGCCTGCGCCCAGACGCGGATCTGCGGCTCCAGCCGCAGCACGTGCCCGATCAGTTCGGGCACGTGGCGCAGTTGCCGGCTGTAGAGGCCGACCAGCCGGCGATCGAAGCCCTTGCGCTGCGCGATCGCCAGCCCCAGCAGCGCCAGCGCCACCAGTTGCGTGGTGAAGGCCTTGGTGCTGGCGACGCCGACCTCGGGCCCGGCGCGGGTCATCAGCACCAGATCGGCGCCGCGCACCAGCGAGGATTCGGGCACGTTGCAGATCGCGCAGGTGGCGAGATAACCGAGTCGCCCGGCCTCGCGCAGCGCCGCCAGCGTGTCGGCGGTCTCGCCGGACTGCGAGATGGCCACGAACAGGGTGCCCGGCGGCACCACCGGATCGCGGTAGCGGAATTCGCTGGCCACCTCGACGGTACACGGAATGCGCGCGCCCTGCTCCAGGTAGTAGCGCGCCACCAGCCCGGCATGGAAACTGGTGCCGCAAGCGACGATGTGCACCTGCGCAACACCGGCCAGCACCGCCGCCGCACGCGGACCGAACGCAGCCTCCAGCACGTGATCGCCGAGCAGTCGTTCGGACAACGTGTCGGCCAGCGCGCGC
This sequence comes from Gammaproteobacteria bacterium, assembly GCA_028871525.1. GTDB lineage: Bacteria > Pseudomonadota > Gammaproteobacteria > Nevskiales > Nevskiaceae > SCRT01. Next base: position 15,136 of record JAGWMX010000027.1, read on the forward strand.
GGCTGCTCGTGGATTTCCTTGAGCATGTAGTGGCGGTATTCGCCACGCTCCACGGCATCGGCGGAAAGCTCCGATTCGTGCACGCTGCGCGCCATCTCCCGCCCGGCGCCGTCGGTGATGGTCACCCCGTCCAGCCGTACTTCGGCAACCTCGCCTTCCTCCAGGAACTGGAACCGCCGCGTCACCGGCAACAGCGCCTGCACGTCGGAGGCGACGAAATTCTCGCCTTCGCCGAGGCCGATCACCAGCGGGCTGGCGATGCGCGCGGCGACCAGCCGGTCCGGCGAGCGCGCGTCGACGACGACGATCGCATAGGCCCCGGCCAGCCGCTTGACCGCGGTGCGCACGGCGGCGGTCAGGTCAGGCTCGTTTGCCAGACGTTCGTGAATCAGATGGGCGATGACCTCGGTGTCGGTCTCCGAGCGGAAGCGGTAGCCCTTGCCGGCCAGTTCGGTCCTGAGCGTCTCGTAGTTCTCGATAATGCCGTTGTGGATCACCGCGACGCGATCTTCTGAAGTGTGCGGATGCGCGTTGGCTTCGGTGACGCCGCCGTGCGTGGCCCAGCGCGAGTGGGCGATGCCGACACCGCCGGCACAGGGCGCGGCGGCGAGTTTTTCGGCCAGCTTTGCGACCTTGCCGACCGCTCGCGTCACGCACAGCCGGCCGTCTTCGCCGACGACCGCCAGGCCGGTCGAATCGTAACCGCGATACTCCAGCCGCCGCAGGCCCTCGACCAGAATCGGCGTAACGTTGCGCCGCGCTACGGCACCGACGATGCCACACATGGATGGATTTTCGAATCTGTCAGGGACGCGTCATAGTTTCCGGTTTTGCGGCTCCGGTTTCCAGTGCACCGGCAACGGCGGGACATCATCCGAACCGACGTCGCCGCGAAAACTGCCTCTGCAAAGCGCGGCGCTCAATCGCGCGGGCGGCGATGGCCCCAGCCGATCAGCGCCACGCTGCCCAGGATCAACAGCGTGCCGAGAATCTGCATCCGGCCCAACGACTCGCCCAGCCACCACCAGCCCAGCAATGCGGCGATCGCCGGGTTGACGTAAGCATAGGTGCCGAGCTGCGCCGGCGTGGCGTGGCCGACCAGCCACTGGTACGCGCCGTAGGCGATGCAGGAGCCGAATACGATCAGGTAGGCCAGCGCGCCGAACGCCGCCGGCGTCGCCCGCCAGCGCGAAGACTCGCCGAGCGCGCCGCCGATAACCAGCAGCACGACACCGGCCACCAGCATCTGCCCGGCGGCGGTCGAAGTGGAGCCGCAGCCCGGCGGATACCGGCGTCCGTGCACCGAACCCAGCGCCCACAGCACCGGCGCCGCCAGCAGCGCCGCGTAATCCGGCCACGCCGCCGACTGCAGCCGCAACCCGGCGCCGACCAGCAGCGCCACGCCCCCCAAACCCAGCAGCAATCCGGTTATCGTGATCGCGTGCAGCCGCTCGCCGCGGACACCGAAAGTGCCGAACCAGGCCATCCACAGCGCCGAGCTGGCGACCACCAGCGCCGCCTGATTCGAAGCCACCCCGGTTTCGGCATAGGTGACCAGGCCGTTGCCGCCGACCAGCATCAGCACGCCGGTCACCCCGATCCGTCGCCAAGCGCGCGCATCCGGCCAGCGGCGTTCGCCTCTGGCCACCGCCCAGCCCGCCATCAGCAGTGCGGCGATCACGAAACGCCAGCCGGCCAGCAGAAACGGCGGCAGATCGGCCACGCCGATGCGGATCGCCAGATAGGTCGAACCCCAGATCAGGTAGACCGCGGCGAAGGCGAGAATCAGTCCTGCGGCCGCAGGGGCCGCCTGCTGTGTGCGTTGCATGGTCATCCGCTCAAGTTCATCCGGCAGACTGCCGGCAGGCGACGACGCAACGGCGCGGCTCAGGCGCGGGCAAAGCCGTCGGCTTGGGCGGCCGCTGCGCGCTCCGGGACGACGTCGAACGCCACCGTCAGGCGATCGCCATTATTGGGGAACGGCACGGTCCCGTGCCAGTAAAACGACGGAAACAACACCAGGCGGCCGATCACCGGGCGGACGAAATAATCCGGCTTGTCGAGTCCGCCGAGCGCCTGATTCGACTCGCCGAACTTGAGCCAGCCCAGGCGTTCGCCGGTGTAATCGAAATCTTCCGGCAGGCGCGCGTAATACGCGGAGCTGAGCCAGCCCTGCGGGTGGACGTGGTTGTTGTGGTAGCCGCCGGTTCGCAGCCGGCAGGACCAGGAACCCGCCACCCGGAAACTCTCGGCGCGCCGGGCAGCCACCGGATGCTGCGGATCGGCGGGAAGCCCGCGGATATAGTCCGCCACCGCCGCGGAGATCGCCTCGTAGAGATGCTGGATGCACGGCAGCCGCTCGGCGAAAAGCTGTCCGCTGGTCTGCGTGCCGCCGCGCAGCGTCTGGTCGATCGGTTCCGTGGTGCCCTGGTGCAGAGCGTCCATTTCGGCCGCCAGGCTGCGGTTGAAACCGGCCACATCGCGGAAATCCTGCGGCGGCGGCAGATCGTAGCTGCGCACGTAGCGGGAGAAATCGACCAGCGCCTGATAGCGGCTGTCGCCCAGTTCGCGATATGCCAGCGACAGCCCGCCCAGAACCACCTGATCGTACGCGGCAAAACCCAGCGCCCGCTCGAACAGCCGTTGCGCCTGATCCGCCCGGCCGCCCTTGAGCAGCGCGAGCCCGAACTCCTGCCAGTGGATCATCGCGTCCGGCTGCGCCTGCACCGCCGCCGTGAACAGCACGTAGCTCTGTTCCAGCTTGCCCTGCGCCGCCAGCGCGCGCGCCAGCATTCCGGTCAGGTCGATGCGCTCCGGCGCCACCTCCAGCGCCCGCCGCAGCAGGCTTTCCGCACCGGCGTAGTCCTCGCTGCGCAGCCGTAAACCGGCTTCGAGGTGCATCAGTTCGGGATCGTCGCCCAGGCGCTGACGGGCGAGATCGAACGAGCGCAGAAAGCGGTCGCGGCAGCCGGCGATCCACGCCAGTTGACTGAAATTGGAGTGCAGCTCCGCCAGCCGCGGATTTTTTTCGATCAGCGCCCAGTACGCATCCAGCGCCGGCTGCAGCTGTCCGGCGGCCCGCAGCGCGTTGGCGATGGCCAGCTCGGCCTCGAAGCTGTCCGGACGCAGGCCGCGCGCGCGGCGCAGGCTGCCGATCGCCTCGTCGTGCCGCCTCAGCTCCGACAGCACCCAGCCGCGGTAATACTGCGCCTGGAACGACTCCGGCGCAGCGGCCACTGCCCGGTCAAGATGCTGCAAGGCCGCCTTGAGAGCGCCGCGGTCCTTGAGAATCGCGCCGATCCGCGTCAGCGCCCGGGCATGCTCCGGATCCAAAGCGATCGCCTGCAGGTAAGCCGCCAGCGCCGGTTCCGGCCGCTGCAGATCCTCCAGCACCGTGCCGAGGTTGTAGTGGGCATCGACAAAATCCGGCGCCAGCGTCAACGCCTTGCGCAGCCACTGCTCGGCCTCGCCGGCACGGTCAAGTTCGCACAGCGCCAGCGCCAGCTCGGTGCACAGCAGGGCGTCATCCGGATCGCCGTCGATGAGCTGCTGCAACAACGCCGCGGCTTTGTCCGTTCGTCCGCGCTGCCGCGCCACCCGCGCCCGCCTCAGCAGCACCGCCGGATGATGCGGATGCTCCTGCACCAGCCGCTGGTAGATTTGCTGCACGTCGGCCATTCGTCCTTCGGCTTCGAGCGCTTCGGCCCGCGCCAGCAGCCCGGCGGGATCTAACGGATCGGCGGCCGGCTGGACCGGCGGCGTCTGGAACGGATCGGCTTGCATTGGGCCAGTATAAACTCCGCTTCGCGGTTACTCGTAATGCGTCCACATCCGCAGCACTTTGACCGTGCGACCAGCGTCAAAGACCTGATAGACCAGCCGATGCTGAATGTTGATGCGCCGCGAGTATGCCCCCGCCAGATTCCCGACCAGCGCCTCGTATGACGGCGAGGTCTGAAATGGATTTTCAGCGAGCAGGGCGAGCAACGATTGCACTTTCTCCTTGAGGCCGGCAGCAGCGGGATTGTGTGCGTCTTTCTGGGCTTGCTTGGCAAAGACAACGCACCAACTCACCAGCCAGGCTCGGTGGAGCAGGACTCAACAGGCTCGGCCATACCTTGATCGATGCCCGCAGGCCGGGAACGGCCAGCAAAAACAGCGTTTCCTGGATGGCCACCCAGTCCTCGGCACCGATCAGAACCGAATTGTGGCGCTTGCCGGAGATAAGAATGGGCTGATGCGACTCCGCGGCCTGATCGATCAGGCGATAGAGATTGGCGCGGGCTTAGCTGGCGGTGAGGGGGTCACGGTCGGCTCCAATGCGGAGAAATCGTACGCTAAAACGTACGTCGATGCACGAAAAGCCCATCCCGGAGGACGTAACGCAAGCTTGCCCACGTCCTTCCCAGGTTTCTCGGCCGCTTTCAAGTCACGCTCGCTCCCGCACAGGGTCTACGCCGCCGCCCGTGCGTGAATGGCCGCCCGGACAAACTCTGTACAAAAGCACCTTCGTCGAGGAATTTCCGCAACGTTGCGGCATCGATTCCGTAAGTAAGCATCCATCGGCACCGGCAGTCCACCAGGGCAATCGAGCGCTACGAAACTAATGGAAATCTTCTTCGCGCTGGTGGCGAATGGCCAGAATGGTGACGATATTGCTGTCTTCGATATCGAAGAGTGCGACATATCCTGCTGCCCCGAACGGTATGACTAGCTCACGCAAGAATGGGTTGGCGTCGTCAGCCTTTCGACATGCGAACGGCATTGTCTCGACAAATTCGTAAGCCTTTTCTATAGCCGCCCGAGCGCGAATAGCTGCCGGAAAATCATTGGCTGCAAGAAAATCAAATAGCCGCTCCAAGTCTTCTTGTGCAGCTTGCGATACGCGCAGCTGATAGCTCACTTCGCGCCGCGATGTTTCTCCAGTATTGCGTCTAATGCAGCCAGCGACTCTTCCTTACTTACGTACTTACCAGATTTCCAGGCCACTTCTCGCGCAGCTAGACCTCTGGCAATGAACTCCTGCTGCATCTTGCGAAATTCGATCTGCCTGACCAGCGAACTTTCTACAAAACCGCTAAGCGTCTCGTTCTCACGCAGCACGCTTTCAGCGGCCTGCCGCAGTTCGGGAGTCACACGTAATGGGGGGATGGTGGCTGACTTCATAGCCCAAGTTTCGCATTGCATCCGCAATTCACTATACGCTCGCCGGAGATCGAAGCCAACACCAAGACCAGATAACCCATGCTCCCATCAGGCGGCTTACTGCTCTATTCTTGTCACCCGACGCACAGGTTCAGCGGCGGCCGCGAGCGCAGCGAGCGGACCATCCGCTGCAATCGTTGGTTGAACCAAGCCGCTTCGCGGCAGGAACAACCCTCTTCCCTTAGAAAACTGGGCGCCGAAACGCCACCCTTCTCCGGTACTCTGAGGGTGAACCCGTCCCGGGCGCACCAAAAAAACGGCGGCCTTGCGGCCGCCGCTCATTTCTTATGGTTTGTGACTGGCGCCGACTTTCTGGCGCCGACTTTCTGGTGCCGCTTAACGGAAGTTGGCGGTCACCCCGAGGTACATCACCCGGCCCAGCGAGTCGTAGGTTCCGGGGAAGGTGTTGCCGTTGCCGAACGGCGGGCCGGAGATCGGGAAGCGCCCCACCGAGGACACCACCGGCGGATCGCGGTCGTTCAGGTTGTTGACGCCGAAGCGCAGCGTCACGTCCTGGGTGCTGATCGGCAAGTGATAGGTCAGGGTCAGATCGACGTACTGCCGTTTCAGAATGTTCGCGTCGACCTGGTCCAGTATTTTCGGGGAGCCGTCCGAGTTGTGTTGACCGCCCAGCGCGGGGTTGCCGGTATTCTGATCCAGCTTCACCCCGCTGATGTAGCGCCACTGCACCGACACCCCCAGCCCGGCGATGATCGAATCCGACGGCGCCAGCCAGGTGGTGCGCAGCTTGTGCCGCCAGCGCGGGTTGACCCCGCCTCCGGTCTGAAAGCTGCAGGTGACACCGAACAGCCCGGCGCAGTCGAACGCCGGAACGCCGGGGCCGTTCTTCTGCTTGAGGCTGCTGAGATAGGTGCCGGTGAAGATCATTTGCAAGCGGCCGTTGTCGCCCAGACCCAGATCGCTCAGGTAACGGTTGTAGCTGAAGCCGAAGTCGATGCCGCGTTCCTTCAGGAAGCCGGTATTGATGTTGGTGGCGGTGACGAAGTTGGTGGTCGGACCGAACAGGCTCCCCGTCAGAGGACTACGGTGAATGCCGGAGCAGTCCCCCCCGCTGAATACGCACTGATTCAGAATCGTCTGCGCACCGAGGGTGCCGATACGGTTGGAGATGGTGATCTGGTAGAAGTCGATGGTGCCGCTGAAGCCTTTGAGGAAGCGCGGCTGCAGCACCAGACCGGCCTGCCGGGTGATCGCCTTTTCGGCCTGTAGGTCCAGATTGCCGCCGAACAGCGCATTACACTGGCCGGCGCTGCACGGTAGTACCTTGCCGAATTGCGTTGGCGTCACGCCGGACCTGGCGCATTGCGCCGCGCTGGCGCCAGCCGCCGTCAAGCCGGTGGCCGGGTCCACTGCGCCGGCACAGGGGTCGTTGCCGCTGAACAGGCCGACGCTGGCCGGGAAGAACAGCTCCTGGATGTCCGGCGCCCGCACCGCGCGGCTCCAACTGCCGCGCACGCCGATGTCCTCGATCGGGAAATAGCTGGCGCCGAACTTGTAGGAATGGGTGTAGCGCGCCGCGGTGGTGTAGTTTGAAATACGATAGGAGGTGTCGATTTTAAACGACTTGACGTACGGCTGGTTCTCGACAATCGGCAGATTCAACTCGCCGAAGTATTCCTTGACGTTGAAATTACCCTTCACCGACGGCAGCGGGCCGCCCTGGCCGGCCAGGTCGCCGGACTGAAACTCCTGGTCCGTGCGGGTGTCCAGCGATTCCTTGCGGTATTCATAGCCGAAGGCGACGCCGACGCCGGTTTTGGCCAGCGGGCTGACGATGCCGTACCGCGTCAGATCGCCGGTGATGTTGGCATTCACGTCCTCCTCGACGGTGTTGCCCTGCTGGAAGCCGGTGCCCTCGACAAAGGCGATCTGCGCCGGGGTGATGGCGCCGTTGCCGAAGCGGAACAGGTTGAACGGCACGCAGCCGCCGGTCGGATCCTTACAGACGATGTTGCCGTTGGCATCGGTGGTCGCCTGCAGCGCCTGCTGGGTGCGCGACACCGACACGTCATGCAGGAAATTCTCCGCCAGCACCGATTCGCCGCGGTGGGCCGACAGGTCGTACGACCAGTCGTCGATGATCGAGCCGCGGATGCCGAATTGAATCCGGTAGTCGGTATGGCGCAGGTCGTCCTGGCGCGGCTGGAATTCGATCGTGCGCTTGGCGATCAGCGCGTCGATGTTGTCGTTCGGACCCAGCCCATTCTGCGTACACGCAAAAGCGACTTCCTGCGCCGACAGCAACGGGTTGTCGCAGTTGACCTTGAAGTCGTGAAAGAAGGTGCCGCTCGGCGCGATCTGCGAGGTGGTGCGGTCGTCCATAAACAGCACGCTGCCGTAGACATCGGCGTGCTCGTTGAACTCGCGATGGGCGAAGCCGCCGAGGTTGTAGCGCTGGTCCGAACGTTGCAGAAAATTGAACGGCGCGAAGTTGAACCTTCCCGGGGTATCGGCGACGAACGTCTGCGTGCCTTGCGGGTCGGTCTGGAAATAACCGACATACTGGCCACATGACCCGTCGGGGTTCGTGACTCCCCCGGCGCAGTTGTAGCTGTAAAACCGGGCGGCGGGGACGGTCCCCGAGCCGCTGGGCTGGTGCGTCAGCGTATCCTTCGACGCCTTCAGGGCCTGCCTGGAAAAGTCGCGCTGGCCCTCGTTGACCGCGTCGAAACGCGTGTGGCCGGCGAACAGCGTGACGTTGCCGGCGCCGCCGGCGAAGTTGCTGCCCCAGACCAGCGTGGTGTCGTAGCTGGTGCCGTCGCCCATACCGGTGCGGTTGACCTGGCCATCGACCTGGAAGCCGTCGAAATCCTTCTTCATGATGAAGTTGACCACGCCGGCCAGTGCGTCCGAGCCGTAGATCGACGAGGCGCCGCCGGTCAGCACATCGACGCGATCCACCAGCGCCGCCGGAATGAAGTTCAGGTCCACTTCCGGGCCGCCGCGCGGATCGCCCGGCGTCACCCGCTGGCCGTCGATCAGCACCAGCGTGCGGGCCGTGCCCAGACCGCGCAGATTGACGGTGGCGGTGCCGGTGGCGCCGTTGGCCACGGTGTTGTTCTGCGACGCGAACGACTGCGGCAGGCTGTTCAACAGCGATTCGACGTTCTGCGTGCCTTCGAGCTTGAATTCCTGGTCGTTGATCGACTGCAGCGCCGAGGTGCTGGTCAGCGACGGCTGCTTGATGCGCGAGCCGGTGACCTCGACGCCCTGCAACTGCACCGGGGTGCCGGTGCTGGCCGGCGCCGTGGTGGCGGTGCCGGTGCCGGCCTGCGCCAACTGCAGGTTCGCATCCTTCGCAGCCGCCGCCGAAGCGCCGCTGGCCGGCGCATCGTCTGCGGCCGCCGCATGCGCCACCCCCAACAACGAGCCTGCACCGGCGGCGAACGCCAGTTTTGCCGCCAATCGAAACTTGCCTTGTGCACTGAGTTTCATTGCTTCCCCCATCACGTGAATAGCGCCGACTCCCGTAACTACGGCGAGGGCAAAAGGCGCCGGACGCTGCGAGATTAGTGCGGCAGCTTCGCGACGTCAAGCACTCGAAGAAATCACGTCGGTCGGCCGTACACTCCATCGGTAAGCGCCATGGATCAAAACCTTAGCCGGTCCGGATCGCGGCCCGGGCAAGTCTGCGCGACTCATGGCGCGCACTGGGCGCGCACTGCAAGCGGGCGCTTCAACCAGCGGATCAACGGGGCGAATCAACGAGGCGGATCAGCGAGGCGGATCAGCGGCGCCGGCAATACCGCCAATGAGACGGCCGCGCCGCGCGTCACCGCACAAACAGTCTGCGTGCCGCAGCGCGCGCCGCCCGCGCGCCGCCCGGTGCCGTCGGCGGCGCGCTGGTGCCCAGCGTCACCCGGCGTCAGCGGAAGCTGGCGTTGACGCCGAGGAAGAACACCCGGCCCAGGGTGTCGTACAGACTGCCGACGGTGTTCTGGCCGGCGTTGAAAATCTGCGTGACCCCGGTCGGATTCGCCGCGACGGTGAGTATCGCCGGACCCTCGGCGCCGAGGTTGTTGATGCCGAAACGCAGCGTCACGTCCTGGCTTTCGAGCGGCAGCCGATAGGTCATCGCCAGGTCCAGGTAATTCTTGGTCGGGGCTTTGGCGTCGACCGCGTCGAACGGGGCGCCGGTCGGATTGAGCTGCTGGTTGGCGGTGCGGTTGGCGTCCAGCGAGGCCTCGCCGATATAGCGCCACTGCAGCGACAGCGCGTAACCGGGGATCGCGCCCATCGGGTTTTCCCAGGTCAGCCGCGCGCGGTGGCGCCAGCGCGGGTGCGGATTGCCGCAGGTGATCCCGAACAGCCCGGCGCAGTCGAACTGCGGCGAAGTCGGCGTGTTCTTGCGCTCGAAGGCGTTGACGTAGGTGCCGACGAAGGTGAACGACACCCGGCCGTTGTCGCCCAGGCCCAGATCGGCGAGGTAGCGGTTGTAGTCGAGATTGAAATCGACCCCGCGCGTCTTGATGAAGCCGGTGTTGAGGTCGGTATCGTTGATGAAAGCGGTGGCGGTATCGCCGAACAGGCGCCCGCCCTGACCGCGCTGGATCTGATCGCAGAACGCCCCGCTCTGCAGACACGCGCCGAGCACGCTCAACGGCGGGATCGCGCCGATCGCACCGGCCAGCGTGATCTGGTAGTAGTCGATGGTACCGGTGAAGCCTTTGAGGAAGCGCGGCGTCAACACGATGCCGGCCTGGCGGGTAATGGATTTCTCGGCATTCAGATTGTTATTGCCGCCGAGCTTGACGTTACATTCCAACGCCGGGCACTGCAGGATGTTGCCGAATTGCGCCGGCGTGACGCCGGTGCGTTCGCATTGCGCCAGGGTCGCGGCCGGCGTCGTTCCCGAGCAGGGGTCGACAATCACGATATCCCTCACCGCATCCGGTAAAAACAGCTCCTGGATGTCCGGTGCGCGCACCGCGCGGTTCCAGCTGCCGCGGATGCCGACATCCGGGATCGGGTCGTAGCGCAGGCCGAACTTGTAGGCGTGCGTGTACAGGTCGCTGGAACGGGTGGCGATCTTGTAGTTCGACAGCCGGTAGGCGGTATCCAACTGCAGCAGCTTGGCGAACGGCAGGTTCTCGACGATCGGCAACTGCAGCTCGCCGAAGCCGTCGGTGACCTTGAAGCGGCCGCTGACGGCCGGTATCGCACCGCCTTCGTCGGTCGCGTCTCCGGACTGAAGGCTCGCGTCCGGCCGGAAATCCAGCGTCTCGCGGCGGTATTCGAAGCCGCCGGCGACCTGTACGCCGCGCTGCGCAAACGGGCTGCGCACGCGGTAGCGGCCGAGATCGCCGGTGACCGAGGCGGTGGCCACCTCCTCCACCGTGCTGGCTTGTTCCAGGGCTGTGGCACCGATAAAGCTCGCCTGCGCCGGAGTGATCGCTTCGAACTTGAACAGGTCCAGCGGCACGCAGCCGTTGGAGGGGTCGATGCAGACCGGATTGCCGTTGGCGTCGGTGGTCACCTGCAATGCCTGGTTGATGCGCTGCTTGGAGACGTGGCCGAACTGCGCCTGGCTGACGCTGTTCTCGCTGCGCTGCGCGGAAACGTCGTACGACCAGCCGTCGGCGATGGCGCCGCGCAGGCCGAACACGATGCGATACTCGGTGTTGCGGACGTCCGTCACCCGCGGCCCGAGCTCGACCAGGCGCCGGCCGATGGTGGCGCTGGCCTGCGTCTGGCCGGGATTCGGGCACAGGTACTGCTGCTCCTGCGCCGACAGCAGCGGGTTATCGCAGTTGGTGCGCGTGAAATCCTGGAAGAACGTCGGCGACGGCGCATCCTGTTGGCCACTCCGATCCTGCATGAACATCGCGCTGCCATAGACGTCGAAGTGCTCGCCGAACGACCGGTGGGCGAAGCCGCCGAGCTGGTAACGCTTGTCCGGCCGCACCAGCAGGTTGGTCAGGGCGAAGTTAAAGGTGTTGCCGTTAAAGGGAACTATGGTCCGCGAGCCGTTCGGATCGATCATCCCCAGTGGCTGGTTGGGATCATCGCCGAAAAACAATCCCGCGGGGATGGCGGAAGAACCGAGGCAGGTTTGCTTGCCGTTGGCATCGGGGAAAAACACACAGCGGTTGTAATCGCGCGCGATCAGCGGCACCGTGTCGAGCCGCGTGTAGCCGGCGTACAGCGTGACGTTGCCGGCGCCGCCGGCGAAGTTGCTGCCCCAGATCAGCGAGCTGTTGTACTGGGTGCCATCGCCGCTGTCGGTGCGGTTCCACTGGCCGTCGACGGCAAAACCGTCGAAATCCTTCTTCATGATGAAGTTGACCACGCCGGAGATGGCGTCCGAGCCGTACACCGCCGAGGCGCCGCCGGTCAGCACGTCGACCCGCTCGATCAGCGCCGTCGGAATGAAGTTGATGTTAACTCCATTGACGTCGGTAGCCCCGCCGCCCAACGCGGTCGGGTCGCCCGGCACCACGCGCTTGCCGTCGATCAGCACCAGGGTCCGATTGGCGCCCAGCCCGCGCAGATCGACGGTGGAAATGTTGTTCTCCGTACTGGAGTTCGAACTCGAGGTGGTGAACGCCGACGGCACGTTGCTCAGCAGCGAGTCGACGTTGATCGTGCCCTCCAGCTTGAGTTCCTTGCTGTCGATCGCCTGCAGCGCCGCCGAGCCGGTCAGCGTCGGCTGCTTGATGCGCGAACCGGTGACCTCGATCCCCTGCAGCTCCACCGGCGTGCCGGTGGCGGCCGCCGTCGCCGTCCCGGTTGCCACTCCGGCCTGCGCCAGCTTCAGGTTCGCCTGCGGCGCCGAGGCGCCGCTGGCCGGCGCATCGGCGGATGCCGCCGCCTGTGCCACACCGGACACCGCACCGGCGCCGACTGCGGCGGCCAATGCGATTGTCGCCATCCAGCCGAATTGTGCCCCAAGCTTGATTCGTTTCATTGGTTCCCCTTAATAACGGATCGCACCACTCCCGACGGCCCGTACCGCTCCGGTATTTACCGCCCCTCATGCCCCCCGTTGAGGAGCATGAGGCAGCCGGACGTGGTGAGATTAGTGCTGCGGCAGCATGGCGTCAAACGCCACAGCTCGCGCGAGATCAAGCGCAGCTGCATCAAAATCCAATGCTCAGCGCCATGCGCCGGCGAGTCTCAGTCCCGGCCCGACGTCCGGGCAGGAATTCGCCGCCCAGGGCTCGCACCCCGTCGAGTGCAGATCAAGTGCGGATCAACGCTGCACGGGGACTCAACGATGCACGGGGACGCCGCCGCCAGCGACCGCACAGGCGCGCCGCCGTGTGCCATCGGCGGCGCGCCCGTGCCCGGCCTCAGCGGAAGTTGGCGTTGACGCCGAGGAAGAACACCCTGCCCAGCGAATCGTAGACGCCGGGGAAGGTATTGGCGTTGCCGAACGGCGGCGAGGCGACCGGAAAGCGCCCCACCGAGGACAGCACCGGCGGATCGCGGTCGTTCAGGTTGTTGACGCCGAAGCGCAGCGTCACGTCCTGGGTGCTGATCGGCAAGTGATAGGTCAAGGTCAGATCGACGTACTGCCGCTTCGAAATGACCCCGTCGATCTGGTCCAGTGTCTGGGCGCCGCCATTGGGGCCGGGTTGGCCGCCCAGAGTGGGGTTGCCTGAATTCGCGTCCAGCGCCACCGAACTGATGTAGCGCCACTGCACCGACACCCCCAGCCCGGCGATGATCGTGTCCGACGGCGCCAGCCAGGTGGTGCGCAGCTTGTGCCGCCAGCGCGGATTCGGCGTGCCGCAGGTGAGGCCGAAGAGCCCGGCGCAGTCGAAGGACGGAATGCCCGGCGCATTTTCCTGCGACCGACTGCTGAGATAGGTGCCGGTGAAGGCCATATCCAGTCGGCCGCTGTCGCCCAGTCCCAGATCGCTCAGGTAGCGGCTGTAGTTGAAGGCGAAGTCGACGCCGCGTTCTTTGAGGAAACCGGTATTGATGTTGGTGTCGGAGACGAAGCTGCTTCTGGATCCCCAGATCCGACCGGTGGGGCCACGGTGGATGGCATCGCAGAAGGTGCCGGTCTGGATACATTCGTTGAGGACCGTTTGCGCGCCGATACTGCCGATCCGGTTGGAGATGGTGATCTGGTAGTAATCGATGGTGCCGGTGAAGCCTTTGAGGAAGCGCGGCTGCAGCACCAGACCGGCCTGCCGGGTGATCGCCTTTTCGGCCTGCAGATCCGTGTTGCCGCCGAACAGGGCATTGCACTGGCCGGCCGCG
>JAGWMX010000124.1 GCA_028871525.1 Gammaproteobacteria bacterium
TCTATAAACAAGCGGTTATCCCGCGCGGTCACGCCACAGTCGCTCGCTTTCCCCGGTAGCAATGGTGCGATCCGTGCCCACTGCTCGTCTCGCAGTACAAAACGTTTCATTGTCCCAACTCCTTCAGTGAGTTGGTTCAATAGTCTAACGAATAGCCGTTTATCCGTCGCACGCATCTGCGCTGTGTCAATCGCGGCCGCGTGCACGTGCGACGGATAAACGGCTATTCGTTAGGTGCATCGTCCGGATGGGTAGTGTGATATGCGAAGTCGTATTCACCTGGTTGCAAAGGTCCTCTGCTACCTCTTTGGGCATTGTTGCCAGCGGGGAAGTTCCCAGCCACTTGCCCGGTGCCGTTAATCACCGTGAGCGTACCTGTTGACGGATTAAATACGAGCGATGACAAACCTGGTGGATCAATATGATTGAGTGGATCTCCGCCCGCATAGGCATAGAGATTCGTATCGCCGCCATCAAACCCAATCGGATCCTTCGCCATCCACCGACCCGTCTCTGCGTCGTAATCCCGCGCGCCGAAGCGCGTCAGCTTCGTGTCTTGGTCGTAGATGCCGCCGGCGAAGTCGAAAGGCTGGAGGCCAGGGTTGGTGTCAAGAATGACGTTGCCGAACTCGTCGTAGTCCATCCGCTGGACAACCTCGCCCGTTACAGCGTTGACCACCAGCCGCACGCTGCCTAGATTGTCGGAGATAATGCGATAGGTCACCCCGCCCTTGATCAGGTAGTCCGGCACGTTGAACTTGGAACCATAGACGAAGCGTGCAACGACGTTGCCGCTGCCGTCCAGCTCGGCCACCGGGTTGAGCTGATCCTGATACAGGAACCCTTGTACCAACTGGCCGTTGACCTTCTTGCCCACCCGGCGGTCGCGACCGTCGATGACATAGTCGATGACGTCGCCATTCGGCAGCTCGACGTGGCGCAGATTGCCGAGGACATCGTAGTCGTAGCGGGTCACCTCGTCTGGATTCCCGCTTCCGCGGGAATGACGTTTTTCTTGCAGCTCGCCGTTGGCGGTGTAGTTGTAGCTGGTCATCCAGTCTGCTGATGGTGTAAAGCTTGTGAGGCGATCCTGGGCGTCGTAGGCGTAGGTGCTCTGAAGAACCTATCGTGATATGGTTTTATTACAGCGCCTACAAGTACCATGGAGCAGGATGTGTAAGACATCTGAATGCCCGAGCAGCCGAGAGCAAAAAGGACAAATTAGGCCAGCCGCTTTTTGTGCACGTTTTGTGTTGGACTCTATTATCCAGCCAAATACTATCAGTGCAGGGATCGCGAAGCCGGCGAATATGTAACCTGTCGTTTGCGACTCCCACTCCGAAGGAATCAATAAAACCAAGAGTGGAACGACAACCAACGCTATAACAAAGATCGCCAGTTCAGCACGTCCCTGCTTCTTGCGCTTTTGCTCGAATTCGGCCAGACGATCAGCGAGTTCCTGTCGCTTAAACATTTAAGATGTACTCTTTTTTAAGGAAGGCCAACTACTCCTAGAATTGCAACAATCATTGTTACATACAAGATAACTATGCCAAGATACTCTTCGAAATTTGTGGAGCCACGTTCAGCGTTGTACCATCCAAGAAAGCACAATAAGATAGCACCTAGAACTTGCATCGAATAGGAATATGCTCCAGCATGAGGCAGATGATAAATAACAATACTCATAAAAAAGAAATATCCTAGGAGCGCAATATCCACAATACACAGAAAATTACCAGAAGTAAGCGCCCAGTGACCAAAATTCTTCAAGGACATGTCTTGGCTGCCCTAGCTCTACCGCTGATAAGATCTCCGACGGTTGATGCGTTCAATCCCAGATCAAAACCAAATCCGCCGATAATTCCGCCGACCGTTCCGAAGAACGACCCACCTTCAATTACAAGGCCAGCACCGATTGTGGCCCCGCCTAACAGAACGCCGGCTGTTACCGTTGCACCAGTGAGTGCACCTCCAGCGGCAGCCGATAGAACCTCTCTAAAACTCCCGCCCATCAGCGCAGTAGTTGCTCCCTGTGCGACTGCACCCACAAATGCACCAACGCCAATAGCTGCAATCGGCAAAATTGTTCCAGAAGGATCGACGACATTAATTGGATCATTCAACACATAGCCATAAAGATTTGCATCGCCGCCGGCGAAGAGGATCGGATCCTTGACCGTCCACCTCCCCGTCTGTGGATCATAGTCCCGCGCACCGAAGCGAACCAGGCCAGTATCCCGATCATACAGCCCACCGGCGAAGCCGAACGGCTGGAAGCCGGGGTGGGTATCGAGGACGACGTGGCCGAACTCGTCGTAGTCCATCCGCTGGACGACCTCGCCGGTCTGGCTGTTCACGACCAGCCGCGGGCTACCGAGTTGGTCTGAGATGATCCGGTAGGTGACCCCGCTTTTGATCATGTAATCCGGCACGTTGAACTTGGAACCGTAGACGAAGCGGCTGACGACGTTGCCGCTGCCGTCCAGCTCGGCCACCGGGTTGAGCGGGTCCTGGTACAGGAAAGCTTGGACGAGGGTGCCGTTGACCTTCTTGCCCACTTGGCGGTCTCGGCCGTCGATGACGTAGTCGATGGTGACGTCGCCGGGCAGGGTGACGGTTCTGAGATTGCCCAGCACGTCGTAGTCGTACGTGGTGGTGGCGCCGTTCTCGGTCTTGGTCTGCAGCTCGCCGTTGGCGGTGTAGGCGTAGCTTGCATTGCCGTAAGTCAGCAGCCGGTCCTGGGCGTCGTAGGTGCCGGTGGTGCCGTTGTGGGACAGGCGGTTGCCGTTGGCGTCGTAGGTGTAGGTGGAGACCGTGGCGCCGTCGCGCGTGACGGTTTCCAGCCGTCCGGCCAGGTCATAGCCGTATTCGTAGGCGTGGGTCTCGCCGGCCACGGTTTCGGTCTTGTCGGTGATGCGCCCGAGCTTGTCGCGCTTGAGGTCGAGCGCATAGACGCCGGTGCCGGCGGCGCTGGCGCTTTGCTGGGTCAGCTCGGCGAAGGCGTTGTAGCCGCGAGCGGTGCTCATCTGATCGAGCGTGGTGCCGGCCAAAAGACCACTGGCTGGATCGCGGGCCAACGCCAAGGCGCCGGCCTGGGTCAGCAGGCCGTCGGGATCGTAGGTGTAATCGATGGCGTCGCTGCCGTTGACCGTGAGGCTCTTAATCCTTCGCTCGGTGTCGTAGCCGAAGCCGACGCTGCCGGTGACCTCCCCAGAGAGGTGTTCGGCGGTCAAAAGATCGGCATCGTAGTCGAACATCAGCCCGGTGCCGTCTTCGGCGCTCAAGGCCACCAGGTGGCCGGTGCCGGGATCGTAGCCGAGGCTGCGGCTGCCGCGCGCGGTCGTAACCGTCGCCAGCCGCCCGCCGCGGTCGTAGGCCAGCTCGATGCGCTGGCCGTCCGGACGAACAATCGCGGTCAACTGCCGGGCCCGGTTGTATTCGCGCCTGGTGACGTCGGCCGGCAGGCCGATGTCGGGCGGATCGTAGGCGGCTTCCAGGTTGACGGCGTTGTAGTCGAAGCGGTGCGCCGGCCGGCTGGGTGGGGCCGCCGAGATCAGATTACCGGCGGGATCGCAGACAAGGCCGCGGAACAATTTATTCGACTCCGACCCTGATTTCAGTCTGTTGGTCTTGAAGCTGCGCCGGTCGAGCTTCTTCGCATTCCAGGCTGGCGAAGAAGCTCTCGGCCATGGCGTTGTCGTAGGCATCGCCGACGGTCCCCATTGACGGGCGCACACCCATCTTCCGGCAGCGCTCGCCGAAGGCGATGCTGGTGTACTGGCTGCCCTGGTCGCTGTGGTGGATGACTTCGTGGGGTTTGCGCTGCTCGATGGCCATGTCCAGTGCGCTGAGCACCAGATCAGCCGTCATGCGCTCGCCGATGGCCCAGCCGACGACGCGACGGCTCCCCACATCCAGCACCATGGCCAGATACAGGAAGCCCGCCCAAGTCGGAATGTAGGTCATGTCCGCTACCCAGAGCGGGTTCGGCCCATTGGCGATGAAGCGACGCTGCACCAGATCCGGCGCCGGCCGCTGACGCGGATCGCGCTCGGTGGTGACGACAAAGCCGCGCCGCCGGCTGATGCCGCGGATGCGGGCCTTGCGCATCAAGCGTGCGACCCGCTTGCGGCTGATCGTCACGCCCTGATCGATCAGCTCGGCGCGCACACGCGGCATGCCGTAACTGTCGTCGGACTCGGCGTGAATCGCGCGGATGCGCTCGGTCATGACCCCATCGGCCAGACACCGCTGGCTCGGCGGACGGTCGCGCCAGGCGTAGAAACCGCTCGGCGAAACCTTCAGGGCGCGGCAGAGAGAACGGACCGGATACTTGGCCTGGTTCGCCATCACGAGCTCGAAGACGGGGTGGACGTCTTCTCGGCTCTTCCGGCGAACCAGGCTGTAGCCTTTGACAAGATGTCGCGCTCCATCTTGAGCTGGCGATTCTCGCGGCGCAGGCGTGTCAGCTCTTCGCGCTCGGCCGCGGTCAGGCCATCCTTGCCGGGCAGCGGCTTGCCGGCGTCACGCGCGGCCTGCGCGACCCAGTTGGAGATGGTTTGCGCCGTGCACTCGAACTCGCGGGCCAGCTCGGCCGGCGTGCGACCTGCGCGGACCCGCTCGATCATCTGCTGGCGAAAGTCCGCCGGATACGGCGGTCGACTCTTGGGCATCTCGGACTCCTTTTCTCAAAAGATCAGGTGTCCGCGAGATGGGGTCAACTCCAGTGATCCTGCTGGCCATCACCAGCCAGCGCCACCCCCGCCTGGGCTTCGGCGAGGCGCTGATCCAAGACTGGCAGGGCGCCGGCCTGCTCAAACCCTCGGCCGGCTCAAGACCGGCGATCAGGCGACGCTGCGCAAGGTGCTGGAAACGATTATCGGGTAGATCATCGAGGAACGCGAAAGGCGGATCACGATCCGCCCTACTCGGGCTTCTGGAAAGCCCTCCTAAAATAACAATCCAGCACGATGGAGAAACATTGCGCCTGCATAGATCGATCCAAGGCCGATAACCCACTTACGCCATTTAGCGATCCGCGGCGAGGTCGAGAAGAATCTGAGTATTGTCCCACCTTTAATCGGAAGTTTCCTGTCTCCAATTAAAATGCTTACGACGCCAAAAAGAATCAGAAGTATCCCTATCACGGTTAGCGCAGGAAAATCTTTTACTGTCATGTTATGCACTGACCTACCGTCCTCCGCGTGTGCGTG
>JAGWMX010000125.1 GCA_028871525.1 Gammaproteobacteria bacterium
TGGGCCGCAACCCTTCGGGACGGGGCCTTTTTCGCGCCCCGCGGCGTCACGCCTCGCTTACATGGAACCACCATGTGCGCTCGTCGTTCCTTGCGGCTGCGCGAAAAGGGCCGCCGTCGCAGCGACCGAACAATTGTCAACAGACCCTATACACCAGGCTTGGTGTATGCTCGCCGCCCGAAATTAATCTGTTATCGAAAGCGCGCCATGTCCGAGTCGCTCAACAAGCGCAGCCGAATGATCACCGTCGGCGTGGCCCGTTCGCCCAACCGCGCGATGCTGCGCGCGGTCGGCTTCACCGACGCCGATTTCGACAAGCCGATCGTCGGTATCGCCAACGGCCACTCGACGATGAACCCATGCAATGCCGGCCTCGGCCCGCTGGCCGCGCGCGCGGAGGTCGCATTGAAGGCGGCCGGCGCGATGCCGCAGAGCTTCGGATTTCCCACCGTCACCGACGGCATCGCCATGGGCACCGAGGGCATGAAGTATTCGCTGGTGTCGCGCGAGGTGATCGCCGATGCCATCGAGACCGCGGTGCAGAGCCAGTTCATGGACGGTGTGCTGGCGCTCGGCGGCTGCGACAAGAACATGCCGGGCGCGCTGATGGCGATGCTGCGCATGAACGTGCCGGGCGTGTTCTGCTACGGCGGCACCATCAAACCCGGCGAGTGGAAAGGCATCCCGCTGACCATCGTCAGCCCGTTCGAGGCGGTGGGCGCGTACTCCGCCGGCAGGATGTCGAAAGAGGATTTCGACGGCATCGAGCGCAACGCCTGTCCCTCGTTCGGTGCCTGCGGCGGCATGTACACCGCCAACACCATGTCTTCCGCGATCGAGGCGATGGGCATGAGCCTGCCGTATTCCTCGACCCAGGCCAACCCCGACGTCGAGAAGGTCGATTCGGTGGCGGCTTCCGCCGAGGCGCTGGTGGCGGCGATCACGCGTGGTTTGAAGCCGCGCGACATCGTCACCCGCAAGGCGCTGGAGAACGCGATCGCGGTGGTGATGGCCACCGGCGGCTCGACCAACGCGGTGCTGCACCTGCTGGCGATCGCCGCCGCCGCCGAAGTGCCGCTTGCCATCGAAGATTTCGAGACGATCAGAAAGCGCGTGCCGGTACTGTGCGAGATGAAGCCTTCGGGGCGCTTCGCGGTCACCGACCTGCACCGCGCCGGCGGTATTCCGCAGGTGATGAAGATCCTGCTCGCGCACGGCCTGCTTCACGGCGACTGCATCACCATCACCGGCGACAGCGTCGCCGGGAATCTGAAGAGCGTGCCCGAGCGTCCGCCGGCCGGCCAGGAGGTGATCCGGCCGTACCACGCGCCGCTGTACCCGCAGGGCCATCTGGCGATTCTCAAGGGCAACCTGGCGCCGGAAGGCTGCGTGGCCAAGGTCAGCGGCCTGAAAAAGCGCAGCATCACCGGTCCGGCGCGGGTGTTCGACTCCGAGGACGCGGCGATGGCGGCGATTCTCGGCGACCGCATCCGCCACGGCGACGTCATCGTCATCCGCTACGAAGGCCCGCAAGGCGGGCCCGGCATGCGCGAGATGCTGGCGCCGACTTCGGCGCTGATCGGCAAGGGATTCAACGACAGCGTCGGTCTGGTCACCGACGGCCGCTTTTCCGGCGGCACCTGGGGTCTGGTGGTCGGCCACGTCGCGCCGGAGGCTTACGTCGGCGGTGCGCTGGCGCTGGTCGAGGAGGGCGATCCGATCACCATCGACGCCGACCGGCTGCTGATCCAACTCGACGTCGCCGCTGAGGTTCTGCAGCGTCGGCGCGCCGGCTGGCGGCAACCGACCCCGCGCTACACCCGCGGCGTGCTCGGCAAGTACGCGCGGCTGGTCGGTTCGGCCTGCCGCGGCGCGCTGACGGACAAAATGGAATAACGATATTCACTTTCGTCGCGTACACTGCGCGGCGTGAGCCTGCTGGTCTTCACTGCACTGATCGCGCTGGGGTCGGTTGTGGCCGGCGGCATCGGCGCGCTGACCGGCCTGGGCGGCGGCGTGATCATCGTGCCGCTGCTGACGCTGGGCCTGGGCGTCGATATCCGTTACGCGGTCGGCGCTTCGCTGGTGTCGGTGATCGCGACCTCTTCCGGCGCCGCGGCCGCCTATCTGCGCGACGGCTACATCAATCTGCGCATCGGCATGTTTCTGGAAGTCGCCACCACGCTCGGTGCGCTGGCCGGTGGCGTGCTGGCGACCTGGCTTCCGGCCGACTGGGTCTCGGCGATTTTCGGCGTCGTACTGGCGGCCTCGGCGTTGCTGTCGACCCAGCCGTCGCCGGCCGGCGACGGTGTGCCCGGCCACCCGCTGGCGCGCCGCCTGCGGCTCAACGGCCGGTTGCCGGCGGCCGCCGGCGGCACGCCCTACGCGGCCGCCGGCGTGCCGGGCGGCTTTGCGCTGATGTTCGGCGCCGGCATGCTGTCGAGCCTGCTCGGCATCGGTGCCGGGGCGATCAAGGTGCTGGCGCTGGACCGCGTGATGCGACTGCCGTTCAAGGTTTCGACCACCACCAGCAACTTCATGATCGGGGTCACCGCCGCCGCCGGCGCCGGCGTGTACTTGAACCGCGGCTACATCGATCCGGCGCTGGCGATGCCGGTGATGCTCGGCGTGCTGTCGGGTTCGCTGCTGGGCGCATGGCTGCTGCCGCGCGCGCCGGTACATCGTCTGCGGCAGGTGTTCGTGCTG
Organism: Gammaproteobacteria bacterium; assembly: GCA_028871525.1. Classification (GTDB taxonomy): domain Bacteria; phylum Pseudomonadota; class Gammaproteobacteria; order Nevskiales; family Nevskiaceae; genus SCRT01. Next base: position 2,707 of record JAGWMX010000125.1, read on the forward strand.
GTGCTGCTGGCGCTGGCGGTGCAGATGCTCTACAACGGCGTCACCGGCCACCATGCCTGAGCCCGCGCCGCTCGACGAGCTCGCGCTGGAGCGCGTGATCGGCAGGCTATTGCGCGCCGGGGTGCTGCTGTCGGCGCTGCTGGTGGCGGTCGGCGCCGTGCTGCTGCTGTGGCGCCACGGCCTGAGCGCGGCCGACTTCGGCCGCTTTCGCGGCGAGCCGCGGCGGTTGCGCCAGGTCGGCGCGATCCTCGACGGCGCGCGCCGCGGCAGCGCTCACGGCGTGATCCAGCTCGGACTGCTGGTGTTGATCGCCACGCCGGTGCTGCGGGTGGCGTTCGCCGGGCTGGCGTTCCGGCGCGCCGGCGATCGTCTCTATTTCGGCATCAGCCTGTGGGTGCTCGGCGTGTTGCTGCTGAGTCTGCTGTTCATGTCCTAAAAGCCGGGATGACAGCTGCAACCGCCGCGGTTTTTCGCGGTCTGTAGCGGGTGGGGCAGTATTCTCGTCGGCAGCGAGCGGCCATCGGCGTCGACTCGTGCACAGGAGGTGCATATGAACAAGACCAAGCGCGTTGCCCTGCCCGGCGGCAGCATGAGGTTGCCTGACGACGCCAGGCGCCTGAGTCCGGTCGCGGATGACGAAATCATCGAGCTGACGTTGGTGCTGCGCCGCAAACCGCGTGCGCTGCCGTCGCCGGCGGGCTGGCCGTACGCCGACGGCGCGCCGCTGAACCGGGAGACGTTCGGCGACACTTTCGGCGCCGACGCGGCGGACGTCGAGCGGGTGCAGGCGTTCGCGCGCGCGTCCGGTCTGACGGTGACGGCCTGCGAACCGCGCCGGCGCGTGTTGTGGCTGTCGGGGCCGGCGCAGGCGGTGCAACGGGCCTTCGGCGTCGAACTCGGGTACTACGAGTGGCCGGGGCGCGCAGCGCGCTTCCGTGGCTGCCGCGGCGAGGTGACGCTGCCGCCAGCGGTCTGTCCGGCGGTGCTGGCGGTGCTGGGCATGGATCAGCGGCCGCTCGCCCGGCCGCATTTCCGCCGCGCGCGGCAGGAGCGGCCGCCGGGCGGGTTCACGCCGCCCGAGCTGGCGCGACTGTACGCGTTCCCGGACGGGCTCGACGGCAGCGGTCAGGTGATCGGCATCCTCGAACTCGGAGGCGGCTATCGGCCGGAGGATCTGCAGGCGTATTTCGGCAGCCTCGGCCTGCCGGCGCCGGGCGTGGTCGCGGTGTCGGTGGACGGCGGCGCCAACCGGCCGGGCGGCGACGCCGACGGCGAGGTGATGCTGGACATCGAAGTCGCCGGCGCTCTGGCGCCCGGCGCCGGGATCGTCGTGTATTTCGCCCCCAACACCGACCGGGGCTTCCACGACGCGATCAGCCAGGCCGCGCACGACACGGTCCACCGGCCGTCGATCCTGTCGATCAGTTGGGGCGCGCCGGAGAATGCCTGGAACGCGATGGCGCGCAGCGCGGTCGACGCCGCGCTCGAGGACGCGGCCGGGGTCGGCGTCACGGTGCCCATCGCCGCCGGCGACAACGGTTCGAGCGACGGCGAAAGCGACGGCGTGCCGCACGTCGATTTCCCGGCGTCCAGCGCCTTTGCACTGGCCTGCGGCGGCACCCGCCTGACCGCGGCTGCCGGCGCCATCGCCGGCGAGGTGGTCTGGAACGAGCTGGCCAATGGTGAGGGCGCGACCGGCGGCGGCGTCAGCGCGGTCTTCGCGCGACCCGGCTACCAGAGCGGAATCCGTCTGCCGGAGTCACCGCAGACGCCATTGGCCGGCCGCGGCGTGCCCGATGTCGCCGCTGACGCCGATCCCGAGACCGGCTATCGCGTGCGCGTCGACGGCCGCGATCTGATCATCGGTGGCACCAGCGCCGTCGCGCCGCTGTGGGCCGGCCTGGTCGCGCGGCTGAACCAGAAGCTGGGTCGGCCGCTCGGCCATGTCAACGCCGTCCTGTACCGGATGGGCGAGAGCGCCTTTCGCGACATCGTCAGCGGCAACAACGGTGCTTTCCGCGCCGCTGCCGGTTGGGACGCCTGCACCGGACTGGGCAGTCCCGATGGCGCCATGCTGCTGCAGGCTTTGACCGCCGCAGGGCGGACGCCGGCCGGCGTCGGGAAGTCCGGCGGGCGTGTCAGCGCTGCCGGCGGGCGTCGCCGCCGGGGCAGCTGACGTTTGCCGTTGGCGCCTCGGCGTGCCGGTTCAATGGCAAAAACCATGCTCTGTGTGATTGAAGCGGCCATTGGACCGTGCGATTCACATACCGCGCCGGTGGCAAGTTCTGCACGGTGTGCAAACATTTTCCGGCCGTTTCGATAATGTCGCGCTTCAGCGGCGGGGTTCGCGCTACGCGCGAAAGCCATCCGCTGGAACGCCTGGTTCGGCCTCAGTTTTCCTCGGGAAACTCTGCAAACCCGCGCTCACTCTGCCACGATGATCACTGTGTGAGCCTGGACGGACGCGACCGCCAAGATGCAGATCAGCCTGGCCAGCAACG
>JAGWMX010000028.1 GCA_028871525.1 Gammaproteobacteria bacterium
TACGGTGACGTATACCTGCGTGCGGTGGCCTGCAGTCGCAGTCGCTCAGCGTCCGACAAGTCGATGCGAAATGGGCATTTTCTTGGCATACATCTCCCTCCCTGGCTCCCGATTTTGCCATGGGAGATGGAAGTGTGCCAAATTTATACATCTTCATATTTATGAAGTTAGGTACTTAGGATTCACGTGTCATATCGCGTCACCTTCTAAACTAGCCGATAATGCCCAACCATAAACATAACGACACTCGCCTGCCGCCGGCGCCCGACCTCGCCGATGTCTTCCGCGCCTACCCGGTCGGGTTGACGGGACTGCTGGCCTATCACGATGCGCTGCTGCGCGGCGAGTCGCCGCTGACGGTGGCCCAGCGCGAACTGATCGCCGCCTTCGTTTCCGGGCTCAACGCTTGCGGTTTCTGTCTTGGTTCGCACCGTATCATTGCCGAGGCTTTCGGCATCGATCCGGCATTGGTCGACCGGCTGCTGGCCGACGTCGATACCGCGCCGGTCGAGCCGCCTTTCAAGCCTCTGCTGAAACTGGTGGCCAAGCTCACGCGCAGTCCGGCGTCGGTGCGTGCAGCCGACCGCGAGGCGGTATTCGCCGCCGGTTGGAGCGAGCGGGCACTGCACGACGCGGTGGCGGTGTGCGCATTGTTCAATTTCATGAATCGCCTGGTCGAAGGCATGGGCGTGGTCACCAGCCCGGCGATCCAGGCCGCACAGCGCGCCCGCCACGCGCGCGGGGCGCTGGCGGATTCACCCACTCCATACCAGGATTACGGCCGCCGCATCGGCGTGCTGCACAACGATGGCTAAGCCACGCACAGCCTGGGTGCTGGCCGGCGGCGGCAGTCTGGGAGCGATCCAGGTTGGAATGCTCAAGGCGTTGGTGGCCGCGCAGGTTCCGTGCGATGCGGTGGTCGGCGCCTCGGTCGGCGCGCTCAACGGCGCGGTGCTCGCCGCCCGCCCGGACGCTGACGGCCTGGCGGATCTGGAACGCCTGTGGTGCAGCCTGCGCCGCAATGACGTGTTTCCACTGTCGCTGCCGAGCGTCCTGCGCCACTGGCTGTCCGGCACCGGAGCCATCAGTTCGTCAGGCGCCCTGCGGCGCCTGATCGGCCACGCACTGACGATCAAACGGCTACAGGACACCCGCATTCCGCTGACGGTGATCGCCACCGACCTGCTGAACGGTGAAGAAATACGGCTCAGCGAGTGCGCGATCGAGCCGGCGCTGATGGCCAGCGCGGCGATCCCGGCGGTGTTCCCGCCGGTGCACCACGACGGCCGCTGGCTGGCCGACGGCGGCATCGCCAGTCATACGCCGATCGCCGCCGCCATCGCCCAGGACGCCGAGCGCGTGCTGGTGCTGCCCACCGGCATGAGCTGCGCGCTTCGCGAACCGCCACGCGGAGTCGCCGCCGCCGCGCTGCACGCGCTGAACCTGTTGATCATGCGCCAGGTTATCGATGATATCCGCCGTTTCGGTTCGGCACATAAGATCGCGGTGGTACCGCCGCTGTGTCCGCTCAATGTCAACATCTTCGATTTTTCCCAGACCGCCGGCCTGATCCAACGCGCCGAAGCCGCGACCCATACCTGGCTGGACAGTGGCGGTCTCGATCATTCCACCATCCCCGAAACGCTCAAACCGCACCGGCACTGATACCCGATCAACTGCCATGCCAATCACGCCAACTGCGATTGCGGTGAATTTCGGATCCGCAGTGTCGCCGACGAGCGCTGACGAATCGTTTTGCCGGCCACTGGCCTCCATCAGCCGGGGGCTGTAATCTCCGAATCAAGGGCGATCGCCAAAACAATCAGATCAAGGGGCCAAGGCCAGCCGATGTCAATCACTAGCGCTCAGACGAAATTCAACCGCCGCAACGACCATTGCACCGAGGCGGCCCCCAACGGCAGCCGCCGTCGGCGTGCGGTCTTCACCCTGTCCATGCTGGGCTGTTGTCTGTTTTCGGTGATCGCGCTGTCCGGCTGCGCGCACACGCCGCCGGACGACCCCGCCGATCCGCTGGAAGGCATCAACCGCCCGGTGTTCGCGTTCAACCAAAAAGTCAACCGACACGTGATCGAGCCGGTCGCACGCGGCTACGTCCGCGCGGTGCCGCAAACGGCGCGCAACGGCATTTCCAACTTTTTCTCCAACCTGTTCTACCCCAAGGTCATCGTCAACGACCTGCTGCAGGCCAAATTCCTGCAAAGCCTCTCGGACCTGGGCCGTTTCCTGCTCAACTCGAGCGCCGGCCTCGGCGGACTCATGGATGTCGCCACCAGAGCCGGCCTGCCCGAGCACAACGAGGACTTCGGCCAGACGCTCGGCTACTGGGGCATCGGCCCGGGCTGGTATCTGGTGATCCCGTTTCTGGGGCCGATGGACAACCGCGACGCGATCGGCTTTGCCGGCGATTATTTCGCCAACCCGCTGACGTACGTTCGTTCGCAGTACGACGGTTACGTCATCGGCGTCACGGCTTTGTACTACGTCGACCTGACCAGCACCACTTTGCTCGACTACCAGAACCTTATCGACGCCCAGGTCGACCCCTACGTGTTCGTGCGCACCGCTTACCTGCAACGGCGCCAGGCACTGGTCTACGACGGGCATCCGCCGGTCCGAACGCTCGAGCTGCCGGATTCCGCCGACGAGAGCGACGAGGCGCCCGGCCCTGACAAGCCGGCCGAATCCGGCACCGCCGGCCAACCGGCAGCTCCGGCCTCGGTAAAACCGCCGCCGCGTCCGTAAAGCGGCGCCGCCGGCCGGAAGCTCTCAGCCGGCGGTGTGCGGCGGCATGGTGGCGCCGAGCATGCCGACCACCATTAAAATCACCGCGCCCAGCAACAGTTCGGCGCCGATCGACCGCCGCAGCGCCTGCATTGCAGCCCGCGCCTCGGTCCCGGCCAGGCAGGGCGTCAGACGCCAGCGGTTGTACGCAGCCAAACCCAACATGGCGGAAAACAGCGCAATCTTGACCAACACCATCCGTCCGTACCCGCTGCCCCACCAGACCGCTGCCGAGAGACCGAGCGGTGACGCGTTGACGCCGCCCGAAAACGCCAAAACGGCGACGCAAACGACGCCCATGCGCGAAAAACGGCGGATCACCCGTTGCGCACGCGCTGGCTCGGCGCCGTCGCCGTAAAGCATCGCCGCGAGCAACGGCAGCGCACCGAGCCACAGCGCCGCCGCCAATACGTGAGCGAGATCGGCGAACAACCGCCAGCGTTGACTGGCGGCGGCGGCATGGCTGGCCAGACTCAGGCTGGCCGCAGCCAGCGCCGCTGCGGCCAACCCCAGCCAGGCCAGCACCGGCCGCGGCCGCCGGCGCGGTACGGCCAGCATCAACAGGCTAAACAGTCCGGCACAGCGCAGCATCCACGCACGGCCGAAGGCGGTCTGCCACAACACCGCCGACCACTGTGCAGAAACCGTTCCCAGGGCTGGCGGTGCGCCCGCAAGTTGAACGCTGACAGCCGCCAACCAGCCGACACCCGCAACCAGCGCCAGGCCGGATGCCGCGCCGGTTTGCTGGCGCAGGCGGCCCCACAGGCGATCATGCGCCGCAACTGCCGGCTGCGACAGCAGCCACATGGCCCAGCCGCCGAGCGGCAGCAGACTGCCGGCGATCGTCAATACGCGCAGCGCCGTTAGCCAAATCGGCGGCAACCCGCTCATCGATCCACCGTGAAGGTGAAACTGCCGCGGGTGACGTGGGTATCGACGGAAACCGCCTTCCACCGGACCCGATAGACACCCGGAGTCAACTGCTGCAGCGGGATCACCAGTTCCTCGGGGTCGGCGGCCGGATGTAGCGGGCCGGCCGCGACACTGCGGCCATGCGCATCGACGACTTCGACACGGGAGAAAGCGGCCTCCAGGCGCTCGCTGAACCACAGCCGCAACCGCGTCGGTGCGACCGAAACTCGGGTCCCCACTGCCGGCGCCGCGTGTTGCAGGAACGCGTGCGCCCAACCCAGACCCGGCGCCAACACGGCGGTGAGCAGCCAGACACGGCAAGGCTTCATCACGTCCTCCCGCCGAACAACGGTGCGCCGAGGCCGTGCGGGAACAGATCATCCAGGAACCAGTGCAACTGGAATGTCACCCCGACACTGTTGCCGGTGCGGCCGTTGACCGGGATCACCGCTTCCAGGCCAACCTGCATGTTTCTCCCGATCCACAGCACGCCGGGACTTACGGTGCCGGTGGTCTGCCCGCCCTGGCCGCGATCCACCGGCGTGGACAACGCCAGCTCGACCAGCGGAATCAGCTGGTCGAACGGCGCACCCAGACCCAGGTCGCGCACCTGCGACTGCAGGTACGGCAGGCTGTATTCGATGGCCAGACCGGTATTCAGCACGTGCGGGTTGAGTTCGGCCTGACCATCGGTGGTGACGCTGGCGCGCACCGGCACGTCGTACGAGATCACGCCGGTCACCGCCAGCGGCCGCAGCCAACCCAGGGAATTGGGAAGGTCGCCCATCCCCTTGCCGAAAAATACGCCCGGCGACACCACGCTGGTTGGCTCCGCGCCCGCACGCGCAGTGCCGGTGTTTCCGACCGACGCATCGATGCCAAGCGAGAGCAGAACCTCATGAATGTCGCTCTCGAAAACCAGATACTTGGCGGAAAGATCCAGGTTGTCCCAACCGACGGTACCCGGACCGACGTCGGGGCTTACGAACTGGTAGCTCTCGCCGAAACCGAGCCCAAAGCGTGGCGTGATGCGTTTAGTGTAATCCACCGACAGCGCGGTGACCCGCGTCGCCGGATCGCCGGCTTGCCGGAACGTCGAAACCGTCGGCAACGACAGTTCATCGGCGACGAACGGGTCGTCGGTGGCGATGGTGGCCGGGAAAAACCGCGCGCCGGCGTAGCCGTGCGCAAAAACCAGCGTCGGGGCCAGTGCTCCGACGCAAAAATAATTCAGGGAACGCCTAAGGAAACGCTTAAGTGACATGGTGGGCTGCCTCCGCAGAAAACCTCGGTCGATCGGCACGCGTGACACGCATGCCGGCAGCGGCGTCAGTCCGCCGCTGCAACAGCAGGATCGATCAGAGGAACTGCGGTGGAGCACGTACCGGCGGGCGCAGTGATACCGCGACCGTCAGAGGCGACGGCAACGACGGCGGCGGCGATTCGCTCGAGTCCGGCAGATAACCGGGCAACGAGATCGCCGCACCGGGCAGTACCGGTGCCGCCGCCATGCCGAAGAAGCATTGCCGCTCCAGCAACCCGTGCCGGCCATTGGCCTGCCACAGACCGCCGGGACAAAACGTGATCCAGCCGGCGGCGCGCATGCCGTCCATGACTGGCGTCGGCCCCGAGGACAGCGCCGGCATGTAACCGAGCGGGATCGATGCGCGATAACACAGCGCCGCAATCAGCAGCCAGTGGCCGGCGCGCGCGAAGCGGCGATGGCGGCCGCTCATTACTTGACTCACTTGACTTGACTCACTTGCCGACGTCCCCGGCCAGCGTCACCGGCGCGGGGCATTCGATAACCGGCCGCTCACAATCCAGTGCGAACCCCAGGGAAACCTGCAATCGGCGCGCCTGCACAGGTCAAATCCGCTCCGACCCTATCCGCAATCCGGAGTGTTTGGCCACCCCCCATTTACGTACGGCTCGCCGCCGGATGCGCGCGCACGCTGGTTTTTTTGCCGCGCTCCGGCAGCGCGCCAAGCATCCAACCCAACCCGTTCGGCGCCGCAATCGCCGCAGACTGTAGGTGCAAGTGCGCCGTTTCCGGTACGGGCAGCGATCCCCGCGGAAGCCTGCCAAAGCTCACGGGCCGGTCGCGCTGGCCGGGCGCAGGACGAAAATCTGTTCCAGGGTGACGCCGCCGTCGAATTCGAGCGCGACGGTCACCGCACCGCCCACCTCGAGCGGTGCGCGGGGTTGCATCAGCATCAGGTGATAGCCGCCAGGAGCGAAACGTATTTGTCCGTGCGCCGGCACCGTCAACGTGTCCACCCCGACCATGCCCGACTCACCCTGCGACTGCAGGCTGCGGTGCAGCATGACCGAACCATAGGCGGGCGATTTTGCGCCGATCAGCTTGACCGGATGATCGCCGTCGTTGCGCAAGGTGAAGTAACCGCCGGCCGGCAGACCGCCTGGCAGCAGGCGGATCCAGGCGCCGGTGACCGACAACGGCGCCGTCGCCCGTGCGGCGGCGGCGGTCAAGCAAAGCAGCATCATGGCGAGGCGCCATCGCATCATGAACCGTGTTCCCAAGCTTGGCGGGCTTGGCTGATGTTAGCGAAACCTGCCGGCGCGGGCGATGATCGGCCGTACCCGCGCATCGGCGGCCAGCGTCCACGTCGGCAGGCCGCGGTCGAACACGCGCGAGGTGACGACGGCTCAATTGCCGCCGTCTTTGACCACCCGCTCACCGCCTACATCACCGGCAGCATGTTCAGCAGATCGCCAAAGGCGCAGGCGCCGAAACCCGCCAGCGCCAACTGGCCAAAGCTCAGCAACGAGCTGCTGTTCGGCTTCATCGCGAAGCCGCCACCGTCAGCTTGAGTGTCGCCGGCGCCAGGCAGTACTGGTCGTTGCAGGCCTGTACCCGTAACGCCGCTTTCAAGGGTGCGGCCTGCCCTGCGGGCAATCTGGCCTGCAGTGCGACCTGGCCGGTGTAGACGGCGAGCCCCTGCGAGGCAAACGCTGGTTTGAAGATCTGCGGCTGCGGATAGTCCACCTGCAGCGCCGACTGGCCGTCCAGCGTGAGCTGGGTCGGGATCAGAGCGGGGTCGGACGCCGGGTTGGCATTGATGTGATAGCCCGCGTCGATGTCGACCGTCACCAGCAGCACCCCCGATGCGGTCAGGCGGGCGTGGGCGTGGACGTGGTCGGCGGAGCTGGGCAGTCCGGCGGCGACGGACGACCCCTGACCGGGCTGCTGCAGCAGCGCCACGAATGACGGCTGGTTGATGGCAGCCACCATCGCGCCCCAGCCGGAAGGCCCGGCAGCGATCTGAGCGGACAGCGGCGCCAGCGCACGCCGTGCGGCGGCGGCGTAGCGTGCATCGCCGCCGGCGGCGCTCAAGCCCAGCAGCAGCGCCACTGCCGCCGACTGGCCCGAGGGCTGCACCGCGTCACCCTCGGCCGGCGGCGCCACCAGCAGGTCGGTGCTGTCGGTGGTGCTCGCAAGCTGGCCGTCCGGACGCGCAAAACGCTGCAGCATGGCGTCGGCGAGCTGTTGCGCGCGCGTCTGCCAGGCCCCGTCGCCGGTGGCCGTGCGCAGAGTCAGCAACGCCTGGCCCAGCAGTGCGTAATCGTCGAGAAAGCCAGCGTCACCGGCGTGACCGTGAAAGAATTGGTGTCGCAGCCGGCCGGTTTTCGGATCGAAAGCCCGCGCCCATTCCCAATCGGCGGTGTCGACGGCGGTGCGAGTCAACGCCGGATCGCCCAGGGCCTGGCCTGCTTCAAGAAAACCGAGAATGGCCAGGGCGTTGTCGGCGGTGACGATCTTCTCGTCGCGATCAGGCTGCGGGCGCCGGTCGCGTGCCGCCAGCAGTTTGTCGCGCAGCGGCGCCAGCGCGTCGAGGCGTGCGGCCAGCGCATGTTTGGCGGCGAGCTTGTCGGCGACGTCGCGATCCAGCCGCAGGACGCCGCCGGGTGACTGCTTCTGGCCGGCGAAACTCTGCGGCATCGGCGTCAAGCTGTACAGGGCGAAAAAGCGTTGGGCATCCGCCGTCCCCAACACGGATTCGATCTGCGCCTTCGTCCACACGTAGCTGACGCCCTCGACGCCGTCGATCTGCGAATCCTGCGCGCTGTAGAAACCGCCGTCCGGTGAACGCATCTCGGCGACGAGATAGTGCGCGGTGCGTAGTGCCACCTGCTTGAACAGCGGCTGCCGGGTGAGTGCGTAGGCGCGCGCATACAAACCCAGCAACTGCGCGTTGTCGTAGAGCATCTTCTCGAAATGCGGCACGTTCCATTCAGGGTCGGTGCTGTAGCGGTGAAAGCCGCCGGCGAGCTGGTCCATCATGCCGCCTTCGGCCATCGCCTGCAGCGTTGCTGTGACCATGTTCAGCGCGCGGGCGTTTTGAGCACGCGCGGCGTCGGCCAGCAGCAGCCACAGCAACGGCTCGCGCGGAAACTTGGTGGCGCCGCCGCCGGAAAAACCCGCGTCCCTGCCGTCGAAATCCGCGGCTGCCTGCTGCACGGCCTGCTCAAGCCATTGCGCCGCTGCCAACGGCGTGCCGGAATCCGCCACCAACTGCCGTTCGGCCTGCTGCAGCGCCTGGTAAACGCGGGCGCCGACATCGATCACCTTGGCGCGATCGCTGCTCCAGGCGTGGCTCAAGGAAACGAGAATGGTCGGAAAGCCGGGCCGGCCGCCTTCGTCCTTGGGCGGAAAATAGCTGCCGGCGTAAAACGGCTTGAGATCAGGTGTCAGAAAGACGTTGTTGGGCCAGCCGCCGCCGCCGGTCATCATCTGCGTGGCGAGCATGTAGACGCGGTCCACGTCCGGCCGCTGCTCGCGGTCGACCTTGATGTTGATGAACCGCTGGTTCATCAGCTTGGCGATGTCGGGATTGGAGTAGATCTCGCGCTCGGCGACGTGACACCAGTAGCAGGTGGAATAGCCCACCGACAGGAAGATCGGCTTGTTCTCGCGTTTGGCCGCGGCCAGCGCCTCCGGCCCCCACGGGTACCAGTCCACCGGGTTGTGGGCGTGCAGCAGCAGGTAGGGATCGTGGCTGTGAATCAGCCGGTTGGTGTAGGTCTTGCCGTTGTAGCTCACACCGGAAGTCTCCGTGGTTGCGGCTGGCGATCCCGACGCCGCCAGCGTGGTCGCCGTACTGCCGAGCCAAAGCATTGCGCCGACTGCGGCGCTGGCCAGAATGGCGGCGGACGCGAGCCCGAGCGCAAGCCAGCGTCGTCGGCGCGGCGCCGCCGGCGGCGAGATGCTTTTCGTGGCGTGCCGTTGCAGCCGTTGCCGATCCCGTTTCTTCATTCTGCTCCTCTTGATGTCCGATCGACTTCGATCGGCGTGTCACCGCAGGATCACGCCAAAATAAAAACGCTGGGCAGCAGGCAGATCGGCGCCAAACCCGGCAGCGCGAGTTCAAACCGCAGATCCAGTTTGTGGCGCCGCTCGGCGACGACAACCAGCGGCAGGCACAGCAGGTAGCAGCGTCCACGCACCGCGCGACCGCCGCCAGCGCATGCATCCAGGCGGCCGCGCACAGCCCACCGCCATGAACAAGCGGGTAGTGGCCATGCCGATTCCCGTCGACGCGCCAGACTGACGCCGCCCGGCGGCGATCGCTCTGCGCACTGGCGCCTTGCCTGAATCAACAGACGCGGCCGGCTCGGACCGACGGAAAGCCGCGCGCCGACGTCCGCCAACCCGATGGCAGTCCCGACAGTCACGCGCTCACCGCCCGACGATTTCGTTCGCCGCGCCGAGCGCGGCCTGGAACTGCGCCAACGTCTGCGGCCCCAGCAGACGGCGGCGGACGATGCCCTGCCGATCGACGATCAGCGTGGTCGGCAGGCCGAACAGGCCGAAGCGCGGATCGAAGCTCTTGCCGTCGGCCATCAGCAGCGAATAGGTCATGCCGTGCTTCTGCGCGAAGGCGCGAATGCTCATGGCGCTGCCCGAATCCAGGGCCACGCCAACGATATGGACATGTCCGCCCTGCTGCTGAAGCCGCACCAGGTCGGGAATCTCCTGCAGGCAGGGCACGCACCAGGTGGCCCAGAAGTTGATCAGCGTGACCTTTCCGGGCGGTACCAGGGGCTGCGTGCCGCCGTCGAGCGCGGCGAGCTGCAGCGCCGGCAGCGGCCAGTTCTGGGCGATACCGGGCACCGGCGTGGCGGCCACCGGCCGGGGTGCCGACTGCGATTGCGAGGCGGAATCGCACCCCGTCAAACCCCAAACGACCGCGAGCGTCAGCATCGCAATACGCCACCCCGTTCGCAGGATTGCGGCCCTCACAGCACGAACCGGTTGAGAAAGCCGAGGTGGCGAGCCAGCAGCGCCATGTTGCCGGACAGGATCAAGCCACCGATGCCGATCAGCAACGCGCCGGAGACGATCTCCACCGCGCGGAAGAAACGCTTGAAGCGCGCCGCGAAGGCCAGCAGGCCGTTGACGCTGAACGCCGCCAGCAGGAACGGCAGCCCCAGTCCCAGCGAGTACACCAGCAGCAGACCGATGCCCTGCGCCAGCGTGGCCTGGGTCGCGGCCAGCGCCAGCACGCCGGCAAGGATCGGGCCGATGCACGGCGTCCAGCCGAAGGCGAAGGCCATGCCCATGCCGTAGGAGCCCGCCACCGAGCCGCCGGAGACGCCGCCATCGAAGCGTTTCTCGCGGTACAGCAGCGGGATGCGCAGCACGCCCGACAGATGCAGGCCGAAAATGATGATCAGCGCGCCGGCCAGCGTGTTGAACAGGCCGCCGTGCCCGAGCAGAAACCGGCCGATGACCGTGGCCGAGGCGCCCAGCGCGACGAACACGGTGGCGAAGCCGGCGATGAACAGCAGTGCGTGCAGTGCGGTGCGGCGGACCACGACGCGGTGCAGGCTGGCGCTGCCGTCAGCACCGAGCTGCACGTCGCCGCGCAGTTCGCCCAGCGAACAGCCGGACACATAAGACAGATAGCCCGGCACCAGCGGCAGCACGCAAGGCGACAGGAACGAGACGATGCCGGCCAGTAGGGCGCCGAAAATAGACACCTGGGTCATCAGCGCGCGCCTCCGGCATCCGGCGATTTGCCGTCGACGTAGGCCTCGAGCCAGGCCGGTTGCGGCAGACCGACGCGGGCCGCCCAGGTTTTCGGGCCGGTACGATACAGCAGCGTCGGCGTGCCGCTGCCGCCCACCGCCTGCATGGCGGCGAAATGTGCCTCGATCACCGTCTGCGTCGACGGGTCGGGGTTTTGCGCCGGCGCGATACCGCCCGCCTCACGCTCGACGTTGAAGCGCACCTCGTTATCGCGCAGCGCCTGCAGCGGATCCCTGGCTGCCAGAATCGCCGCCGCGCGGCCGGCGCTGGTGGGTTGCAGGAAACCCACCAGCGCCCAGCGCAACTGCAGCCGACCGGCTTTCACCAGCGGCTCGGCCATCTGATAGAAGCGGTGGCAGAAGATGCAGTTGGGATCGGCGAACACGTACAGCACCGGTGCCGTGTCCGGCCCCTCGACGATCAGGTGACCGCTGCGTTCGAGCTGCTCGACCGCCGCCGCGATTTCGGGTCTGGGCAGATACCGATCACGGTAGCGCGCAGCCAAATCTTCACCTTGCGGTGAGAACAGATGCCCTACGATCAGATAGCCGTCTTCACCAAACACCACCTCGCTCTGGCCATCGTGGCGCACCAGATACCCCGTCAACCCGGGTTTGCCGGTGGCGAAGCTGCGCAACACCTCGACCTTGCCCGCGCGCGCCGGCGCCTGCAGGACCGGCGGTAGCGTGGACAGCGCCGGTGCCGGCACCAACGAAGCCGGTTGCGCGCCGACCGTTGCCGGCAGCAACGCCCACCACAACCGCATGACGGCACGGCCACGGTCTACAACCGGACGTGACTGTCGACGCGGTCGCCCCACGCACGCCGATGATTGCTGATTGAAAGACAAGCGATGTTCTCCTGATTCCCGACAAAGGATTGATTCAGCCGGCTTGTGAGTGGACCGCTGCGCGCGGGCGACCATTCGCCTGGCACGCGGCGGCCAGGATCAGCAGCCGGCTACGCGGCAAATCGCCCACCAGCGCGTGCAACAGTCCGCGCTCCCGCCACAGCACCACGTTATAGCCCTGCTCGCTTTCCTGTTGGATGGCGCTGCGATCGCGATCGGCCGCGGCATCGCCGGCCACCGCGGGCATGATGTAGTAAGACACCATCGCGCCGTCGACACGATAGCGCAGCACCGCGCCCAGCCGATTGCGCAGGAAGCACAGCCGAGCGTCGCGCAGCGCAGCGCCCGGCAGCGCCGCGACCCGGACCGGGATCGGCAAACGCTGGCTCAGCCAGCGCTGCACCACCGCCGGATCGGTGCTGTCAATATGCTGACGATGCAGGTCGCGCCAGTGGTCTTCGACGACGGCAGCAGCGACATCGATTCCGGTCGACGACACCGGCCATAACCGCGCTCCAACGATAACCAGCAGTGCCGCAAACAGCCCGAGCGCGGCCACCTGCCAGCCGCGTGGCTGCCGTGGACGCTCGCCGCGCAACCATCGCGTACGCGCCAGCGCCAGCTCGCGGAATACACGTTGACGGACGTCCGCCGGCGCCGTCATCCCGCCACACAGACGTCCGCCCAGGCGCCGCCAGTCCAGCGTCTCGTCGGCGTAGGCTCGACACGCGGCACACGCCTGCAGGTGTGCCTGCGCCGGTGCGGATTCGGCCGAGACCACGCGCGGCCCCGGCGCGACCGTCAGCAGCCAGCGCCGGCAGCGAACGCAGTCGATGCCCTCGCAGCTCGCTTTCGTTTGGTTCATGACACCTGCCTGTGTTCGCGCTCGCCGGTCAGGCGCTGGCGCAACGCGGTGCGGGCGCGATGCAGCCGCGAGGCGATGGTGCCCTCGGCGATGCCGAGCAGGTCGGCGACTTCACGGTAACTGAAACCCTCGACCTCGATCAGCCAGAACGCCTGGCTCCAGGCACCGGGCAGTGCGTCCAGCTCCGCCTGCAGCCGCTGCAGGCCGGCCTCGCCGATGGCCAGCGATTCCGGGTCGGCGCCGGGCGTCCAGGCGGCGAGCGCCTGGTCCAATTCCGCCTCGTCGATATCCGCGGCGGCGGTTTCCGGGTGCCGCGCGGCGTAGCGCAGCCGGTTCAGGTGCAACCGCGACAGGATGCGGAACAGCCAGGCCTTGGCACGCTGCGGCTGGCGCAGCGTGGGCCAGGCGTCCAGCGCCTTGATCAGCGTATCCTGCACCAGATCCTCGGCTGCGGCCGCGTCGCCGCGCACGTAGCGCAGCGCGGTGCGGTACAGCGCGTCAAGATATTCGACTGCCACCTCCTCGAAGGCGCGGCGGGCTGGAGAACGGTTCGACAAATTAATGATTTCCGGCGGTTGGCGCACGGCCCTTACCTTAAAAGACACTGCAGAGCCCTATATTCTTCCCGGTCGCATCAATCGATCCGAACGGGCGGCATGAAGCCGCGGATGATGACTCGTTAAAAAGGCGCCGCGGAACGGCTATGTTGACGACGCTCAAATGCGGGAGCCCGCCGATGAACGCCTTCCAATGGCTTTGGTTCGTGGTCGCATTGACGGTGGCGGCGGCGGCCGGCGCAACGTCGCCGGATGCGCTCAACGGTTTCGACCTGACGACGCTGACGGTGTCGCGCCAGGACGTGATTCCCGGCGGCCCGCCGCGCGACGGCATTCCCGCGCTGACCGACCCGAAATTCGTCGCCGCGACCAAGGCTGACTGGCTGCACGACGACGCTCGCGTGCTCGGCATCGCCCGCAACGGCATCGCCAAGGCCTATCCGCTGGATATTCTGAGCTGGCACGAGATCGTCAACGACCGCTTCGGCGATGAACCGGTGCTGGTCAGCTATTGCCCACTGTGCTTCACCGGTATTGCGTTCAAGGCGGAGGCCGGCGGCACACGCCGCCTGTTCGGCGTCTCCGGCCTGCTCTACAACAGTGATGTGCTGCTCTACGACCGCGCCACGCAGTCGCTGTGGTCGCAGTTGCTCGGGCAAGCGGTCAGCGGACCGGCGGCCGGCACCGAACTTGAGATGATCGCCGTGGAGAACACCAGTTGGCCGGTCTGGCGCCAAGCGCATCCCGACACGCTGGTGCTGTCGCGCGACACCGGCTATACGCGCAGCTACGATCGCAATCCCTACCAGTGGTACGACATGAGCCCGCAAGTCAGTTTCCCCGTCGCGGCGCAATCTTCTGACTACCATCCGAAGATGTATGTCCTCGGCGTCATCATCGGCAATGACGCGCGCGTCTACCCGTTTGCCGAACTCGACGCCGAGGCCCAGCACGCCGCCGATCGCCGGCACGTACGGATCCGCGATACTGTCGGCGGCAGGCCGATCGTCGTACACTACGATTACGATGCGATCAGCGCCTACGTGACCGACACAAAAGACCAGCCGGTGCCGTCGACGATGGCCTATTGGTTCGCTTGGTACGCGTTTCATCCGCATAGCCGTATCTATCATTCCGCCTCGCCGGGCGGGCAACCCCGCCACCACTGATGCCGACCGCCGCTCGCCTGCGCCGCAGCTGGCGCTCCTACCGCAGCCTGCCCGGCTGGGTGCAGCTTTGGGTGGGTTTGGTTCTGGTGCCGGCCAACGTGCTGCCGTTTTTCTTTCTCGACACCTGGAGTGGGCGCGCCGGCGCAGCGGCCGCCGTGGTGGTCGTGGCCACCAATCTGCCGATCATGTGGATCGCCGGCGGCATGACCCGGGCGATGTCGCTGCCGCATCTGCTGGCCTGGATTCCGCTGGAAATCGCACTGCTCCTGCGCTTGCAGGGCCATGCCGGCGCGGTCGGATCGCCCGAAGCCCGCCTGGCGCTGCTGTTGCTGACCGTCAACGCCGTCTCACTGGTCTTCGACGTGCTGGATTCCTGGCGCTGGTGGCGCGGTGAACGTGAAGTTGCCGGGTTTGACTTATGAATCGCCTGCCTGTGTGGCTGAAGGTGATCCTGCTGCCGGCGCATCTGCGCCGGACCGGTACCGTGGCGCTTGTGGTCGGGGCCTGGCTCACCGCCTTCAACGAAGGTGACGTCCTGATATCCGGAATCTGGAATCAGCACCTGGCGATCAAGATCGCCTTGAACCTGCTCACGCCATTCGTGGTGGCGAATCTCGGCCTGTTGTCGCACCAGAACAGCGAAGAAGACGCCGGCGATACCGGGGATTGAGTCCCCCGGCACGCCGGCACGATAGCCGCTTTTCCGAAAGCCTTTACTTCGGTTCGACGACGACCTCGCCGAGCATTCCCGCCGCCTCGTGCGGAATGCAGAAGTAGCGGTAGGTTCCTGGCGCCGTAAACCGGTGCCTGAAATCAGCTTTCGGTTGCAGGTTTCCGGAATTGAAAGGTTTTGCACCCTTTGGCAAGGCGACGTCGGCCGCTTTGGCGGCCAGTTTCGGAACATCGGTCACGGTGTGGACCAACACCGAGGCGTTGTGCCACACCACCGTATCGCCGACGTGGATCACCACCTTGGCCGGCTCGAACTTGAGCAGATCGGTGGACTGCACCTTCACCGTTTTGGCCAACGCCGTCCCGCTGGCCGACGCCAGGATCAGCGCCGAACAAAGGGCCAACAGGCGTCCCCGCGGCTTGCGCGTCATGATGGCCGTCGCTTGTTCCGACATTCTCAGGCCCGATGCGAGTGGATGTCGAGATTCTCGAACATCACGTGCCAGAACGGCAGCTGCATGCCATTGGGCAGATCAAAACCGGTCGGCAGCGGATCCTGTTTGAAACCGCCGTGCGCCATATCCGGCATGAACGGCGGAACCATCAGGTGGAACTGCAGGCGGGTCGGCGTGACCTGGTTGTCGAAGGCCAGTTTGTAGCCGTTGGTGCGCACGTACTCGGTGAGCATGCCGTGAATCAACCGCGGTGCAGCGACCACTTTTCCGTTTTTCAGCACCTGCCCCATGCCCCAGAATGCGAAATACGTGTACTCAGTGGGCATCAACGAGGTGCCGATGCGGCTCGAACCGTGCAGGATCTGGTTGGTCACCACGCCGCCGAAAGTCGGATACTCCACGCCATGCGCAGCCAGCATCTTGCAGCAGCGCACTTCGTAGACGTTACCGGCCTTGTCCTTCCAACTGGCCATCATCTTGACGCGATCCTGCGTGGTGGCGGCATCCGTAGCCGTCGCATCCAGGGCCTGGATCGACAATTTACCGTCCGCCATCACCATGTACTTGTCACCGAATGGCGACAGCTTCTCAAATTCGGTGTAGTGGCCGTCCTCGACTCCGCGCGCCATCGGCGGTACGCCGTCAATGCCCGGAGTACCGGCAAATGCCCTTGGCATTTTCGGAGTGCCGAACACATTGGGATCCAAACGGCGCTTGTCGGGCAGAGAAACGAACACTCCACCGGTCTTCTGCGTGATGCTGACGCTGATCGGTCCACCGAGAAGACCCAGCGGATGCTGTTCCTTGTCGTGGGCCTCCAGATACCCGCGATAGGGCGCCATCTCCACCAGCTTGTGCATCATCTGCATCTGCATCTGGCTGTTGCCTTCGGCCGAAGCCGACGATGATGCAAAAGCCGCGGCGAGTCCCAGACCCGCCAACAGCGATACGACTGCGCGTGACACGCGCGAACTACCTTGCTTCATTGCTTCCACCTCCTTGCTCAACTGAACAGCAATCGAAACAGCATGGGTCCGACGTAACCATCGGGCCACACACTGCATACGCAAAACCGTGCCGCAAGTTCGCGATCCTTCGGTCCTCCGATCGAGTTTCAGACGGAAAGACCACCACCCGACACCACACGGCCGGCTAGCAGCAGCAAGCCAGCCACCCCGGAAAACCGCGCCCGGAATCACTGATTGCCTAGAGAACCAATATGATTTTTTCACTGTCCCCGCCCGGCCTACGACGACCGCTGCCGGCGCCGGATTGCACCGGCTCCCGATGATCGTTGATACGGACGGATGATCGAACTGTGACACGCAATGCCCCAATGAGTTCCGCCTCCGTCGGCAGGAACAACCTATCCGCACGGATAATCGACCGACAGATGCGCGCGAACTGAACTTCGACTAATCATGGCGCAGCCGCCAGGTCCCTCCGGGCGGGGGAACAACGCGGGTCAATGCAGGTTGTGGCAAAAAGCACGGCAGCACGTCGGGCACGTTGGCCGCCCTATAAAACGGTCGACGTACGTACAAGCAATACGTGCAGGCAAAAATACTTCACCGTCCGCTGTAACCCGATTGCCCCGAAAAAACCCTGCATCTGCGCGGGGTTCTTGAACGTAACTTTACCGCTGCGAGCTGAAATATGGTGCCGAGAAGAGGAATCGAACCTCCGACCCACTGATTACGAATCAGTTGCTCTACCGACTGAGCTATCTCGGCCCCGCGAGTCTGGGAATTATAGCGAACGCGCCGGTCCTCCATCGGCAGGCCGGCCCGGTTCCGCCCCGACCGATCAAGTTGGCCGACATGCTCACGGCGGCATCCGAGACGACTCTGCAGACCGTCCAGATACAGGTAGATCACCGGGGTGATGTAGAGCGTCAGAAGCTGGGACACCGGCAGGCCGCCGCACCCAGCACCGGCAACGCCACCCGACGCCGGCGCTGCCGGTGCATTTTCAGATCAGCCGGCCTGCGGACGCCGGCGCTGCCGGTGCATTTTCAGATCAGCCGGCCTGCGCCAGCCGCCGTTGCCGGCGCGCCGCGCGGCGTGCGCGCCGGCGCTGCGCCAGCCGCTCGAAAGCCAGGTAAATCACCGGCGTGGTGAACAGGGTCAGAAACTGTGAGACGAACAGACCGCCGACGACGGCAATACCCAGCGGCGCGCGCAGTTCAGAGCCGGTGCCGAAGCCGATCGCCAGCGGCAGCGCCCCGAACATTGCCGCCAAGCTGGTCATCACGATCGGCCGGAAACGCACCAGGCAGGCCTGGTAGATGGCCTGCGCCGGCGTCAGCCCGCGGCTGCGCTCGGCCTCCAGTGCAAAGTCGATCATCAGGATCGCATTCTTCTTGACGATGCCCATCAACAGGATGATGCCGATCACCGAAACCACATCGAGTTCCGAGCCGACGATCAGCAGCGCCAGCAGCGCGCCGATGCCGGCCGACGGCAACGTCGACAGAATGGTGAGCGGATGGATCAGGCTCTCGTAGAGCATGCCGAGCACGACATAGATCGACAGCAGCGCCACCAGCACCAACAGCGTCTCGTTGACGGCAAAATCGGCGAACAGCCTGGCATTGCCGGCGCCGCCACCATGGATGTCGCCGGGCATGTGGATGTCGCGCATCGCCTGCTCGATCCGCGGCGTGGCCTGACCGAGGGTCGTTCCCGGGGTCAGGTTGTAAGAAACGTTGACCACCGGAAAACCGCCGTCGTGTTCGACTTCCAGCGGCGCGACGCCATACCGCAGATGCGCCACCGTCGACAGCGGTACCGATTGCCCGTCCGGCGACTTCAGGTAGATGTGGTTAAAGTCGTCCGGCGACCGCTGGTAGGCCGGATCCGCGCCCAGCACCACGCGGTACTCGTTGCGCTGGTCGTACAGAATGGCGATCTGACGCTGCGAGAACGCATCGTTGAGCACGCCGTCGATCGAGGCGATCGGAATGCCGAGGCGCGAGGCTGCATCGCGGTCGACCACGACGTTGGCTTGCAGGCCGGCGGTATCGAGATCGGAGCTGACATCCTTGAAACCGGGCGTCTGTTTGAGCCTGTCGACCAGTTTCGGCGCCCACTGGTAAAGCTCCTGCAGATCGGAGCCGCGCAGCGCATAGAGGTATTGTGCATTGCCGGAGCGCCCGCCGATACGCAGATCCTGCCGGGCCTGCAGAAAGGTTTCGGCACCGGCCACCTGCGCCAGTTTCGGACGCAAGCGCGCGATCACCCTGTCGATGCCGACGCCACGCTCGTGCAGCGGCTTCAAAG
Organism: Gammaproteobacteria bacterium; assembly: GCA_028871525.1. Taxonomy (GTDB): domain Bacteria; phylum Pseudomonadota; class Gammaproteobacteria; order Nevskiales; family Nevskiaceae; genus SCRT01. The sequence goes on from JAGWMX010000028.1 coordinate 18,618, forward strand.
TGATAAACAGGTGGCCGCGGTTGCTGCCGCTGCGGAAGCCGCTACCGCCGGTATAGGCGGCGACGTTGGCCACCGCCGGATCGTGCATGGCAATGGTCGAGATCTGCTGCACCTTGGTCGCCATCGCGTCGAAGGAGATTTCCGGGCCGGCCTCGACTTGGCCGTCCAGCAGACCGGTGTCCTGCTGCGGGAACAAACCCTTGGGCACCAGCGTGTACAGATACATGGTCAGCGCGAACGTGCCCAGCGTGACCAGCAGCATCAAGCCCGAGTGCGAAATGGCCCAGTCCAGGCCACGCTGGTAATGGGCCAGGATCCAGTCGAAACCGCGCTCGAAAATCATCAATGCGCGCGGTTGCGGCCCCTCGTGCACGCGCAGAAAGCGGCCGCAAAGCGACGGCGTCAGCGTCAGCGACACCGCCATTGAGGCGGCGATCGCCAGCGCCAGCGTCACCGAAAACTCGCGGAAAAAATTACCGAGAATGCCGCCCATGAACAGCAGCGGCACGAAAACCGCGATCAGCGACAGGCTCATCGAAACAATGGTGAAACTGATTTCGCTGGCGCCGCGCAGCGCCGCCTGCAGCGGGGGCTCGCCGTGCTCCAGGTGACGGACGACGTTCTCGATCACGACGATGGCGTCGTCGACGACGAAACCGACCGAGATCGTCAACGCGATCAGCGAAAGATTGTCGAGGCTGTAATCGAGCAGCCACATGCCGGCGAAGGTCACCGCCAGCGCCAGCGGAATGGTGACGCCCGCGATCGCGGTCGGAATCGCACGGCGCAGGAAGATGAACATCACCATCACCACCAGCGCAATGCTGATCAGCAATGCAATCTGCACCTCGTTGACCGAAGCGCGAATGGTCTGCGTTCGATCCGAGACTATCGACAGTTGAGCACCGGCCGGGATCAGCGCGGTGACCGCAGGCAATGCGGCCTTGATCGCGTCGACCGTTTCGATGATGTTGGCTTTGGCTTGTTTGCGTACCAGAACCAGGATCGCGCGTTGATTGTTGAACCACGCCGCCTGCTGGTCGTTCTCCTGACCGTCGCTGACGGTGGCGACGTCGGCAAGCCGCACCGGAGCGCCGTTGCGGTAGGCGATGATGATGTCGCGGAACTGCGTGACATCGGTCAACTGGTCGTTGGCGACGATCGCGTAGCGCTGGCCAAAGCCGGTGACGGCCCCTTTGGGGCCATTGTCGGTGGTGCGGATGATCGCGTTGCGCACGTCGTCCAGCGTCATCCCCATCGACGCCAGTCGTGCCGGATTGACCTGCACCCGCACCGAGGGGTTGGCGCCGCCGGCAATGTCGACTTCGCTGACTCCGTTGATCTGGCGGATACGCTGACCAACCATTTGATCGGCCACCGCGTAGAGTTGGGCCAGCGGCAGCGTCGTCGAGGTCAGCGACAGCACCAGGATCGGCGAATCGGCCGGATTGGCCTTGAAATATTGCGGCGGATTCGGCAGACCGGCCGGCAGATCAGGCGCCGCAGCGTTGATCGCCGCCTGCACGTCGCGCGCGGCACCGTTGACGTCGCGCGCGACGTCGAACTGCAGCACGATGCCGGCGTTTCCCTGCCTGCTCGACGAGGTGATCTCGGTCACGCCTGCGATCGCGCCGAGACGCCGCTCCAGCGGCGCGGCTACCGTCGTCGCCATGGTCTGCGGGCTGGCGCCGGGTTCGGAGGTCGAAACAAAGATGAACGGCAGATCCGCCTGCGGCAGCGGCGCCACCGGCAGCAGCGCGTAGGCTGCCAGACCCAGCAGCAGCACGCCGACCGCCAGCAGCGTGCTGCCGATCGGCCGGCGCACGAACAGGTTGCTGAGACTCACTGCACCGCCTCAGGCCCTGGCATCGGCCGGCTGCGGCCCGATACGCCGGCGGTGCGCAAACCGGTCGAGGTAAAGGTAGATCACCGGCGTGGTATACAGCGTCAGCAACTGGCTCAGCAGCAGACCACCGACGATGGCGATGCCGAGCGGCTGCCGCAGCTCCGAACCGACGCCGGAGCCCAGCGCCAGCGGCAGCGCGCCGAGCAACGCCGCCATGGTCGTCATCATGATCGGCCGGAAACGCAATAGACAGGCCTGCACGATCGCCTGTTGCGGGGGCAACCCCTGGTTGCGTTGAGCGTCGAGAGCGAAATCGATCATCATGATCGCGTTCTTTTTGACGATGCCGATCAGCAGCACGATGCCGACCAGCGAGACGATGGTCAGCTCGCGTCCGGTCAACAGCAACGCCAGCAGGGCGCCGACACCGGCCGACGGCAGCGTCGACAGGATGGTGAGCGGATGGATGTAGCTTTCGTACAGCACACCGAGCACGATGTAGATCACCAGCACCGCCGCCAGCAACAGCAGCGGCTCGCTGGCGGCCGAATCCTGGAACTGCGCGGCGAGACCCGCAAACCGGGCCTGAATGCTGGCCGGCAAGCCCAGCACCGTTTCCGCTTTTTCGATCGCCGGCAGCGCATCCGACAGCGCATAACCCGGCGTCAGGTCGAACGAAACCGTTGTCGCCGGCAGCTCCGCCTGATGCGTGATCACCAAGGGACCGGTCACCACCCGCGCGCGCGCCACCGCCGACAGCGGCACCATGCCGGCCGGCGTCGGGTTAATCTGGGTCGACTGCTGCGATCCGGCGTTGGGATTGGCCGTGCCCGGATTGATGGTCTGCGGCGTGGCGTCGTTGGATTTGACGTACAGCTTGTCCAGCGCTTCGGGGCTGGCGCGAAATCCGGGTGGCACCTCGAGAATCACCCGATACTGATTGAGCTGAGTGTAAATCGTGGTCACCTGACGCTGGCCGAAAGCATCGTAGAGCGTGTCGTCGATCGCCTGCACCGGCACGTTCAGGCGACTGGCGGCGTCGCGGTCGATCGTGAGCTGCAGTTGCAGGCCCCTGGCCTGCTGATCGCTGCTGACGTCGGTCAGCTGCGGCAGCTTCTGCAGCGCCGCCACCAGCTGCGGCGTCCAGCGTGTCAGCTCATCGGCGTCGATGTCCTGCAACACGTACCGGTATTGCGTGCGGCTCAGGCGGCTGTCCACCTGCAGATCCTGCGCCGGCTGCAGATGCAGCGAGATCCCCTGCACGGCCTGCGCCTGCCTGCGGATTCGCGCCATCGTCGTGTCCAGATCATCGTGCCGCTGTGCCTTGGGTTTGAGCACGATGGTCAGCCGGCCCTGATTCAGCGTCGGATTGACGGTGCCGGCGCCGACGAACGCAGCCACGCTCTGCACGTCCGGGTCGCGTCGTACCGCCGCGGCCAACGCCTGGCTGCGCGCTGCCATCGCCGGAAACGAGATGCTCTGCGGCGCTTCGCTGATGCCGATGACCAGGCCGGTGTCCTGCTGCGGCAGCAGCCCCTTCGGCACCACGGCATAAAGCAGCAGCGTCAGCACCAACGTCGCCAGAGCGACCAGCAGCGTGGTGACGCGATGCCGTAGCACCCAGTGCAGGCTGCGTTCGTACACCGCCAGCCCGCGCTCGAACAACGCCTCGCTCCAGGCCATCCAGCCGCTGTGTGCGCTTTGTTGGCCCTCCGGGCGCAGCAGCCGCGAGCACATCATCGGCGTCAGGGTCAGCGATACCAACGCCGAGATCACCACTGCGATCGTCAGCACCAGCGAAAATTCGCGGAACAGCCGACCGACCAGCCCCTGCATCAGCAGCAACGGAATGAACACTGCGACCAGCGAGACGGTCAGCGACACCACCGTGAAGCCGATCTGCTTGGCCCCCTTCTGCGCGGCGAGCAGCGGCGGATCGCCGGCCTCGATGAAGCGCACGATGTTTTCGATCATCACGATCGCGTCGTCGACGACGAAGCCGGTGGCGATCGTCAGCGCCATCAACGACAGGTTATCGAGCGAAAAACCGGCCAGCGCCATCACGCCGAAGGTGCCGATCAAGGACAGCGGCAGCGAAATGCTGGGGATCACCGTGGCCCACAGCTTGCGCAGGAACAGGAACATCACCAGCACCACCAGCACCACAGTCAATAGCAGCGTCCCTTGCACATCGGTCACTGAAGCGCGGATGGTCTGTGTGCGGTCAGCCAGGATCGCCACGTGCATCGCCGCCGGCAGCGTTGCAGTCAGCTCGGGCAGCAGCCGCTTGATGTTGTCGACGGTCTGCAGGATGTTGGCGCCCGGCTGGCGCTGCACATCGAGCAGGATCGCCGGTTTGCCGTCGGCCCAGGCCGCGACCTGATCGTCCTCGACGCCGTCGTAGACGCGCGCGATGTCGGCCAACCGCACCGGTGCACCGTTGTTGTAGGCGACGATCACCGAACGGTATTCGTCAGCGGAACCAATCTGATCGTTAGCCGCGATGGCGAAGCTCTGCGACGGACCGTTGAAATTGCCTTTGGGCTGGTTGACGTTGGCCTGCGTCAACGCGGTGCGGATGTCCTCCAGGCTCAAGCCCAGTGCGGCGATCGCGGTCGGGTTGACCTGCACCCGCACCGCCGGCTTCTGGTTACCCTCGATCGTCACCAGGCCAACGCCAGACACCTGCGACAATTTTTGCGCCAGCACGGTGTCGGCCAGATCGTTGATTCGATTCAACGGCAGCGAATCGGAGGTGATCGCCAGCGTCAGGATCGGTGCGTCGGCCGGATTGACTTTGTTGTAAACCGGCGGATACGGCAGGTTGTTGGGCAGGGTGCCGCGTGCGACGTTGATTGCCGACTGCACGTCCTGAGCGGCGTCGTCGATGTTGCGGGACAGATCGAACTGCAGCGTGATGGCGGAGACGCCGAACGAGCTGTCCGAAGTCATCGCCGTCAGTCCGGCAATCTCACCGAACTGCCGCTCCAGCGGCGTGGTGACCAGTGTGGCGATGACATCGGGACTGGCGCCGGGGTATTCGGTGGTGACCTGGATGGTCGGAAAATCCACCGCCGGCAGAGCCGAAACCGCCAGCTCGCGGTAGCCGAACAGCCCCAGCAACACGACCGCGACCATCAGCAGCGAGGTCGCGATCGGCCGCTCGATGAAAGGCTGTGAAATGCTCACCACGACACCCCCGCTGCGCCCCCTCAGGGTGCGGCGCCAGCCACCGCCGCGCCGCCGTGCACAACCGATCCGCCGGCGGCCGGCGTGCCGCGCGCAACACGCACCTTGGCACCCGGTTTGAGCTGGTACTGGCCGTCGACCACCACCTGCTCGCCGGGTGTGAGCCCGGAATTGATCAGTGCCAGGTTGTCTTCGGTCTGTGCCACATCGATCTTACGCATCTGCGCCGTGCGATCGGCGCCGATCACGTAGGCATAGGCGCCGTCGGGGCCGCGCTGTACCGCCGCCACCGGAATAACGACGCCGTCCTGCCGCGTGCGCACCAGCAGCCGCACGTTGACAAATTGACCCGGCCAAAGCGTCTCGTCCCGGTTCGGAAACGTCGCCTTGAGCTTGATGGTGCCGGTAGATTGGTCGATCTGGTTGCTGATCACGGCGAGTTTGCCAACCGCCAGCGTCGTCTGGTCGTCGCGGCTGCGCGCCTCCACCCGCAATCCCTCGCTCTGAGCCTGCGCCGGCCGCAATTGGTCGAGCGCCTGCTCGGGCAGCGTGAACACGACCGAGATCGGCTGCAACTGCGTGACCACGACAATGCCGCCGGCGCCTGACGATCCGACCAGATTGCCGACGTCCACCAGGCGAATGCCGAGACGGCCGTCGATCGGCGACGTGATGCGCGTATAAGACAACTGCACCCGCGCCGACTCCACCGCTGCGGCGTCCGCCTGCACCTGAGCGGAGAACTGGGCGACCTGCGCCCGCTGGCCGTCCAGTTGTTGCTGCGACACGTAGCCAGACGTCACCAGACCTTCATAGCGCTGCAGATCCTGTTCGGCATTTTTCAGTTGCGCGGTATCCTGCGCCTGCTTGGCCAGGGCCTGGTCGAGCTGTGCCTTGAACGAGCGCGGGTCGATCTGCGCCAGCAGATCGCCCCGTTTAACCTCATCGCCTTCCTTGAACGGCACGCTGATCAGCTTGCCAGACACCTGCGCCTGCACCGTCACCGTGTTGTACGCCTGCACGGTGCCGAGCCCGTCGACATAGATCGGCACGTTCTGGGCACGAACCGGCACAATATCCACCGTCGCCGGTCCGCTGTCGGCAGCGCCGCGACCAGCGCCCCGCCGCGACCGCAATCCGGAACCGCCGGCTGTAGATCCGGGCACGGCCGACGACGCCGAATGACGATGAATCCAATAACCCATCGCGCCGATGACCAGCACGGCCACAGCAATCCACAGCAGCCTCTTTTTCATCACAACCCGATTCCTCAAGCCTTGCGCGCACCGATCGCCGGCAGCCTAACCTGGTGTCGTGGTACAGCCGGCGAGCACCGGCGCAGCACATCGGCTTACAACGCAAATCAGCACGCTGACCAATGACTTATTGTAGGCGCCGGCCGCGCGGAACGGCGCGCCGTGGCCGTGTTAAGAACTGCAATACCGGCACGCGAAGCGCGGCCGTCGTTCTGCTATCCTGCCACGCTGGAGAGGTGGCAGAGCGGTCGAATGCGGCGGTCTTGAAAACCGCTGAGTCCTTGCGGCTCCGTGGGTTCGAATCCCACCCTCTCCGCCATCGCCAGCCGACCGCCGCGCCGAGTCCATCACGCCGATACCCAAACCGAAGAAGCGCAAGGGAACTGCACAACAAGCAGCGTTGGGGTTCGATCAAGGCAAGGGCCTTCGAAGTAACAAGTTCGCACTTCCGTTCCAAAAATGGCGCGCCCGGCAGGATTCGAACCTGCGGCCCCTGGTTTAGAAGACCAGTGCTCTATCCAACTGAGCTACGGGCGCTTTTCTGAATTTTAGGCCAAACGGCAAGCCAGGGCTTCAGCGCGGATGGGTGTGGCGCTTTAGCATCTGCGACGCCTTATGGCCGGTGACCGCCGCAAATGCCATCAGCGTCGCCGATCCATTCGGCGAGCCGGCGGTGGCCGCTACTCGCGACAGTCCACCTGATGCCATGCTGCCGCGAAGTGAGGCCGCTGCAGCGTATGTCAATAACCTCACCCTCGGCTACAATACCGCTTCGCGCGGTGGCCGTAGCTCAGTTGGTAGAGTCCCGGATTGTGATTCCGGTTGTCGTGGGTTCGAGTCCCATCGGCCACCCCATTTTTATGGGGAGTGCGGCTGGCAGCCATATGGGGTGGCCGCTAGAGTCCTGCGCAATCGGTGGGGCCGTTAGCTCAATGGTAGAGCAGCTGACTCTTAATCAGTAGGTTCGGGGTTCGAGTCCCTGACGGCCCACCAACCCTGTACAAAACTGGGCACTCCGGCAGTGGGGTCGCTGCCGGAGTCCAGCACGCCTTCGGCGAGCATTGATTCAGGCCCCGAAACCCTGATCTGCCGGTCGCCGACTTCGATGCGGCTGACGAGCTGGCGCATATAGCCTTTGCGCAGGCGGGCGCTCTCGTTATGCAGCCGGGCGCGGGCTGCGGCGGCGAAGCGCTCGATGTTGCGCTTCGTAAGCAGGTGGCACGGCACGTCGCGGTGCTTCTCAAGGGCCGCGATTATCCGCAGGGTTTCGTCACGTTCGGCTTCGACTTGCGCCATCGAGCGGCGGAACATGTCGGTATCGCCGATCGTGCCGTCGGCGATCGCCGCGTATAGGCGCTCGATCTTGGCTTCGGTCCCGCGAAGCTTCTTGCGCAGCTCTTTGGCTTTCTCCGCATTCTCCGTCGTCTTGTTGCGCGCGCGGTCGAGGATGGTCTTGAGCATCGGCTCCAGCCGCTTCGGCGCGAGAATGCGATCTTCGAGATTATCGACCACGATGCTGTCCAGAACATGCATCGGGATATTACGGCCCTTGCAGGACGTGGGGTCTTCGTTCACCCGGTTGTTGCAGGTGTAATAGCGACGAGGAGTCCCCGCTCGATCCCGAGTGCGTCTTGCCCGAGCCCGGCCACGGCCATCCGCTGCGGCTGCACGTCCACCGCTGCCGCGCCATCGCTGTGGCCGTGGCCTTCAACGGCGAGACCGTCAATCACCGCTTCGGTCCCGGCACCACCGTCGAGACCGTGAAGAAGTGGGCGGCGCTCAAAGGCTTCCACATGACGCCGCAAGACGCCGCCGAGCATGTTCTCCAGATCAGCGGCACGACGACCCGTCCCGAGCCCGACCCCCACATCGGCTCGCTGGTCACGGCGGGCGAATGCGCCCTGCGGTTCGACCTCGTCCCGCTGAAGCGCGTGGAGGGCTAATCGTGTCGGAAGCCTTGATCCCGCCCGACGAACGCGTGCTCCGGCTCCATCTGGAGTCGGGGCGCTTTCGCAGCGGCGCTGCCGCGGGCCGTTGGCGGCTCGCGGCGGTTGCCTTTCCTCAAGTCATCATCGGCGGGCGGGCGCGCGACGGGATCGAATGTGGTTTCCGCTTCGAATGCCGCGATTACCCGCGCACGGCGGTGGCGGCGCAGCCGTGGCACATTGAGAAAAATGCACCGCTGCCGCAGGACCAATGGCCGCGAGGGCAAGGGCGCGTCGCGCTTGCCTTCAACCCCGGCTGGAAGGGCGGCGCGTGCCTCTACCTGCCATGCGACCGTCTTTCGATCGAGGGCCACGATCAGTGGCGCAACCAACATCCGGCGCTGCTCTGGGACTCCGAAAAGGGTCTCTGCAAATACCTCACCATCATCCACGAGCTGCTGAATTGCGGTGACTACGGAGGGCGCCGTGCCGCGTGATCCCAAACTGTTCATCGCCGCGCCGGTGTGGAGCGCCTTGCTGTCGGAATTGCACCGGCGCACCGAAGGCCGTCATGAAAGCGGTGCATTTCTGCTCGGCACCAAGGCGGACGATCACCGCGAAGCCCAGCAGGTTGTTTATTACGATCAGTTCGACCCCCGCGCTTACAGCAGCGGCGTCGTCATTCTGCACGCGGACAGTTTTGGGCCGCTGTGGAATCTGTGCCGTGCCCGCAACATCTCGGTCGTTGCCGACATCCACGTCCATCCGCGGCAAGCATGGCAGAGCGAGGCGGACCGGCAAAATCCGATGATCGCGCGTGCGGGGCACCTTGCGCTGATCGTGCCTTGGTTCGCCCGCCCGTGTCGTTGCCGTCGCTCGGTTTTTTCGAATACCGCGGCGATCACCAGTGGCGCGACCTGAGCGGCCGCGACATTGGCCGATATCTCGTCATCAAGAAATAGGAGACGCTCATGTTGCATCTGGACACAGCCGCACTGGGCGACCGCCTGCACCGTCTCGTCAAACTGGCGATGGACACGGGCGAGGCGGCCGATCTCGACGAGGCCCAACGCATCTTCTCAAGCTACCGCCTTGCCATCGCCGCCGGCCCCGAGCTGGCGCACTCGGCAGCGCATCAGGCGGCGCTGCTGACGATGGTCAATGCCGGCGACCGCAGTCTTCTCGGCGGCGTGAAAGTCGCGGGGCTCGACCCCGACACGCCATGCCTTCTTCCGCTCCCTCACGCGGGCAGTCTTGCCGACGCTGTGCGTAGCTTCGGTGGCCGCGTTGTCGCTTCACCGACGCCCGGCATTCCGCTGGCTCTCCTTGGTGACGCTTCATTTGCAGCCGATGCCCATCCGCTCGCTCTCCGCACAACATTCTCAGGATGGTGCGGCGGGGTCGCACCCGTCGCTTCCGGCATCCGGCTTGACGAACGCGACACCCTCGTGATCGCGGCCGTTTTCGCTGGGGCCTTGACGGTCACCGAAATCTTCCAGTTCTTGCGGCGAAGCAACGCCGTCGCAGGAAGACGCGCAGCCAGGCT
>JAGWMX010000126.1 GCA_028871525.1 Gammaproteobacteria bacterium
GATCAACCCCTGCCCGGCCATCATTGGCCGGGCGCGCTGACCCGCCGCGCGTATACGCGCGAAGCGCGGGTCAGCGCCCTCGCAGAAACAGGCGGTCCAGTTCCGCTTTTCCGACCTGCACCCAAGTCGGCCGGCCATGGTTGCACTGGCCGGCGGCCGGCGTTTTTTCCATTTCGCGCAACAGCGCTTCCATCTCCGGGAGCGTCAACCGGCGGTTGGCGCGGATCGCGCTGCGACAGGCCAGGTCGGCAAGCACCCGATGCTGCGGATCCAGCGCCTCGTCGAAATGCCGGCGGCCGTCGCCGGCGGCGTGCGCCAGCGCCGTCACCAGGGCCTCGGCATCGCCTCCCGCCAACAGCGGCGGCAAGCCGCGAACCCGCAACGTCGTCGGCCCGCCGCGATCCAGCTCGACACCGAGCGCCGACAGCTCCGAAGCGCGACGCAGCAGGCTTTCGATCTCGTCTTCTGCCAATCGCACCACCTGCGGCACCAGCAGGTGCTGGCTGGGAATCCGGCCGGTGGCGAGCTGGGCTTTGAGTTTTTCGTACAACACGCGCTCGTGAGCGGCATGGGCATCGATCAGGACCAGGCCATCCGCGTTCTCGGCCAGCACGTAGACTCCCAGCAACTGGGCCAGCGGCCGCCCGAGCGGCGGCACCGGCCCCGAAGGAATCGCCGGAACGGGAGGTGACGGTGCCTGTAACGCCTGCCGGCTCAGCGCCGCGAGGGTCCAGGTTCCCGGCGGCGGTTCACCCAACGCCAACGCCGCAGCGGAGGGTACCGGCCCGGCGGCCGGCTGCGGCGCAGGCGTGCGCCAACGGTGACCGGGGTCGAGACGATGCGCCGATGTCGCGCCGACGCCGGCACCGTGGAGACACTGACGCGCCGACCGCAACAGCAGATCGTGGACCACCGCGGAGCGGACAAAACGCACCTCACTCTTGGCGGGATGGACGTTGACGTCGACCTGCGCCGGGTCCAGTTCGAGATACAGCACGAAGGCGGGGTGCCGGGTCGAGTGCAGCACATCCGCGTACGCCGCGCGCAGGGCGTGCGCCAACAGCTTGTCGCGCACCGCCCGGCCGTTGACGTAAGTGAACTGGAGATCCGGCTGCGCGCGATCGAACGTGGGCGCGCACAGCCAGCCGCGCAGCGTCACGCCCTCGGCCTGCGCCCGCAGCGGCATCGCGTGCTCGACGAAGGCCTCGCCGCAGACGGCGGCCAGGCGCCGGCGCTCGGCCGTCTCGTCCCCGGCGGCGGCAAGGTCCAGGGTGACGCGGCCGTTGTGATGCAGCTTCAGCGCAAGTTCCGGCCGCGCCAGCGCCGTACGCCGCAGCACCTGCTCGCAGTGGCGGTACTCGGTCGCCGGTGCGCGCATGAACCGGCGCCGTGCCGGCGTGTTGAAAAACAGCTCCTGCACCTCGACCAGCGTGCCGCCGGCCAGCGCCGCCGGCTGCGGCGCCGATTCGTCCAGGCGACCGGCACCGCCGAGCCGCCAGCCGTGCGGCTGTCCGGAACTGCGCGAGTTCAGAGTCAGCCGCGACACCGACAGCATGCTGGCCAGCGCCTCGCCGCGGAATCCCAGGCTGGCAATGGCGGCCAGATCGCCGGCGTCGCGGATCTTGCTGGTAGCGTGCGACGCCAGCGCCAGGGCCAGATCCTCCGGGGGAATGCCGCCGCCGTCGTCGCGCACGCGGATCAGTGACAAACCGCCCTGTTCCAGCTCGACCTCCACCCGCTTCGCCCCGGCATCCAGGCTGTTGTCGAGCAACTCACGTACGACCGAGGCCGGGCGTTCGACGACTTCGCCGGCCGCGATCTGATTCACCACTTCCGGGGAGAGTCGGCGTATTGCCATGGCCCAAGTATGTCGTGTGCCGGCGAAGTCGCTAGACAAACACCGTCTGCATCCGGATCGCAAGCGATCCGGCGGCGCCGGCCGCGATCTGATTCACCACTTCCGGGGAGAGTCGGCGTATTGCTATGGCCCAAGTATGTCGTGTGCCGGCGAAGTCGCTAGACAAACACTGTCTGCATCCGGATCGCAAGCGATCCGGCGGCGCCGGCCGCGACCGGGTTCACCATCTCGGGAGAAAGACTGCGAATCCACATCTGCTCCGGGCAAGGATCGCGCGTGACGCAGCCGCCGAATTGGGTGCGTTAACCGGACACCATGGATTCCCAACACATGCTCCCGCCAATTATTCCCGAATCACTGCCGGTTCAGGTCGGCCACAGCCAGGCAAAGATAACTCCGGTGACCAGGCCGTAGATCAGGCCGTCGATCACGTCCTTGACGACGGTCTTCCAAGGTTGTCCCCACCAGATGCCCGCCGGCAGTGAGGTAAAACCATAGGTCATGAAGCTCACCGTGCCGACGATCCGGAACACCTGCAGCCAGGCCGCACCGGGCGCCAGCGCAGCGCCTGCGACATAAGCGGAGAACAACGAAACCACCAGGCAAAACACCAGCCACTGCACCAGATTCTTGCCCATATTGAACGGGCCGCTTGGGCGCAGGATCATGAATCCGACCGGACCCCGTTTGAATTTTTCCGCCGTTTCGGCTTTTTTCATGTCCTCCATGCGGCAGTAGGGAATGACATACATGCCGGGCGCGGGATTGCCGTTGCGGATGGCGGCGCCGACGTCATCTTCGTTCGGAAAGCCGCCGTAGTCGGGCATGTGCCAAAACTTCAAGACCATATGCAGCACGCTGCTGGCGATAAAAACGCCGGCAGCCGAGATCAGCATGGGAAGCCACAGATGCGCGAGCGGAACCATGATGCCCCCTCCAAGTGGCGCCTCGGACGAGGCTCTGGCATTGTAGTCCGGCAGCGGACTCCCGGCACGCCATGCCTGGAACGGCATCAGGGGAACAACCGGGGCCTACCTGAGTCCAGATCGGCCCCGGCGAAGCTCGATCCGAAGCCGGGTCTGTCAATCCAACTGTATAACTGCGTTTGCGCAGCGCGGCCGGGCAGAGCGGGTACAGCGCAGCGCAACCCGCCGCAAGGACGCCGTTCCCCGGCCGGGCGCTCGTTCGGCTAGCGGCGCCGTTCGGACCGCCGGCCAGTCAGTCTATGCCCTGCTTCGGGTCAGGGCTTAGAATAATTGGCTTGCGTCCACATCCTTGGCGATCATGACTTTTGTCGTTACCGAAAACTGCATCAAGTGCAAGTACACCGACTGCGTCGAGGTGTGTCCGGTGGATTGCTTCCACGAAGGACCCAACTTCCTGGTGATCGATCCGGAGGAGTGCATCGATTGCACGCTGTGCGAGCCGGAGTGCCCGGCCAAGGCGATCTTTTCCGAGGACGATGTGCCGGAGGAGCAGAAGCATTTCCTGGCGCTGAACAAGGATCTCACCGCGCAATGGCCGGTAATCACCCAGCGCAAGGATGCGCCGGCCGACGCCGCGGACTGGGACGGCAAACCCGACAAGCTGAAGCTGCTGGAGCGCTGAGCGCGCCAGCCGCGGCCGCCGCGTGAGCGAGCTGAGGCTGACGGCCACCGACGCGCTGGCGCGCGCGCTGCGCCAACAGCACGCCCTCGACCAGCGCCGCGCCGGACGCGCGGTGTGGGAAGCCCCGCGCATCGTCAGCCTGGAGCAGTGGGTCGCCGACACCTGGGCCGAAACCTGGCCGCAGGAGCAACTGCTGAGCGGCTCGCAGGGGCTGGCGCTGTGGCTCGCGGCGATCGAGCGCGACAACCCGGGTCTGCTGTCGACGCTGGCCTGCGCGCGCGCGGCGCTGGCCGCCGAGCGCCTGCTGCTGCGCTATCGGCTCGACGCCGCCAGACTGCCGGCCTACAGCGCCGAGGAGCGCGCCTGGCTCGACTGGCACGCGCAGGTGCGCCGGCGCATGGACCAACAGGGCTGGTTGCTGGCCGAGGAACTGCCGTGGCGGCTGGCCCGGATCATCGACGCCGGCGATATCGCGCTGCCGCAGCAGGTGGTGCTACACGGTTTCGACGGCCCGCTCGACCCGGCCGCCGCCGCGCTGCTGCAGGCGCTGGCGCGGCGCTGCCGGTGCCGCCGCGCCGAACCGCCGGCCATCGCCCCGGTGCGCCTGGGTTTGCGGCCATCCGTCCGCGTCGCGCAGTACCGCTACGTCGCCGCCACCATCGCCGAACGCCTGCGCCGAACCGAAACCCCGCCGCGCATTGTGGTGGTGCTGCCGGATGCCGCCCAGCGGCTGGCGCTGGAAGCCGCACTGCTGGACCACGTCGCGCCGTGGCGCCTGCGGATCGGTAATCCGCACGGCGCGCCGTGGCGCTGGAGCCAGGGTCTGCCGCTGGCGGCGCAGCCGCTGATCGACTCGGCGCAGGCGCTGCTGGCGCTGCAACCCGGGCTCAACGACTTCGACACCCTCTCGCGCCTGCTGCTGTCGCCGGTGCTATGGCCGGGACCGGCCAGCGAAGCGGCCGCCGAGCTGGAGACCGGGCTGCGCCGCCGCGGCTGGCCGCGGCTGCGGCTGTCGATGCTGATCCGCGTCGCTCCGGCCGCGGTCGCCGAAGCCCTGTCGCGGCTGGCCGCCGTACTGGCCACCGAGCCACGGCGCGCGCTGCCAAGCCGCTGGGCGCAGGCGTTCGAGCAGCGGCTGCAGGCGCTGGGCTGGCCGGGGCCGGGGCAATTGCCGTCGGCTGCGTTCCAGCGCGTGCGCGAGCTGCGCCGGCGGCTGGCACGGCTCGGCGCATTCGACCGCCTGCTCGGCGAAATCGACGCTTCGCGCGCGCGCTTCTGGTTCGACGAACTGCTGCACGCCGGCTTCGAGCCGCGCGCCGATCACGAGCAGCCGCTGCTGATCGCCGATCCGGCACAGGCTGTCGCCCTGCCCTGCGACCTGTTGCTGGTGTGCGACGCCAGCGTCGACGCCTTCCCCGGACGCGCCGCACCGACGCCGTTCCTGGCGATCGAGGCGCAGCGCGCCGCCGGCGTGCCGGAAGCCTCGGCCGAAACCCACCGCGCCGCCGCCCTGGCCCAGGCCGCGGCGTTGTGCGCGCAGGCCGGCGAAATCCAGGTGCTGGTGCCGGCCGTCGACGAGCGCGGCGCCGAGCTGCTGCCCAGCGCGCTGTTCGACGTCGACTGGCAGCCGGACGCGCCGCAGCCGCGCGCGAGCCTCAGCCA
>JAGWMX010000029.1 GCA_028871525.1 Gammaproteobacteria bacterium
AGATGGCCCGCCAGCGTCGCAGCGAGATGATCGACGGTGCGGGTGCCGTGGGCAACGCCGAGCACCAGGCGCTACTTCCAGGCCCGCAGCCACTGTTCGGCGAGCAGCGCGGCGAACAGCCCGGCGATCGGCAGCGGGTCCGACCGCGCCAGCACCTGTACGAACCGGCTGGCGCTGAAGCCGCTCAGCAGCCAATAGATCAGCGCGACCGAGACCGTAAGGCTCGCCGCCCAACCCAGGCCCCGCTGATGGCGCCGGAACCAGGCGGCGGACCCGGTCACCGGCGGCGCATCCTTACGCACTCAACCGCAACACGGGCAGCCCGCGCCCTCGGTTTCCGCCGCTTTCCCGGTTTTAACTTCGCAGCCGCATTCGGAACGACGGCAGGTTTTGCCTTCACCTTCACGCGCAGTAAATTCGCAACCGCATTTCGGGCACTTGTAGCTCGCTTCCTCGTTCATCAGGATACCTCCTGTGATGACGGACTGGGTCGATCGGTGTCGAGGCAACTGCAATCCGCCTCGAAACATTCCTGCACCGGATCGGGAGCATGCTCCAGCAGCATGCGGACGTGACCGCGCAGAATCCGCAGATGCCGCATCTGCGCTTCCATGCGCGCCAGGTGCTGTTCGAGCATTTTGCGGTATTCCGGCACGCTGGCCGGGCAGCGCCCGTCAGCGGTGTCCAACAGCTCGCGGATCTGCCCCGGCTTCAGACCGAGCACGCGCGCCCGGTGAATGAACTGCAGGCGTCCGATGTCGCGTTTCGAAAACAAACGCCGGCCGGCGGACGCATACACGCCGCCGTTGGTCCGCGCCGCCGGTGGCATCAAACCGATCCGCTCGTAATAACGGATCGCCTTGACGCTCAGCCCGCTGGCTGCCGCCGCCTGACTGATCCGATAGGCCATTGCGCGCTTCTCGCAATCCGGTGACAGCCTCAGCCTATAACCTGCCCCAGGGGGAGGTTCAAGTCCGTCTCATTCGTGGCATCAGTGTGCGTGGAAATGTGCCGCCACGCCTGGTCCGCTATCGCTGATTCTCAGCGGCCAGTTCCCGGGTCTCGAGAACGTCGAAACCGCGGATCACCGCCGGGCGTCGCAACGGACGCCGATACCAGGCGTCGAGGCGCGAGAAATCCGTGAACGGTATGTCCCATTTTTGCGGCGCGCGGATCCACGGCAGCAGCGCGATATCGGCAATCGAGTGGTCGCCGGCGATGTAATCGCCTTCGCCCAGGCGCTCGTCCATCACGCCGAGCAGGCGCAGTACCTCGTCGCGGTAACGGCCGAACGCGTAATCGTCGCGCGGCCGATAGCGACGGAAGTGGTTGTACTGCCCGGCCATCGTGCCGAGATTACCGACCTGAAAGAACAGCCACTGCAGTACCTCGGTGCGTTGTCCCTGCTCGTTCGGCAGCAGCTTCCCCGACTTCTCCGCCAGATAAATCAGCACGGCCCCGGACTCGGCGATCGTCAGCCCCACGTCCGTGTCGACGGTGACTGGAATCTTGCCGTTCGGGTTGATCCGTCGAAACTCCGGCTGATGCTGGTCGCCGGCGCTGAGTTCCCGCCGATGCAGGCGGTAGGGCAAACCGCATTCTTCGAGCATCACGGTCGCTTTGCGGCCACGCCCCAGCCGACCAACGGCGTGAACACCAGGATCGCCAGCAACCAGAGCGCCAGGCCAAAGCCCAAGATCGGCCAGAACCGCAGCCAGCGGGCGGGCGCCAGCAGGATGAACAGCACCGACCAGCCGGTGACGCAGGCCAGATGGAACAACAGCCCCACCGGTAGCGGCAGCGAGCGTCCGAATACCCATTCCGCGAATGCCAAGCCGAGCGGCTTGGGCAGCGGCGACAACCCGGTTTTCAGGCCGACGGCCATGATGGCTGCGGCCCCTACCCCTACCCCTACCCTGGTGAAGACACCGGCGGCGACGGCTTTCCAGAAACGCTTGCCGGTGATCGTTGTATCGGGTTGGAGAACGGCATTCATCGTTGTAGCTCCTTGGGTTGGCGTGTGGCAGTCGTGACGAGTCAGGTCCGTGCGCCGGGTTTCGGTGGGTAGCGGGGGCCGCAGCCGTCCGCGACATCGCGGCAGCAGGTGGCATCGAGAAAGGCGACCAGGTCGCGCATCACAGCCAGCCGCGGCCGGTAGATCACCTGCTGGCCGGCGCGGCGGGCCGACACCAGGCCGGCCTGCTTGAGCCGGTTCAGGTGAAAACTCAGGGCGTTGGGCGCCAGACCCACGGTGCGGCTGAGTTCGCCGGCCGCGATGCCTTCAGGGCCGCTGGCCATCAGTTCGCGAAACACCGCCAGTCGGGCCGTGTGCCCGAGGGCGATCAGCAACCGCGTCGCAGTGTTGTGGTTTATGCGCATCGTTCGCCTGCGTAGAATCCGGCAATTCCCGGACAGTGTGGGGGAACCGGATATAATATTTCAATGCTAGTTGAAATAATGAATATGGAATCCGCCGGGTAAACTGCACATCATGCGCACTGTCTGGTCCGTCCTGTGGTTCGTGCTCGCCGGTCTGGCCGAAATCGGCGGCGGCTACCTCGTGTGGCTGTGGCTGCGCGAAGGCCGCAGCGCCTGGCTGGGCCTGGCCGGAGCGTTGATCCTGGCGCTGTACGGCGTCATCCCGACGCTGCAGCCGGCCGGCTTCGGCCGCGTCTACGCCGCCTATGGCGGCGTGTTCATCGCGATGTCGCTGGCCTGGGGTTGGGGCGTGGACGGCATCGTGCCGGATCGCTGGGATCTGGTCGGTGCCGCATTGGCACTGCTGGGCGCCGGGATCATGATGTACGCGCCGCGCGCTTGACGAAGGGGTGAAATAATGGCGGCGCCCGAACCGCACCGAAGAACTCTCGAATCAATGGCTGGCGCGCATACAACGCGGACGCGGACCGAGGTCGGACCCTCCGGTTTCGCCTCCAGGGGGTGCGTTGCGGGCTGCGGCCCGGTCTCGAAAATCAGGTTCGCCGGCCGGCCGCAGTGGCTGCCGGTGCTGGCCATCGGTCTCGCCGGCCTGGTTTCCGTAGGCTCGAGCGCGGCCGGTTCGGTGGCGAAAGCGCCGCTGCCGCTCGAACGCATCGCCCGCATTGTGCTGCCGGGCCGGCCGGCAAGGTTCGACTACCAGAGCCTGGATGCAGAAGCCGGACGTCTGTACCTCAACCAGATGGGCGCCGGCCGGCTGCTGGTGTTCGATGTGCGCAAGCGGCGGCTGGTGGCGGCGCTCGGCGGCTTCGCCGATGCCACCGGCGTGCTGGCGGTGCCGTCGCCGCGGCGGGTGTTCGTCAGCAGCCCCGGCGACCTGTGGGACAAGGCCATCGGCGGCGGCCGCGTGATCGCCGTCGACGGCGCGACGCTCGAGCGCCTCGGCGCGGTCGACGTCGGCCGCTTCCCGGATGGCCTGAGCTTCGTGCCAAAGCTGAACCGGGTGTTCGTCTCCGACGAGATTGGTGGTGAACTGTCGGTGTTCGACGCCCGCACGCTGCGGTCGATCGGCAACGTGCCGCTGGGCGGCGAAGCCGGGATGAACGCCTACGATCCGAAGGGTGACCACGTCTGGGTCAACGATCAATCCAATCTCCGGTTGCTGGCGGTGAACCCGAAAACACTCGTGATCGCCGCGCGGATCGAGCTGCCAGCCACCTGTCGGCATAACCATGGTCTGCTGCTGGATGCGCTTGACCGGCTTGCCTTCATCGGCTGCGACAGCAATGCGCGCCTGCTGTTGTTCGATCTTGCTCGGCACGCGGTACAGGGCGTTTATCGAGTCGGCAAGGATCCCGACGTGATGGCCTACGATTCGCGGCGCCGGTTGCTCTACGTCGCCAGCGAATCCGGCGTCGTCAGCCTGTTCCGGCTCCGAGACGGCCGGCTCGCACCGCTGGGGCGCGCCTGGCTCGGCGACAATGCGCACTCGGTCAGCGTCGATCCGGCCAGCGGCGAGAGCTATTTCCCGATCCGCGACGATCACGGACACTCCGCGCTGTGGATCGAACGGCCGGTCGGGCCAGCACTTTCCCGCTGACGCGGGTGGCGTGCGGCGATCGCGGGACTTTCAGCGCCGTGTCTGAGCCATCGATTCGAGGATCGGGCAGCCGTCTTCGGCGCCGGCGCACAGGTTGAGCAGCAGCTTGAGTTCGTTGCGCAGCAGGCGCAGCGATTTCAGTCGAACCTCCACCGCAGCGAGTTTTTCGGCGGTCAGCTGGCGCGCGTCGGCGCGCGCGGTTTGCGGACGCGCGCGCAAGGCGAGCAACTTGCGGATCTCGGCCAGCGAGAAATCCATCGCCTGTGCGCGCTGGATGAAACGCAGCCGCGCCAGGTCGATCACGCCGTAGCGGCGGCGGCCGCCGGCATCGCGCAGTGCGCGGGGCAGCAACCCGATTTTCTCGTAGTAGCGCAGCGTATCCGCCGATACCCCGGTGCGCGCGGCGAGCTGGCCGATGCTCCAGCCGTCGAAGCGTGCCGTCCTTGGTATGCGCCCTCCGGGCGCGCTCTGAACGGCCAAAAATGTTCCCGACGTTTTTGTCATGCCGACAACCTCCGTTTGAGCTTGCCCAGTACGGCGGCGCCCTGGCCGAACAGGCGGCCGTCGATGACCACCGCCGGTGGCTGGCGGATGCCGAGCCGGGCGGCGGCTTCGAGATGCTCCAGCACGTCGCGGCTTTCCGCCGTGGCGTCCAGTTTGCGGCAAAGCTGCGTCAACTCGGCCGACAGCCGCCGGCAGGCGGGACAGTGTTGCGATCGGTAAATAACGATCTGCATGGACATCTCCGCCAAAAATATTCAGGAACGCGCTGGCCGTCCGCCTGGGCGCCCGGCGGACGCTGTGGCGAGGCGGCGGTGATCGGGCGTCGGGGGTGCGTCCGGGACATCGACGATCCGGCCATCCATGATCCGCGTCACGTGATCGACTTCGCCGAGCAGGCGGTGATCGTGGGTGACCACCAGCACCGCGGTGTCATGTTTTCGCGCCGCCTGCCGCAGCAGGTGCATGACGCCCAGTGCGCGGCCGGCATCCAGGCTCGCGGTGGGTTCGTCGGCCATGATGAGCTTGGGGCTGTTGGCCAGCGCCCGGGCGATGGCGATGCGCTGTTTCTCGCCGCCGGAGAGCTGGTTCGGATAGAGGTCGGCGCGTTCGGCGACCTCGAGCGACTCGAGCAGTTGCATCACCCGCGCACGCGCCGCTTGACGGCGGGCGCCGATCAGGCTCAACGGCAGCAGCACGTTTTCTTGGGCCGTCAGGAACGGGATCAGGTTGGGCGACTGGAAGACGAAACCGGTCTTCTCGCGTCGCAGCCGCGCCAGGTCGGGCCGCTTGCCGCCGTAAATATCCTCGCCGTCGATGCACAGGCGCCCCTGCGTCGGTTCCGTGACCAGGCCGAGGATGGTCAGCAGCGTGGTCTTGCCGGAGCCGCTGGGTCCCATCAGCGCCCACAGTTCGCCGCCGCGCATGGCCAGGTTGACGCCCTTGAGCACCTCCACGCGGGTCCGGCCCTGGCCGTAGACCTTGACCAGGTGTTCGGCCTGGATCGCATAAGCACGGCGTTCCATCGGCTGTCACTCCATGCCGATCACGGCGCGCGGGTCGACTCGCATGGCCCGGCGCACCGCCAGTACGCTGGCGAACAGGGTGACTACCGTCATCGCCAGCAGCATCTGGGCGATGTCGCCGTAGGTGGCGACGACGCGCCGCGGGAAGTACGGCTCGATCAGCAGTTCCAGCGCGCTGCCGAGCAGCGTGCCGACGATGCCCATGAACAACGCCTCTTGCAGGACCATCCGGTAGATCACGCGGCCGCGCGCGCCGAGCAGCTTGAGCAGGGCGATCTCGCGCAGCTTGTCCAGTGTGAAGGTGTAGAGGATCAAACTGATGACCACCCCGGCGATCAGCACCAGAATGTCCCGGAACAGCGCGAGCTGGAACAGGATCAGCCGGTTCGAGCCCATCAGCTGCAGGTTGACGGCTTGCGGCGCCGTATAGACCTGCAGGTGCTGCCAGCGTGTGATGCGATCGGCAACCTTCTTTGCGGAGACGCCGGGGCGCAGCTTGACGGCGATGGCGTTGACGGACCGCGTGTCCTCCGCCGAGGCCGCCGCCGTGACGGCCAGCCGCCGTGCAAGACGGGGCTGCGTGGCGGCCAGGTCCGTGAACGGCTGCGCGATCCGCGGCCGCTGGCTGCGCAGCAGGTTGGGATCCTGCTGGAAGAGGATGTTCTGCGCGTCCGTCAGCGTGGTGTAGACCACCGGATCGGCAGTGAAGCCGACCATGTTTTTCGTCAGACCGACCACGGTGTAGTCGAAGTTGCCCAGTCGCAGATGCTGACCGACGTGAAAGCCGGTCTTGACGTCGGCCACCATCTCGTAATGACTGGCCTGGATGCCGCGCCCGGCGACGATCAGCGGCGGGCCGCCGATTTTCCCGAGCTGGTAGCCGATGACGATGAAACGCTGCAGCTTCGGCATCGCCATCCAGCCCGGTTCCACCATGGCGGCGGTGTTGAGCAGTGCGTTCATGTACATGAACTTCATCAGCCGCGTCGGCCGCGGCATTACCTTGACGTGCTCCCAGGCGGTCGCCAGCGGGCTCGCCTGCGCCACGCCCGGCATGACCTCGATGGCGTGATAGATCTGCTGCGGCAGGCGCGAGATCTCCACAAACGGTCCCAGGGTGCCGCCCTGCGGATGAGCGCCGTGGGCCTGCACCACCCACAGGTCGGCGCCGGTCTCGTCGATGATCGTGGCCGAATCCAGGATCACTCCGCGGATGATGCCGCCGATGGCCACCACCACCATGATCAGCAGCGACACGCCGATGGTGGAGCTGAAGAACTTGAAGCGGTGATAGCGGACATCCCGGATCGCCAGGTTCATCGGGTCGCGCCCATCGGCTCGGCGTTGCTCATGGTCACCGGGCGCACCGTCTCGCCCGGCAGCAGTCCCATCGGCATGAGCACGACATGATCGCCGGAGCGCAAATGGCCGGCGACCGCCACGCTCGAAAATCGGGGACTGCGCGCCAGCACCGTCATCCGCTCGCGGCGGAGCCGGTCGCCGGCGCCGACCACCCATGCGAAGAGGTCGTTGCCCATCGGCATCAACGTGGTTTGCGGAACGATCAGCGCGCCTTTTGCTTCACCGGTGCGGATGTAGACGTTGGCCCACTGGCCGAGCTGGAGCTGCTCGGGAGGGATGCGGACGGCGACCTCCGCCGCCGTCTCCTCAGTGGCGGCGTCGGCCCGCGGACGGATGCGCAGCACCTGGCCCGTCAACGGCCGATTCTCGCGACCGCGTAGGATCACCGTCGCCGCCTGGCCTTTGCGGACCGCGCCGGCGAAGTTCTGGTCGATGAAGGTATCCACATAGATCAGGCGCGTATCGGCCACGGTGAACATCGGCTGGCCGGCGACCACCGCGGCGCCCGGCACGACCCAGCGTTGCGTGACGAGGCCGCCGAGCAGCGTCGGGATCTGCGTCAGCGACAGTTCGTAGCGCGCGTCGCCCAGCTCCGCCCGGGCGCTGCGCACGGCGCTTTGCGCGACGGCGTAGCGCTCGCGATAACGCTGCATCTCCTCGACGCCGACCGAACCCGAACCGACCAGATCTTGCTCGCGCAGCCATTCGCGCCGCTGTTCGGCGGCCGCGGCCCCGGCGGCGTCCAGGTGCGCCCGCGCCACCTCCACCCGGTGGCGCAAGCCGGTCTGGTCGAGCGTGGCGAGGATCTGGTTCTTGCCGACGACGTCGCCTTCGTCGGCGAAGACGTTCTCGACCCGGCCGGTGATCTTCGAGGCGATGTTGGCCAGCGCATCGACGGTCACGGTGCCGGTGCCTTCGATTTCGGCGGCCACGTCGCCGCGGTGCACGGTGGCCACCGTCACGCGCGGCGGGCGCAGCACGGTGAACCGCAGCAGCACGGCGGCGGCGGCCAGCACCAACAAGACGATGCCGGCGCGTCGGACGGCGGGAGGTGGGCGGATGAAAGTTCTCATGGGCCGGTGCAGTGCGAAGCGAGGAGGAATAGCCAGGTCAGGGGAGGCCGGAGGCGGCGTCACTGACGTGGCGCGTAGCGGCTGGGCCGCCCGGTTGTGGCCGGGTCTGCGCGTTTTGCCACCAGCCGCCGCCCAGAGCCACGAACAACCGGGCGCTGTCCAGGTAGCGTAGTGCCTTGGCTGCGGTGTAGGCGTCGCGCTGGCGCTCGAGGCGGCGCTCGGCATCCAGCAGTGGCAGCAAGCCGGTTTTCCCGGCCGCGTGGCGGCGGCGCTGCAGGTCCAGCGTCCTGCCCGCCGCGTCGAGCGCCAGCCGCTCGGCACGGACCTGCTCGGCGTCGTGGCCCAGCGAGCGCAGCAGATCGGCCACTTGCCCAAGCCCCTCCAGCACGGTCTGCCGGTACGTCGCCAGCTCGGCCTGGAACTGATCGATCGCCGCTCGTTTCTGCGCCGACAGCGCGCCGCCGTGGAAAATCGGCGCGGTCAGTCCGCCCAGCAGCGTCCAGATCAGGTTTGAGCTTTCACCCAGCGAGCTGGTGGCCAGCGCCGCCATGCCGCCCGACGCCGACAGCGTGAAGTTCGGGTACATCTGCGCGTCGGCCACGCCGACCGCGGCGCTGGCCGCGTGCAGCCGGGCCTCGGCCGCGAGGATGTCGGGCCGTCGTTCGACCAGCGTCGACGGCAGGCTGACCGGCAGCTCGGACGGCAACGTGAAATCGGCCAGGTCGAATGCCGGGGGCAGGAACGCGGCCGGCGGCCGGCCGAGCAGGATGGCCAGTGCGTCCTGCGCCGCCGCCACGTGCTGCCGGACCGGCGGCAGCAGGGCGCGGTCGTTCTCCAGCCGCGACTCGGCGGCCAGCACGTCGGTCCGGGCGATCTTGCCGTCGGCGAACTCGTGCCGCGCCAGCGCGAGGATTTTCTCGTCGGCGGTGACGGCGGCCTCCAGCGCCCGGGTGCGCCGCCAGGCGGAAGCGATGATCAACGCCTGATCGACGGCGTTGCCGGTGACGGCGAGCTGCGTCGCCGTCAACTGGTACGCCCGGTTCTGCGCCAGCGCCTGCTGTTGCTCCACCCGTCGCGCGCTCAGGCCGAACACGTCGGGGACGAAACTCACCGTGGCCCCGACTGTGTACAGGTTGTAGGTGGGCAGAAAATGATGGACGGTGGTGCCGAGGGCGAACGGCGGCCCTTTCAAGCGCTCGGCCGAGGCAGCGGCATCGACCTGCGGATCGTCAGCGCCGCGTGCTTCGAGCACCGCCTGCTGCGCGCTCGCGAGCCGGGAGCGGGCCGCCGCGATGGTCGGGCTGCCGGCCAGCGCCTGCCGTACCACGGTATCCAGCGGCGGCGAGCGGAATAGTTTCCACCAGGCGGCCGGGATGGATTGGTCGGCGATCAGGCGTTGCGCAGGCTCGTCGGCGCCCGGCGTCAGGTCCGGCGTCGCCGGCGCGGACGTGTACGACGGAACTTCCGGCGGCGCGGGACGATGGAAATCCGGCCCGACCCGGCAGCCGGCGAGCAGGGCCGCCAGCGCGGCGGAAGCGGCGAGACGGCCGCAGGCCCGCAATCCGTCGATGGTTGCGCTGGTGCCGCCGCAGCGGTCCGGACGCACGGCGATCGTCAGGCCCGGCTCTGCACGGAGGATCTGTTGCATGCGATGTTTCCGATGGACACGGAACCGTCGGCGAAACCCGGCGCACACGATGCGGGGTTCACCTGCCTCGACCGTCAGGCTAATGCCGGAGTCGACTCCAGAGTCAAGAGACGGCCGCGGCCGCCGCTTCTGGCCGATGACCCGCACGCGGCGGGATCCGCCGGTCTTCACTGGAAATGGATTCTGAAGCCGACGTGGAAAATGTAATCGTCGCGCAGCGCGCGGCCGTTCATGTCCTGGACGAGCGGAAGCTGGACGGCGGTTTCCAGTACATAGCGCAGGGTGACGTACTGCAAACCCGGGCTGACGAACCACTGGCTGCCGCCGGTGTCGGCGACATCGCCGCCGTTCATGCGGTCGCGTGCGGCGTGGATCAGGTTGGTTTCCAGTACGCCGTAGAAAAACGCCGGCACGCCGCCGTTAAATTGGCGCGGCCACAGTCGGTATTGGAACGAGACGTCGGCCTGGGTCACGGCGCCGGCGCGGTAGCCGTCGTGGATGCCGGTGGCCTGGTAGGCGGCATCGGCATCGACTTCCCAGGCCAGCGTCTGGTAAGTGGCGATGACGCCGCCCAGGCCGCCCCAGGCGCCGCCGCCGTTCTGGAACGCGCGCGGCAGGCGGCCGAAGCGGCCGCTCTGATCGCTGCTGCCGGTGGGGGCGATGAAACCGGCGATCGGCGCGACGCGAAACGAGCGGCCGGGTCCGTCGTCCTGAAACACGGTGTAGCGCGCGAAGATCTGTGTATCGCCGATGCCCGCGTCGCCAAGCCGCACGCGCCCGGCCGGCGTGGTCGCCTCCAGCGTCTTATCGAGAAACCACGGCGCTACCGCGAACAGCGCCAGCTTGCCGCTGACGCCGTAGGCCAGCACGTTGCCGAGCGCGTCGACGTGGACGTCGCGGTTGGGCACCGCGGTGTCGTCGTCACGATGGCGCCGGAGATACTGCTCGCGGATCAGCCACTGGCCTTGCGCCACCGGCAGTGCGGTGTTGAAGGTGATCGGAGCGGCGGAGGCCGGCGACGGCAGCAGTGCGGCGCACAGTCCGATGACGACTCCGGAGTTCGCAAGCCAAGGCTTCACTCGAGTGGGTCCATCATGCCCGATCCCGTCGGATCCTTCGGGGCGAAGGCTTCGGTGCACAGGCTAGTTCCTGGAGTCGACTCCAGGTCAAGCCGGCTGCGAGCCGCCGACATCCCGCGCTTGACATGGAGTCGGCTCCAGGATTTACGGTGCCAACCTAGATCGACTTGCGACCGGAGACTCGCCTTGCAAACCCGGATTCGATGGGCTTTGGCCGCCGTGCTGTCCGCGGCCGCGCCGTGGCTGCTCGCGGCGCCGTTACGACCCGCCGCGCCAGCGCCCGCCGCCGCCAAGACGGATGCTGACGCCTACGTATTGCGTGTCGACGGCCTGGCCTGTCCGTTTTGCGCCTACGGCATCGAAAAGCAGTTCAGCACTCTGCCGGCGGTCACCGGCACCGACGTCGATCTCGCCCAGGGTGCGGTGATCGTGCACGTCAAGCCGGGTGCCCGCCTGACCCGGCCGCAGATCGAAAACACCGTGAAACAGGCGGGCTTTTCGCTCAAGGGCATCGTCAGCACGCCGCAGGCGCAGTGACATGGGTCGAGTCGGGCGCAAAATCCTGGCCTGGACCGGCGGCGTGCTGGGCGCATTGGCGCTGCTGATCGCGGCGTCGATCTGGCTGTTTTTCGTGCCCTCGGCGAAAGAGTTGCCGTACCGGCTGGTGGCGAGTTGGGGCGGCCTCGGCGCGGCGCCGGGTCAGTTCGACGGCCCCAACGGCATCGCCGTCGGCGGCGGGCGCGTCTACGTGGCGGATTCGCTCAATCACCGCATCCAGATCTTCGACTCGCAGGGACATTTTCTGAGCGATATCGCGGTCGGCCCGCAGGGCCTGCTGCCCAAGGCGCGGCCGATGAATCTGAACGTCGCCGGCGACAAACTCTATGTCGCCGACTATTGGAACGACGCGGTGCAGGTGTACACGCTCGACGGTCGGCTGCTGCGCGCGTTCGGCGGCAAAACGGGAAGCGGGCCGGGACAGTTTCATGCGCCCGGCGGCGCCAGCGCCAAACCCGACGGCACCATCGTCGTGGCCGACTTCTACAACCAGCGCGTGCAGTGGCTGTCGTCGGGCGGCGCGTTCCTCCGCCAAGTGGGCGTCACCGGCCAGAAGGGCTTCGTCGCCGCCGGCCGCTTCAACTACCCGACCGACGTCGCGGTGGATCCGGGCACCGGCAACGTATACGTCGCCGACGGCTACAACGACCGCATCCAGGTGTTCGACGCCCAGGGCCGGTTCCTACGGATGTGGGGTGGCGCCTTCGGCCTGCACCTGCCAGCCGCGATCAACTTTCTGGGCGGTCTGCCGGGCTGGTTCCGCACGCCGACGTCCATCGCCATCGGCCCGCACGGCGATGTCTTCGTCGCCGACCAGGAGAACAACCGGCTGCAGAAGTTCACCGCAGCCGGCCGCTTTCTGACCGCCTTCGGTCACCCGCCGCGGGCGCCCGGTTACAGCGTCGGCGCGGTCGCCGCGGCCGCCGGTGGCAGCGTCTACGTCACCGATCCGGCCGATCAGCGCGTCGAGCGGTGGGTGAGGCGTGCCGCTTTGCGAGCACCGCTCGCGGGTGCGCTGCACGCCCGGCCTAGGATGGCCGCGCCGGGGTCGGAGCGGAGCCACTGACGTCGCGCCGGGGATGGCGGGCACGAGAAACATGCAAGACCCCGGAGATCTGCATGGGCGTTGCCTTGCGACCACCGGCCATGGTGGCTATTGAACCGGCACTTAAACAGGTTCAGCGCATACGCGGACGGCGTTGCCGTTGAACCGTACAGGGTGCCGCAGAGGTGCCGGTTCAATAAGCCAATGACAAGCCAATGACGCTCCGTGCTATCGATGCGGCCACACCGGCCATGCCCACCATCGCCTGATTGCCGCCGGCACCACGGGTTAATACTGTTTGCATGCCGCATCAATAGTCCTGTCGGGTTTTCCTCGATTGCAACATCGGATCGACGCGAGGTTCGCGCGCCTGCGGCTGCCGGGTGCGGATCTTCCGCCCGCCGGTCAAACGGTCGCGTCGGTCAGCCCCTCCTGCCGCAGCAGGGCTTCGACCGACGGCTCGCGGCCGCGGAAGTCACGGAAGACGTCGATGGCTTCGCGTGCGCCGCCTTCGCCCAGCACGGTGTCGCGGAACCGCCGGCCGGTGGCGGCGTGATCCCCGTTTTCGTCGAACGCCGCGTAGGCGTCGGCCGACAACACTTCGGCCCACTTGTAGCTGTAGTAGCCGGCCGCGTAGCCGCCGGCAAAGACGTGGCTGAAGCTGCACGGGAAGCGATTCCATGCCGGCGGCGGAAACACGCTGACTTCGCTGCGTACCTGGCCGAGCACCGCATACACGTCGGGATTCTCGGTCGTGTGCAGGCGCAGATCGAACAGTGCCATCTCCACCTGGCGCAGCGTGGCCAGGCCGGCGCCGAAACGGCGATCCTCGACCAGCTTTTCGACGAGTGCATCGGGGATCGGCTCGCCGGTCTGCCAGTGGCGGGCGAAGCTTTTCAGTACCTCGGGACGGTAGGCCCAGTTTTCCATGAACTGGCTGGGCAGTTCGACCGCGTCCCAGGCGATGCCGTGCAGGCCGGCAACCGCCGGTTCGTCGATCCGGGTCAGCAGATGCTGCAGGCCGTGACCGAACTCATGGAACAACGTCAGCACCTCGTCGTGCGACAGCAGCGCCGGTTGTCCGGGCAGCGGCGGCGCGAAGTTGCAGGTCAGATAGGCCGAAGGCCGCTGCAGGCCCGCGCGGCTGCGGCGGCGGCCGAGGCATTCGTCCATCCAGGCGCCGCCGCGCTTGTTGTCGCGCGCGTAGGCGTCGAGGTAGAACATGCCGAGCGGCGGGGCGCCGTCGCCGCCGCCGGCATCGCGCAGCCGGTAGGTGGTGACGTCGGGATGCCAGACCGGCACGCCGTCGACCCGCTCGATGCGCACCTCGAACAGGCGCTCGGCCAGCCGCAACAGTCCGTCGATCACCTGCGGCGCCGGGAAGTAGGGCCGCAGCAGTTCGTCGGACAGTCCGAGCTTTTGCCGGCGCAGCTTTTCGGCGTAGTACGGCGCGTCCCAGGCGGCGAAGTCGTCGATGCCGTCGCGCGCCCGCGCCAGGGCCTTGATCCGATCCAGTTCGGCCAGCGCCCGCGGCCGCGCCCGCCTAGCCAGGTCCAGCAGGAAGCGTTCGACGGCGGCCGGCGAATCCGCCATCCGCGTCTGCAGCGCCAGTTCAGCATAGTTGGCGAAGCCGAGCATCGCGGTTTGCTCGCGCCGCAGCGCCAGGATTTCGTCCATCAGCGGTGTGTTGTCGAAGCTGCCGCCCTGCGGGCCGCGTTCGGAAGCCCGGCTGGCGTAAGCTTGGCAGATTTCATGCCGCAGCGCGCGGTCGTCGGCGTGGGCGATCACCGCGTCATAGCTCGGGAAGTCCAGCGTCAGCCAGTAACCGCCCAGGCCCTTGGCGCGCGCCTTCTCGGCGGCCCGCGCCAAACCCTGCGCCGTCATGCCGGTCAGCGGCCGCGCATCGGGCAAGTGTTTGTGCCAGGCTTGGGTGGCGTCGAGCAGATTTTCCTCGAACCGGGTGCTTAACTCCGACAACCGCAGCGAAATCTTTTTGAAACGGATCTTCTGCGCGGCCGGCAGCGCCACGCCGGCCAGCCGGAAATCGCGCAACGCATCGTTGACGGTCTTGCGCTGCGCCGGCGACAAGCCGGCAAATTGCGGCGCCGCGGCCAGACGCCGATAAGCCTCATACAGCGCTTGGCTGAGGGACAGCTCGATGCCGTATTCGGCGACTTTCGGCAGGCAGGCGTTATACGCCGCGCGCCAATCGCGACTGGCCAGTACCGAAAACAGGTGCGCCACCGGCCCGAAAGCTCGCGTCAGCCGCTCGGCGCCATCGTCCAGCGGCTCGATCAGGCTTTCCCAGGAGGGTGGCTGCGAG
The DNA here is from genome assembly GCA_028871525.1 of Gammaproteobacteria bacterium. Classification (GTDB taxonomy): domain Bacteria; phylum Pseudomonadota; class Gammaproteobacteria; order Nevskiales; family Nevskiaceae; genus SCRT01. Next base: position 14,651 of record JAGWMX010000029.1, read on the forward strand.
GCCAGGTCCGCCAGCAGCTCGTCGAGGTGCCGGCGGCTGTCGGCCAAAATGGCGTCCACGGCTGGTTCGGCGTGCTCGGGCCGGATCCGATCGAAGGCGGGTAGCTCGCCGGGGCTGGCCGGCGTCAGCAGTGGGTTGTTCATCGTCGTGAATTCCGTGTCTATCGGCGTTATTTTCGCAGACGCGGGGAGCGGGTGATCGGTTTTTGCACCGACGGCCGCCGCCGGCACGGATAGAATCAGCTGCGTGCCTGCCAACCGAGAGCGCTCTCGTGAAACGATTCGCCAGCAGCTTGACCGGCTTGTTCGTGGTGACGCTCCTCGGCGCCTGTTCGGAGCTGCAGATGCTCAACTCGATGGCGCCGCAGAACGGCTACGAGCCGACGCTGAACCTGCCGTTCGACTCCGCTGCCGGCCTGCGGCTGGACGTCTACAAGCCCAACGGTGCCGTCAACGCGCCGGTGGTGGTGTTTTTCTACGGCGGCCGCTGGCAGCACGGGCGCAAGGAAGATTACCAGTTCGTCGGCGCCGCGCTGGCGCAGCAGGGTTTCGTCGCCGTCATCGCCGACTATCGCAAGTATCCGCAGGTGCGCTATCCGCTCTTCGTCGAGGACTGCGCGCACGCCGTGGTCTGGACGCACGAACACATCCAGACTTACGGCGGCAGCCCGCAGCGCGTCGTGGCGATGGGCTACGACGCCGGCGCCTACAACGCCGCGATGCTGGCATTGGACCCGGAGTTCATGAAAGACGCCGGCGGTGACCGCGGCTGGCTGCGCGGCATGGTCGGCATCGGCGGGCCATACGATTTCATGCCGATCGTCGCGCCCGATCTGCGCGACATCTTCGGTTCGCCGCTGCATTACCCGCAGACTCAGCCGGTGTTCTATGCCGACGGCACCAACCCGCCGCTGCTGCTGATCGCCAGCAAGGGCGACCAGGTGGTGTCGGCGCGCGATACCGAAACGCTTTACGACCGCGTCGCGCGCGCCAACGGACCGGTGGAAAAGGTGATCTATACGGACGCCAGCCACAGCAAGCTGCTGGCCCTGGTTTCGCATCAGCTCTCGGGACAGTCCGACCTGCTGCCGGACATCGCCAACTTCGTCAACCGCGTCACGCGCCAGCCGCCCGCGCAGCGCTAGAATCGGCCGGGTCCGTTGCGCGGACTAGGATCGGGGGAGTGGCGGATGCGCCGATCGCTGCAAGCACTCGCAAGTGCGCTGGCGGCCTGGCTGCAAATCGCGGCGCGGCGGCTGGCGTCGGCGGCGCCGGTGCGCCGCGGCGGCGAGATCCTGCGTGCGCGGGCCACGCGGCGCTGGAGCCTGCGTCTGCTGGCCGCGCTGCTGGTCTTCGGCGCGCTGGGGTTTCTGGCGGTACCGCCGCTGATCCACCGCGCGCTGGAGCGGCAGCTGAGCCGCGCGCTGGCGCGGCCGGTGGCGATCGACAGGCTGGCGTTCAATCCGTACACGCTGACGCTGTCGCTTGCCGGACTGCGGGTGGGCAGGGCCGGCGCCGCCGCCGGTGGCGACGACTTCCTCGACCTGCGCAGTCTGGTGGTCAGCGCGTCATGGAGTTCGCTGTGGCATCTGGCGCCGATCGTCGATGAGCTGAAGATCGAGTCGCCGCGGCTGCGCGTGCTGCGCAGCGCGCCGCAGCGTTTCAATTTTTCCGATCTGCTGCAGCGCCGAACACGGCCGTCGGCGCCGGGCCATGCGCCGCTGCGCTTCGCGGTTTCCGACATTGAGATCGATGACGGCGCGATCCGGTTCGACGACCGCGTGCTCGGTCAGCGGCACCTGATCGACAGCCTGACCCTGCGCATCCCGTTCATCGCCAATCTGCCGCCGGCCGACGCGGCGTACGTGCAGCCGAGTTTTTCGGCTCGCATCGACGGCCGGCCGGTGACGCTGGCGGGCAGGACCCAGGTGTTCGCCGACGCTCATGCTTCGGACCTGCGCCTGCGCGCCGACGGCTTGAATCTGCCGCAGCTGGTCGGCTATGCGCCGCTGCCGCTGCCGCTGGCGGTGAGCAGTGGCCGCTTGTCCATCGACGTCGATCTGCAATTCGCATTGCATGCCGGCCGGCCGGCGATCCGGCTCGGCGGCAGCCTCGATCTGCGCGACCTCGCACTGCGCGAGCGCGGCGGTCAGCCGTGGTTTTCGGCGCGCTCGATTCACCTCGACGCCGATCGGATCGAGCCGCTGCGCGGAGTCGCGTACCTGCGCGGGTTGTCGATCGATGCGCCGCGGCTGCGGCTGCTGCGTCAGGCCGACGGCCGGCTCGCGCTGCAAACGCTGCTGGCGTCGCGGCCGTCGCCGGCGCCGAGCCGCGGCGCGGCGGCAGCACCCGATCTGCAGCTTCAGCATCTGCGGCTGCAGGGCGGCGAAATCGACTGGCGGGATCGTGGCACCGCGGCGCCGACGGCGCTGACGATACAAGGCTTGCGCGTCGCCGTCGACGATTTGAGCACCGCCCTGGACCGGCCGGCGCACTATTCCGTCGCTGCCCGGCTCGCCTCCGGCGGCACGCTGGACGCTGTCGGCGCGCTGATCCTGCACCGGCGCACGCTCAGCGGCGAATTCGACCTCCAGCGCCTGGCGTTGCCGGTGCTGCAACCGTATCTGGCGGGCGTGCTTGCCGGGCATCTGACGCAGGGTTGGTTCAGCGCGCAGCTGCGGGTCGCGGTCGACGGCGAACACCGGGCGCTGCGCGTCGCGCCCGGCAGCCTGACGCTGGAACAGCTCGCCGTCGCGCTGCCGGACCGGCGCAGCGCGGTGCTCAGACTGGCCCGCGCCGAGGCGAAAATCGATACGCTCGACACCGCCGCGCATCGCGCCGAGCTCGCGAGCGTGAGCCTCTCCGGACTGGCGGTGGCCGCCGAGCGCGGCGGCGACGGCACGATCGATCTGCAGCGGCTGCTGGTGCGCCGTGCCCGCGCGCCTGCGGCGGGCGCCGCGATGCCGGCGTGGCATTACCGCGTCGGCGCCGTCAAGCTCGCCGACTCGAGCTTGACCTGGGTCGATGGCAGTGCGCCGACGCCGGTGCGGCTGCGGCTCGACGACGTCGGCGTGAGCGTGGCCGGCGTCAGCGGCGACTGGCGCCAAGCCTGGCCGTTGCAAATCAGCGCCCGTGTCGGCAGCCATGGTCGGCTGCACCTCGACGGCCGACTGCGGTTGCAGCCGTTGCAGACGGATCTGGCGCTGGAGGCGAGCGCGATCGATGTCGCCGGCTTCGAGCCGTACGTGGCGCAGCGGCTGGCGGCGACGATCGCCGGTGCGCTGGCCTACGGCCGCGGCCGATTGCAGGCAGAGCGCGTGGGCGGATCCTGGCGCGCGCGCTATCGCGGCGGGATGTCGCTGGTCGGGGTGCGGCTGCTGGACAAGGCGACGTCGGATCGCTTCGCCGGCTGGCGCCGGTTGTCAATCGCGCCGCTCGACGCCGGCTATGACGCCGGCGGCGTCGACGTCGATATCGGGCGCATTGCGCTGTCGGACTTCTACGCGCGTATTTTTCTCGATCCGAGCGGCCGACTGAATCTGGCGAACCTGTTCAAGCAGCCGCAGGCGCCGCAGCAATCGCTGACCCGCATTGCGCAGGCCCCGCTGCCGGCTTCGAGCCGCGCGCCGCAACCGCCGCCGCAGCAGGGTCCGCCGTTGCGGCTGCACATCGGTGCGGTCGTCTTGTCCGGCGGCGAGGTCAATTACACCGATGACTACATCAAACCCAACTTCAGCGCCGATCTGAGCGGCATCGCCGGCAGCGTCGGCGGCTTCGGCAGCCGGACGCCCGAGCCGGCGCCGGTGCAGTTGAGCGCCAGGCTCAACGACAATGCGCCGCTGGCGATCGACGGGCACATCAATCCGCTGGTCACTCCGGCCTTCGTCGATCTCGGCGCCAAGGCCAGCGAGATCGAACTGACCAACTTTTCCAGCTACGCGGCCAAGTACGCCGGCTATCCGATCGTCAAGGGCAAGCTGAACGTGGATCTGCACTACCACCTTGCCGACGGCCAGTTGAGCGCCGACAATCATCTGTTCCTCGATCAGCTGACCTTCGGCCCGCGGGTCGACAGCCCTGCGGCGACGCATCTGCCGGTGCTGCTGGCGGTGGCGCTGCTGAAGGATGCGCACGGGCAGATCGACGTCGACGTGCCGGTGCACGGCTCGCTGTCCGATCCGCAGTTCAGCGTCGGCGGCCTGATTCTGCGCGCTTTCGGCAATCTGCTGGTCAAGGCGGCGACGTCGCCGTTCCGCCTGCTGGCGCATCTGTTCGGCGCGGGGCAGGAACCCGACTACGTCGGTTTCGCCCCGGGATCGGCCAGCTTGACCGCCGCGGCACAGAGCAAGCTGGACAAGCTGGCGCAGGCGCTTGAACAGCGCCCGGCGCTGAAACTCGATCTGATCGGCCGCGCCGAGCCGTCGTCGGACGTGCCGGCGCTGAAGCGGGACGCGGTCGAGGCGCAGGTGCGCCGGCAAAAACTGCGCGATCTGCTGGGGCATGGGCGCAGCATCGATCCCGCGCAGGTCACGGTGACCGACGAGGAGTACGACAAGTATCTGCGGCGCGCTTACCTGGCGGCAGACTTCGACAAGCCGCGCAACTTCTTCGGTTTCGTCAAATCGCCGCCGCCGCCGCAGATGCGGCAGTCGCTGCTGGACCACGCCGAGGTCAGCGACGCCGACCTGACGGCGCTGTCGCAACGACGGGCGGCGGCGGTGCGGCGCTGGCTGGACGCCAAGATCGACCCGGCGCGGGTGTTCGTACTCTCGCCCAAGCTCAACGCCGCCGGCATCCGCGATCGGGGCCCCGCCACGCGGGTGGATTTCACGCTGCGCCGGTGATCCGGCGACATGATGCGCGGCCGGAGACATAGGTAACAGTCACCGGTGCCGCAGCAGGCGGCCGATGACGTCCCGATGTTGCCGGATCAACGGCAAAAACCAGGCTCCGTGTTCTTGAAACAGTCATGGCGCCGTAGGCTTCACACGCTGCGCCGGCGGCAAGCGCGGCACGGTGTTCGAACTTTTGATGGCCGCTGCAGCAGCGCGGCGGCTTGCATGCCGGTCGCGGGGGCACAAAACTAGACGCATTGCGAATCTTGCGCCCGCGCCGCCGGCGCGGGGAGGTGGTGATGAACGAGTTTGTGCGGGTGGTCGAGGTCGGCCCGCGCGACGGTCTGCAGAACGAGCCGTCGGAGGTGCCGGCTGCGACCAAGATCTGCCTGATCGAACGGCTGGCCGCCACCGGTCTGCCGGTGGTCGAGGCCACCAGTTTCGTGTCGGCGAAGTGGATTCCGCAGCTCGCCGACGCCGGCCAGGTGCTGGCGCATTTCCGGCGGCGGCCCGGCGTTGCCTATCCGGTGCTGGTGCCCAACATCATCGGCCTGGAGCACGCACTGGAAGCCGGCGCCGGTCAGGTTGCGGTGTTCACCGCCGCCACCGACGCGTTCTCGCTGAAGAACACCAATTGCAGCGTCGATGAATCGCTGGCGCGGCTGCGCCCGGCGGTGGCCTATGCGCGGGCGGTCGGCTTGCCGGTGCGCGGCTATGTCTCCTGCGCGCTCGGCTGCCCGTACCAGGGCGAGGTGCCGGTTAAGGACGTCGTCAAGGTGGCCCGCGCCCTGGCCGAGATGGGCTGCGAGGAGATTTCGCTCGGCGACACCATCGGCGTTGGCACCCCGCACCGCACGCGCGAAGTTTTGCAGGCCTGCGCCGACCAGATCGGCATGGCCCGCATGGCGGTGCACTGCCACGATACCCGCGGCCAGGCGCTGGCCAACGTCTACGCCTGCCTGGAAGCCGGCGTGCGCACGGTCGATGCCGCGGTCGCCGGCCTCGGCGGCTGTCCGTACGCCGTCGGCGCCACCGGCAACCTGGCCACCGAGGATCTGGTCTACATGCTGCACGGGCTGGGTTTCGCCACCGGCGTTGATCTGCCGGCGCTGCTCGAAGTCTCGCGCTGGATCAGCCAGATGCTGGGGCGCGCGCCGGCCAGCCGTCTGGGCCGGGTGGCGCCGGACAGGTTGATTCTGCTGCCGCCGGCACCGCCGCTGCCGGCGGCGCGTCCGGCCGCCGCGTGAAAACGCCAAAACCGATCTGGCGTCCGTCGGCCGAGCGCGTCGCCGTCTCGGATCTGTCGCGCTTCGCCACCGCGCTGGGTTTTCCGGTTCCCGGCCTGCCGGGCGAAGGCCATGTCGCCTACGGCGAGCTGTGGCGCTGGTCGGTGGCCGAGCGCGAGCGTTTCTGGCAGGACCTGTGGAATTTCTGCGGCGTGCAGGCGCACGTCAAGCCGCAGGCGGTGCTGGCCGACGACGGTTTGCCCGGCGCGCGCTGGTTCCCCGGTGCCAAACTCAATTATGCCGAGCATCTGCTGCGCGGCGGCAGCGAGCGGGCGCCGGCGCTGATCGCGCGTGACGAATCCGGCCGCCGGATGGAGCTGTCGCGCGAGCAGTTGCGCCGGCAGGTCGCCGAGCTGGCGCAGCGGCTGTCCGAGGACGGTGTCGGGCCGGGCGACCGCGTCGCCGGTTTTTTGCCCAATGCCGAGCACGCGGTCGTCGCCATGCTGGCCACCACCAGCCTCGGTGCGATCTGGTCGTCGTGCTCCCCGGATTTCGGCGAACGCGGCGTGCTGGAGCGCTTCGGACAGATCCAGCCGAAAGTGCTGATCGCCTGCGACGGTTACCGCTACGGCGGCAAGCGCATCGACACCGCCGCGCGCGTCGGCGCCATCGCCGCGCAGTTGCAGGGTTTGAAACGGCTGGTGATGGTGCCGTATCTGGACCCCAGGCCGGAATGGCCGGCCGCCGCCGTCTGTTTCGACGACTACCGCAGCCGGGCGCCGCTGCTCGACTTCGCCGCGGTGGATTTCAATCATCCGCTGCTGGTGATGTATTCCTCCGGCACCACCGGCGTGCCCAAGTGCATCGTCCACGGCCACGGCGGCACGCTGCTGCAGCACCTCAAGGAGCATGCGCTGCACGGCGACATACGTCCCGGCGAGCGTGTGTTCTTCTTCACCACCTGCGGCTGGATGATGTGGAACTGGCTGGTTTCGGCGCTGGCGGTCGGCGCCACGCTGGTGCTGTACGACGGCAGCCCGTTCTGGCCGCGGCCCGGCGCGTTGTGGCTGCTGGCGGCCGCGGAAGGCGTGAGTCACTTCGGCACCAGCCCGAAATACCTGTCGGCGCTGGCCAAGAACGGCTACCCGGTCGGCGCGCAGCACGATCTGGCGGCGTTGCGCACCATCTACTCCACCGGCAGTCCCCTGGCGCCGGAGCAGTTCGACTATGTCTACGCGACGATCAAGGCCGACGTGCAGCTGGCCTCGATTTCCGGCGGTACCGACATCGTTTCCTGCTTCGCGCTCGGCAACCCGTGGAGCCCGGTGTGGCGCGGCGAACTGCAGGGCCCGGGGCTCGGCCTGGCGGTGAACGTATTCGATGAGCACGGCAAGCCGCTGTGCGGCAAGCCCGGCGAGCTGGTCTGCACCAAGAGCTTCCCGTCGATGCCGGTGGCGTTCTGGAACGATGCCGACGGCAGTCGTTATCGCCAGGCCTATTTCCAGCGCTTTCCGGGGGTCTGGCATCACGGCGACTACGCGCTGATGACCACGCGCGACACGCTGGTGATCCAGGGGCGTTCGGATGCCACGCTGAATCCCGGCGGCGTGCGCATCGGCACCGCTGAAATCTACCGCGTGGTCGAAGCGCTGCCGGAGATCGCCGACGCGGTCGCGGTGGGTCACCTGCGCGACGGCGAGGAACGGGTGATTCTGTTCGTCGTCACGCGCGACGGCCACAAACTCGACGCGGCGCTGGACCGGCGCATCAAGAGCGCGATCCGCGAACAGTTGACGCCGCGTCACCTGCCATACCGGATACTGGCCTGTCCGCAGGTGCCGCGCACCCTCTCCGGCAAGGTCACCGAAGTGGCGGTGCGCGAGCTGATTCACGGCCGGCCGGTCAGGAATGCCGCGGCGCTGGCCAATCCGAAGGCGCTGGAATTCTTCCGCAAGCTGGGCCGCGCGCAGTTCCGCTGACCCCTCACGTCATTGCGAGCCGACCGTAGGCCGGCGTGGCAATCTCGACGTCGAAGCCATCGTCACGACGGCCAAGCGTCGAATACTGGGGTGCCATCCCATCGAGATTGCCACGGGCCCGCCACAGGCGCAAAGCGCCCTCGCGGCTTCGGCTACGCGAACCTCGCAATGACGTTCTGCGCGGTCGATCCGCGTAGGGCAACTGATCCGGCGGCAGCCCGGCCTTGGTGCGGTCGATCCAGCGCTGCACCGCCTGCTGCAGCACCGACAGCGGCAGGCTGCCCTGGCCGAGAACGACGTCGTCGAAATCGCGCAGCGAATACTTCACGCCCAATGCAGCCCGCGCCTGGGCGCGCAGCCGCAGGATGGTCAATTCGCCGACCATGTAGGCCAGCGCCTGGCCGGGCCAAGCGATATAGCGGTCGACTTCGGTGTCGATGTTCTGCTGGGCCAGCGCGGTGTGCGTGCGCATGTAGTCGATCGCCCGGCGCCGGCTCCAGCCCTGCGCGTGAATGCCGGTGTCCACCACCAGCCGCACCGCGCGCCACATCTGATAGTCGAGATAGCCGAAGCGTGAGGCCGGCGTGTCGTACAGCCCCAGTTCGTCGCACAGCCGCTCGGCGTACAGCGCCCAGCCTTCGCCGTAGGCGTTGTAATAAGCGAAGCGGCGGAATTCGGGCAGGCCGTCGAGCGCCTGCGCCACCGGGATCTGCAACTGGTGCCCGGGCCGGCCCTCGTGGCACATCAGCGCCGGGATATCGTAGATCGGACGGCTTTCCGGCTGGTAGAGGTTGACGGCGACGTAACCGGCGGTGCGGCCATCACCGGACGGCGGTTCCGAGTACGCCGGATAGGTGTTCGGCGCCAGTGCCGCCGGGATCGGGTGCACGCCGTAGGGCACGCGCGGCAGCAGCCAGGTGCCGAGCACCTGGACCAGATGGGGATCGACCTTCTTCGCCGCCGCGCGATAAGCCTGGAGCAGCCGTTGCGGGTCATGGTAGTAATTGGAAGGATCGTTGCGAAGGTGATCCAGGTATCCGCGCAGGTCGCTCTTGTAGCCGGCCTGCGCGGCCAGCGCGACCATCTGCGCCTGGATCGCCGCCACCTGCTTTTCGCCCAGCTCGTGTACTTGGGTGGGCGTCATTTCGGTGGTGGTGTAGTGCCGCACCAGGTAGGCGTAGTAGCCGGCGCCGCCGGGCAGCGTCGCGGCGCCGATCGACTGGCGCGTTTTCGGCAGATAATCGCGGCTGAAGAATCCGCCGAAGCGGCGGTAGGCCGGATTGACGGCTGCGGCGATCAGTCGCTGCGCCTGCGCGCGCAAGCCCGCCTGCTGCGCCGGCGACATGGTCGACGGCATCGTCTTGAACGGCGCATAGAACGGGCTTGCGGCCGGGTCTTGCGCGATCTGGCCGGCGATCTCGCCGGGCACCCGCTGCAGCACCACGCGCGGCGGCGTGATGCCGCGGGCGGCGGCCTGCGCCAGGCGCCGTTGATACGCCTGCAGATAGGCCGGCAGCCGCTGCAGGCGCTTAAGGTAATTGTCGTAGTCGATCGGACCGTCGAAGCGCAACTGGGTGATTTCGGTCGAAACCAGCTGCGGACCCCAGAGCTGGCTGATCAGCCCGGCGTCGCGATCGGCCTGACCCAGACCGGCCAGCGTGTCGTCCAGCTCGTAGGCCAGCACCGTGGCGTCCAGCGCGCGCGCCGGCGACAGCCGGCTGCGGTCGATCGCCGCCAGCCGCCGGCGGTCGTCGTCCAGCTGCGCGGCGAAGCGCCGCTCCTGCGCCAGGCTGGGGTCGGCCCAGCGGTCGTCGTAGTCGTGCACACCGTTGAGCGAGGCGGAAAACGGATCGTTTGCGGCCGTCTGTCTCCAGTAGCGCGCGGCCAGGTGCAGCAGCGCGGCGTCGGCTGTTGCGGCGGAAGTGCCGGCCGCGGCTGCGGGTGCCGCAGCGTAAACCGGGCCGGCCAGCGGCAGAGCCAGGGCGAGCGCCAGGATAAATGGAGTTCTCATCATCGCGCCTTCGGCAAACAAACCTGCGCCATCATCGCATCGCCGACGGCTGGCTGGCAGCCGGGCCCGGGCGCGCGGTTAACGATCGGCAACGGCGCGCGGTCGGGTTGAGTGGCTGCCGGCCGTCACCGCGACGGTGCCGCACATACGCGGCGCCCGCCCGCGCGTCCACTGTTCGACTCTGGCCGGCGGAGGGTGGCCGATTCAGTTCGGAATCAGTGGCCGATTAACGTCGGAATACGCAGATGGGCAACCCCTACGCGATGCTGGCCGGCGCCATGCTGCTGATCGCCGCCGTGCTGTCGCTGCGCGTGCTCAGCCACGCGGGACAGCCCGCCGCGGATCGAGCCTGAACCCGGATCTCGGCGGCAGCAAACGGCCGCCCGTCGCGCAAACCGCGACCTGCAATCCTGTGTTAGATTCGGCCAAGGCAATATCCGTAGGTCTGCAGTGTCCGGCCCGGCGGCAGCCGGGCCGTAGCGGCAACCGGCGGGTGAGAGAGGGGGGCGGCGATGAGCGGCATCCGTCCGCGGCGGCTTCGGTGACACGCTACCGCGCCTTCATCAGCTACAGCCATGCCGACAGCGCGTGGGGCGCATGGCTGCACAAGGCGCTGGAAACCTACCGCGTTCCGTCACGCCTGGTCGGCGCGCGGACCGCGGCCGGCGTCATCCCGCGCCGGCTGGCGCCGATCTTCCGCGACCGCGACGAGCTGGCCAGCGCCGCGGACCTCGGCGCACGCGTCAACGACGCGCTTGCACGCTCCGACAATCTGATCGTCATCTGCTCGCCGCGGTCGGCGGCCTCGCGCTGGGTCAACGAGGAGGTGCTGGCCTTCAAGCGTCTGGGCCGCGATGCGCGCATCTTCTGCCTGATCGTCGGCGGTGAACCGAACGCGAGCGACCTGCCCGGCCGTGCAGCGGAAGAGTGTTTTTGCCCCGCGCTGCGCTTCAAGCTGGACGCCAACGGCCGGCCGACCGGCGAGCGCACCGAACCGATCGCCGCCGACGCGCGGCCCAGCGGGGACGGCAAGGCGGGCGCCAGGCTGAAACTGATCGCCGGTCTGCTGGACGTCGGTTTCGACGCACTCAGGCAGCGCGAGCTGCAGCGCCGCAACCGGCGCATGGCCGCGGTCACCGCGATGGCGCTGATTGCGACGGCCGTGACCACGACGCTGGCGATCACCGCGGTGTTTGCGCGCCACGCGGCGGTGGTCGCACAAGCCGCCGCCGAGCGTCGCCAGAAACAGGCCGAGGACCTGGTCGGCTTCATGCTCGGCGACCTCAACGACAAGCTGGCCCAGGTGTCGCGTCTCGACATCATGGAAGCCGTGGACGACCAGGCGATGGCCTATTTCCGGTCCTTGCCGACCGCCGACGTCACCGACCAGGCCCTGGCGCAGCGCGTCACCGCGCTGCAGGAGATCGGCGCGGTACGCGAGCAGCAGGGCAAGCTGGCCAGGGCGCTGGAGTCTTATCAAGCCGCGTTGGCGCTGGCGGCCGAGCGGTTGCGGCGCGCGCCGAAAGATGTGCTGCGCCAGGCGCAGTACGCCAGCAGCCTGACCTGGATCGGCAGGGTCTATTGGTTCCAGGGTGATTTGCCGCAGGCCGCGCAGAATTTCCGTGCGGCCAGCGACCTGCTGCGCAAGGCCGCCGAAGCCCGGCCTGCGGACACCAGGCTGGCCTACCAGCTCAGCTCCGCGCTGGTCAATACCGGGCGCGTGCTGGAAGCACGCGGCGATTTCAGCACGGCCAAACCTTATTACGTAGCCGCGCGGGACAATTATGTGCGGCTGCGCGCTCGCGAACCGGCGAATGCGCAATGGCCGCTGCAGTTGGCCTACGCCTACAACAGTCTCGGCAAGCTGGCGCTGCAACAGGGCCAGCTCGGCCAGGCGATCGCCGGCTATCGCGCCGATCAACACCTCAAAGCCACGCTGGCGGCGCAGGACCCGAACAACCGCCAGGTGCAGGAAGGCCTGCTGATCAGCAATGCCATCCTCGGCCGCACGCTCGGTCTGTGCGGCGAGATGGAAGCCGCCGTGCACTTCACAGGGCTGGCGGTGGCCGGTGCCCAAAAGCTGATGGCCTTTGACGCAACCAACAAATACTGGCAGGACGATTTCGCGCTGTACAGCCTGCAGATGGGTGGCCTGCTGCGGCAGCAGGGCCAGCTTGATCAGGCCGCAGCAGCCGATGACAACGCGGCGCACCTGGTGTCCAGTTTGGCAGCCGTGGATCCGGCCAATACGCTCTGGCAGCAGGACCTGGCACAGAGCCGACTGGAACAGTCGCGGCTGCAACTGGCGCGTGACGACGTCGGCGCCGCGGCATCCGCCGCCACTGACGCACAGGCCGCGGTCGAGCGGCTGCGCCGGAAAAATGTCGACGACCGCGGCCTGATTCTGCTCGCCGCCCAGGCGGATCTCGTGCTGGGGCAGATCGCAGCCAGGCGCAAGGACGGCGCTGCCGCAAGCCATTACTGGACGCAGGCGCGCGACACAATCCTGCCCGCGACACGCTCCGGTGCCGATCCCAACTTTCTCGCGGCGTATGCCGAAGCACTGTTGCGGCTCGATCAGACCGAGGCCGCACGGCCGGTGGTCGCCCGCTTGAACGCGATGGGCTACCGCACCCCGGATTTCGTGGCGCTGGTGACCGGCCGGCACCTGGCCTATCCGGTCAACGTCGCATTCTCGCGGCGGATCGCGCAGATGCTGCCGGTCGATGCCGTCAGTCCGCCGCCCCCGCCAGACGCTGTGCGTCCGTCTCCCTCGGCGCAGCGCCGCGACGGTGCAGGGTGAAGGGCAATGAAGTCAAGGCGCCGCGGCCCGCTCCCAGTGCCGCCCGTGCATACAAGCAGGAGACCATGACCACCGTAACGCTCAATGTGAAGCTGAAAGACGGCTATCTCGACGTCGACCAGTCGGGCAACGGCAACCAGATCGCCCACGGCCAGTCGGTCACGATCCAATGGCAGTTGACCGGCGATGCCGCGTCCGGATCGTTCAATTCGCAAAGTGCCGCAAACCCCGGATTCACATGGAAGCAGGATCCGCCCGACGGCGTGTTCGGCACACCGACCCCGAACGGCAACCGGCTGACCATTACCGACGCTAACACCAGTACCGGCTCGGTTGGTACGTGGATCTACCAGCTCTGGGCGAGCGTCAATGGGACTCAATATTCGACGGACAATCCCAGCCCCAAGAGAACCATGACCGACCCAACGATCAAGAATTTATGACGAAGACGGTCAACCGGGAGTCATGCAAAGCCGGGGATTCCGACGCGGGTGAGCTCCGGGTCGAGTGACGGGGCAGCGCGGAAATTGCGGCCGGGAGCGGGAGTGCAGCATCATGCGACGCATG
>JAGWMX010000030.1 GCA_028871525.1 Gammaproteobacteria bacterium
CCGATCTTGGCAAACGGGAGGCGTCCATATAGAATTGTCATGTTGAAAGCGGCACTGATCGAAAACGGCGATCTCGGCAACCGGCGCCACTTTGTCGATAACGAGCGTATCGTCTACCGCCACGAGCGCATCGCTCGCGGCTGGACGCCGGACTTCTCCGGCGATGATCTGGTGGTGGTACCCAACGGCGCCGACCATGTCGCGCTGTATCGTGCACGCGAAGCCACCGCCGCGGTGCTGGCGCGCGGGGGTGCGGTGGCCTGTTTCTGCGGCTGCTTCACGCCGTGGCTGCCCGGCACCGTGTGGATCCACGACAACAGCTGCCCCAACCGCGAGGTGCGCTATCACGTCGTCGCCGATCCGCTGGGCCTGATGCACGGCGTCGATCCGGCGCGGCTGAGCACCGAATCACACGGCATCAGCGGCTGGTGGGCTTGCGGTTACCTGCAGACGACCTACCCTGAAAGCGTGGTGTTGGCGGATACTTGGCAGCGGCCGGTGCTGATCGCCGACACGCGCTCGACGCCGGGGCTGATCGTCGCCACCGCCAGCGGCCCGCTCGGCGAACCCGATCCGGCGGCGGCGGACGGCGGCGGTCCGCTGCGCCTGTATCGCAACATCCTGCGCGCCGTCGCCGCGCACCAGGAGCGCCGCCATGACTGAGCACGTTCACAGCAAACCCATCGCCATGATTTTCAACGGCGTGTGGTCGCAGTATGCGGTTGCGACCGCGCCCAAGTACCGTGATTTTTTCGATTTGCTCTATGTTCATGATCTGGACGATGCGCAACTGGCACGCTACCCGGCGCTGCTGATCCCGTTCCAGAACGACCACCTCGCCATCGCCGAACACCGCGAAGCGGTGTATGCGTTTCTGGCCGCCGGCAAGAAGATCGCGGTTTTCGGCGATTCCGCCCATTGGATCGACGCACAGTGGGCCGACCGCCCGGTCAACAATTACTGGTGGGCTGAAAACCCGGATCGGCCGCCGGTGGCGCACACCGACTTCAGCCACCCGCTGTTCGCCGGGCTGACACCGCGCCAGGCCTGCTGGCACCACCACGGCGTCTATACGCGCACCCCGGATGGTGCGCGGGTGCTGCAGCACACCGATGACGGCGAGGTGATCTGCTGGTCGACCACCGCCTACGGCGGCGAGTTGCTGGCGGCCACGCAGGACCCGATCGTCGAGCACGGCGTGCAGCAGATCCGGCACCTCGATCATTTCGTCGATCAGCTGGTGTACTGGCTGTGCGGGCGCCGTCCACCGTCTGTGCGGATGACGGTGAATGCCGCGGCCTACGGGCAACCTTGGCCGGAAACGATCGACCGCCGGGCGGCGGCCTGACCGGCAACGACGGCCGTTTCAGCCGCCGGCTGCCAGCGCACGCATCGCGTACCGCAGGCGTTGAAACATCGTGTAGACCATCACCGCCAGGAACACTCCGGTCCACAGCGTCAGATGCGCGGTATCGACCGCCATCAGGCTCAGGCAGACGAACGCCTCGCTGCGCTCGCCCAGGCCCGGTGCGTAGTGAAACGCCTTCGCCGAGGTGTTGCGCAACGCCGCGGCGATCGACAGGAACAGCGACATGGCGATGGCGATGGTGCCGGCCAGCGCCACCATGATCAATCGCGCCTCCGGGTAGCGCCAGGCCAGCGCGAACACCATCGACAGCTCGACCACGCGGTCGAAGGTGATGTCCATGATCGCGCCGAGCGGGGTGCTGCGCGTCATCCGCGCCAGCGTGCCGTCGGCGGCGTCCAGCAGGCCGGAAAACCACAACAGCACCACTCCGATCCAGGGACGGCCGGACGCCACCAGTGCGGCGGCGCCAACGCCGGTCAGCATGCCCAGAATCGTCACCGTGTTCGCCGACAACCCGGCGGCGCGCAGGGCGCGGGCGACGGCTTCGATCAGCGGATCGACGTAACGGCGGGCGTGGGTGTCGAGCATGGTGCGGCGGACGACTGAGCAGTTGGAAAAAGTCTAGCGTGAAGCGCGAATCCTGACAGAACAGCAGATAGCGCGACCGGAACAGCACCGCGGAATGCGCTTTAACCCGATTTTGGCCAGATTTCTATGCGTTGAACCTGTCTACGTGCCGGTTCAATAACGCCGCGCGGTGCTGCGTATGGTGCGGCTACGGCCGGCCGGGCGGGCCGGGCGCTTGGCCTTGCTGGCGCCGCGCGACGGTGGACGCGTCGCCTTTTTGCTGCGGGTCTTGTTGCGCACCGGGGGAGGCGGGAGGCTGGGCTGGCCGGACAGGTCGTCGAAATCGTCCCCAATCAAGCGGCGGAGTTCACGTATCTCGCGGTATTTTTCGACATCGCGCCAATCGCGCGAGCGGACGGCGAGCGCTGCCGTCTCGTCAGCATCGAGGTTCGGCACCTCCTCTTCGAAACTGCCGCCGTCATCGTCGAACTCATCCAACGGCTTGGCCTGCGGCTGCGCCTTCTTGCCCGATTTACCCGCCATATCCCGGTGATACTCCGTGACTGTTAACCGTATTCGCGCGCCTTTTAGCAGGCTTTGCGCCGCGATGGAAGCCCCCCGGGCTGCATGCCGACAAGGGGTGCGGCGCTGGCCGGTGCGTTAGCGTGCCATGCGCCGGTATCGGCTCATACGCTGCCTGCAGATACGGGGGACCGCATGGGTGAGATCGCGTCGTCAGCCTGCTACAATTCGCGCCGCGTATGGGGCGGTAGCTCAGTTGGGAGAGCGTCGCGTTCGCAATGCGAAGGTCGAGGGTTCGATCCCCTTCCGCTCCACCAAGACACCAAGGCCCGGACACGCTCCGGGCATTTTTCTGCCCGCAAACGGCCAGCCGTGGCGGGGCTTCGCGGGTGGAGCGAATTTCGATGATCGCCGGGATACGCCGATTTCGCCCTGCCGGCCGCCCGGATTCCTCTCTTTTCTCTGTTCGTGCGCAGGTCGGCCTGCGTATCACCCCGTATAACCATGCGGCTTTCCGGGCAGCGGTTTGCACCCCATAACGCATGGCGGTGGGGTTTCGAACGCGCGCTCACGGTCAACTGACCAGTCCGCTGATCGCTTCCCGCTGCGCGTTCCAGTCATCCGGCATCGGCTTGCGCATGAAGAACTCCAGCGACAGTCCGACCGGCTGCCGCCCCCGCGCAATGTCCTCAGCGATGTCGGGTGCCAGCCGGGCGAGCTTGACCATCTTCTGCACGCGCACCTTCTCGATGCCCTCGCAGGCGGCAATCTCGGCGATGTTGGCAACCCGGCCCGAGTCCAATAGCTCCTGCCAGAAGAAGGCCCTTGCTAGCGCCGCCATCAGATGCTCATCGACGGACGTTGGACGTCCCGGGTTGAGCGGCGAGGCCATCCGCCCCGGCGGTGTCGGCTCGACCACTACCTTCCGCGCCTTGTGCCTGACGAACCGCACCGGAATGAACGTTGTCAGCCTGATGCCATCTTCCAGCTTCGCTGTGTTCGATCGTGCCAGACCGGTCTGCTGCAATCCTCTCATGCCATTTCCTCCATTTGGCTTCGGCCGCTGCGCTTAACGTTCGCCCTGCTCACGTGAGCCTGAGCCGAAACTTCGCTTTGCTCGTTTTCACGCAACTCCGCCCCGATGCTGTTCGGCGCCAGTTCCGCCATCAATGCCGACCACCCGGCCGGATGCCATTCGATGTCGATGCCCTCGTCCCTGAGTTGCACGCGGGCAATCAGCAAGCGCACCAGCCGGCAGCGTTCCTCCGGGAACATCTCGTTCCACACCACCGACAGATTGCGCATCGCCAGCACCACAACCGGCTCCGACACGGTGGCGTCCAGTTTCCGGACCTCATCCCACACCGCCTGGATCATTTCCGGCGCCTGCAAGGCCGCCTTGACCTGTTCCAGCACCAAGGCTTCGATCTGCCCGGCCGGCACGATGCCAAATGGGTTTGTGCCCCGCCCGAATTTCTTGTCCGAGTATGGCAGGTAGTAGCGATAGCGCTTGCCGGACTTCTTCCTGGTGGCCGTCGGCAGCATCCGGTCGCCGTCGGGGGCGAACAGCAGGCCGCGCAGGATCGCCTCGTCGTTGTGCCGGGTCATCGTCTGCGAGGCACGCAACAGGGCATCCTCGGCCAGCACCGCCTGCACCTCACCCCACAGTCCCGCATTGATGATGGCCGGGTGCTCGCCGGGATGATCCTTGCCCTTGTGTCGGATCACGCCGATGTACAAGGGATTCCTCAGCATCTTGTAGAGATTCTGTTTGGTGATCGGACGGCCAGGACGGAAGACGCCATCCTGCGTCGTCCAGGCCTTGGTGGTGACACCCTGGCTATTCAACTCGCGCGCCAGTTCCGTGGTCGACTGCAGTTCCACGAACCGCCGCCAGATGCCGCGCACGATCTTGGCCTCGGCCTCGTTGATCACCAACTGCCGAACCACTCCCTGCCACCCTGCGCGGCTGCGCCCGCGCCAAGGTCATCAAGGGTCTGCTCGCCCGAGGACTCATGCTGATGCCGATGGCTGCTACCTGCTTACCGATGCCGGCTACGCCGTCGTTGGCAAGCGTCGCCCCGGCCCGAATGGTGTCCAAAAATGGACGCCCCTGATGCCCTCACGACACATGAGCCCATCCCGCGCACCCTCCGCCCCGGCAATCTTGTCATCTCGAAGATTCGCGTTGCGCAAGGCTCGCTTTGCGTTGTGCCAGACTCGCTCGATCATCTGGCGGTAAGTGCCGAGTACCCCGTCTATGCGGTCGATCACGGCAAGGTTCGCGCGGAATATCTCCGCTTGGTCATTCGCACCTCCGCATTTCAGAAGCGGGTGAGTCGGCTGCGTTCAGGCAACACGACCAAGGCGCGAATTCGCCCAGCGCAGTTCGAGGCACTACGCGTCCCGGTTCCCTCGCTGGATGAACAGGATGCCTTGGTCACCGCCTATACCGACGCGCTGACCCGTGCTGCACAACTTGAGCAGGAAGCCGAAACCATCGAGCGCGCAGGCTGGCAGGCCTTCGAAACCGCCTTGGGCGTGGCCCCGCCACCGCCCTTGCCGGATCGTCCGGTTTTCGTGGCGCGGTTCAAGGATGTGGAGCGTTGGAGCCACGAGAGCATCTTGCGATCCTCGACCAGCGGGCCTGAGCATCAGCATTCATGGCCCATTGCCCATCTTGGCGATCTGGTGGCCGACCTGGAAAATGGATGGAGCCCGAAGTGTCACGACCACCCTGCCCGTGAAGGCAAGTGGGGCGTCCTCAAGCTCGGGGCGGTATCGTTTGGAACCTTCGATGCCACCGAGAACAAGGAGCTCCCGGCTAGCCTCAAGCCTCGGCCTGAATACGAGATCAAGGCGGGTGATGTTTTGATCAGCCGCGCAAATGTCGTGCGCTATGTGGGTGCCTGTGCCTACGTCGAATCGACACCGCCACACTTGATGCTGTGTGACAAGATCTTCCGCGCGCGCTTCCGATCCGATGGCAGATTGCTGCCGCGCTTCTTGACTGAAGCGATGAAGTTGCATTCAGTTCGAGAGCAAATCGAATCCCGCCTGACGGGCACGTCACCGACAATGAAAAACATCTCCAAGCCTTCGTTGCTCGGTCTCGAATTTCCATTGCCCGACATCGGAGTTCAGGAGCAGTTGGTAGAAAGCGTGGCATCAGCGCGAGCGACTGCCGTAGCCAAGCGCTCCGAGGCTGCCACCCTGCGCCAATCCGCCTGGGCCGCTTTCGAATCTGCGCTGTTTACTCCCGCCGAGTCGAGCACCGCATGACGCTGGATTTCGCCACCCTCGACGCCCTGCGCACCCGCCACCCTGCCTGGCGGCTGCTGCGTTCGGACCATGCACCGCTGGTGGCGAGCTTTCTGTACCGCGTATTCGTTGCACCCAATGTGCGGGTGATGGCCGCCGCCGATTTGTCCGAGGCGCTGGAAGATGAGTTGTACGCCCTGCGCCTGCAGTTCGGCGAAGCCGCGTTTCCCAAGTCCGCGCTCGACTATCTGAACGACTGGGCGTCGCCGGACAAGGGCTGGCTGCGCAAGTTTTACAAGCCCGGCACCGACGAGGCGCAATTCGACCTCACGCCCGCGACCGAGAAGGCCATCGCCTGGCTGGCGCAGCTTTCCGAGCGGCAGTTCGTCGGCACCGAATCGCGCCTGCTCACGCTGTTCGACCTGCTCAAGCAGATGAGCGAGGGCAGCGAGGCCGACCCGGCCAAACGCATCGCCGACCTGCACAAGAAGCGTGACGAAATCGATGCCGAGATTGCCCGCGTGTTGACGGGCGATGTGCCGCTGCTGGATGACACGGCGCTGAAGGATCGTTTTCAGCAGTTCATGCAGGGTGCGCGCGAGTTGCTTACCGACTTTCGCGAGGTGGAGCACAACTTCCGTCAATTGGACCGGCGTGTTCGTGAGCGCATTGCGCTATGGGAAGGCAGCAAGGGGGCGCTGCTGGAAGACATCATGGGCGAACGCGACGCGATTGCCGATTCCGATCAGGGCAAGAGCTTCCGCGCGTTCTGGGATTTCCTGCTCTCCAGCCGCCGCCAGGAGGAGTTGGCTGGAGCGGTGTGCCATCCATCACTGGGGCGATATCGATACCCATGGCTTTGCCATCCTGGATCAACTGCGGAGTCACTTCAGCCACGTCGGTTCGTTCCTCATGGATCGAGCCTCGCTTGATGCTCACATGTCCTTTTGGGGACGGGAGGACAAGCCGCAGCGATGCGATTTGCACAGACTGACACCGGAGGAGTTGAACCTATACAACGACCTGCGTGACAACCGTATCCGTGAAGGACTACGGCTGGAACAGGAACATCTGAGCTTTGCTTGGGTGCAGGAGCGGATTGATCGATTGTTGCAGCAGGACTGAATAAAGACTATATTAAGTCCTGTTTAGCTCAAGGAGTCAGGTCATGCGCTACTCATCGCAAGTCAAACCCATCAGTTACCTCAAGGCGAACGCGGCCGAAGTCTTGGCCCGATTGACCGAGGGGCGGGAGCCGCTTGTCATCACCCAGAACGGGGAAGCCAAGGCGGTCATTCAGGATGTCGCCTCCTATGAAGAAACACAGGAAACGCTGGCGCTGCTGAAAATTCTCGCGCTGGGCAATGCGGAAATTGAAGCTGGCAAGGTCAAGCCCGTGGGTGAGGTTGTCGCAAGATTGCGGGCCAAACAGGCAGCCAAGTAATGGCAGGGCGAAAATACGAGGTCTTGCTGACCGAGGGGGCCGAGCAGGATCTGGAGTCGATCTACGACTACATCGCGGAATTTGATTGCAAGGCCAATGCCGACTACGTGCTGGATCGGCTGCTGGAAGTCGTCGAGAGCCTATCAACTTTTCCTGAGCGCGGTGCCTACCCCAAGGAACTGGTGACCCTTGGCATCCGGGATTATCGGCAGACCGCTTTCAAGCCCTATCGAGTGATCTACCGTGTCATGGCGCAGAAGGTTTACATCTATGTGATCGCCGACGGCCGGCGGGATATGCAGTCGCTCTTGGCGCGTCGCCTGCTTGGGGCTTGACGGCCGAATGGGCGCAGATGACCGCAGCAGTGCTCATTAACCCCAATAGCGAGTAGTTCGGTAGTAAACTAAGCACCACTATCTTGAATCGGTCACGGGCCCATTGTGGGCTTTCGATGTTTGTAAACGGGTGCAAAGCCCGGGACGGTGAGCAATGGAACAGGTCGGCCGCAAAACCTTCGACGAGGTGATGGTGCCCAGCTACAACCCGGCGGAGATGGTGCCGGTGCGCGGCCTGGGTTCGAAGGTCTGGGATCAGCAGGGTCGCGAATATATCGACCTGGCCGGCGGCATTGCGGTGACGCTGCTCGGGCATTGCCATCCGCGGCTGGTCGCCGCGCTGGACGATCAGGCACACCGGCTGTGGCACACCTCTAACGTCGTCACCACCGAGCCGGCGCTGCGTCTGGCCAGGCAACTGGTGGCGGCCACGTTCGCCGAGCGGGTGTTCTTCTGCAATTCCGGAGCGGAAGCCAACGAGGCGGCGTTCAAGCTGGCGCGTCGCCGCGGCCACGTCGCTTTCGGACCGCACAAGCACCAGATCATCGCATTCAAGGATGCCTTCCACGGCCGCACGCTGTTCACCGTCAGCGTCGGCGGCCAGCCCAAGTACACGCAAGGCTTCGAGCCGCTGCCCGGCGGCATCACCCACTTGCCGTTCAACGATCTGGCGGCGGTGGAACGGGCGATTTCGGACGACAGCTGCGCCGTGGTGGTCGAGCCGGTGCAGGGCGAGGGCGGCATCGTTCCGGCCGAGCGCGAATTTCTGGCCGGGCTGCGCACGCTGTGTGACCGGCACAAGGCGCTGCTGATCTACGACGAAGTGCAGATCGGCATGGGCCGCAGCGGCAGCCTCTACGCTTACATGCACTATGGCGTCACGCCGGATGTGCTGACCAGCGCCAAGGGTCTGGGCGGCGGCTTTCCGATCGGAGCGATGCTGACCACGGCCGAGGTTGCCCAGTATCTGCCGTTCGGCACCCACGGCTCGACCTACGGCGGCAACCCTCTGGCCTGCGCGGTGGCCGAAGCCGTGCTCGATACCGTCAACGATCGCGAGCTGCTGGCGGGTGTGGCCGATCGCTCGCGCCGGCTCAAGGAAGGACTCGAGGCCATCGGTCGCCGCCACGGCGTATTCGAGCCGGCGCGCGGGCTGGGGCTGCTGATCGGCGCGCCGATGGCGCCGGCGTGGAAAGGCCGCGCCAAGGATCTGATGACGCTCGGCTTCAAGCACGGCGTCTGGTGCCTGGTGGCCGGCCCCGACGTGCTGCGCCTGGCGCCGTCGCTGATCATCCCCGAGGCCGACCTGCACGAGGGCTTGCGACGCCTGGAGGCCGCTTGCGGTGAACTGGTGGCCGAAGGTGCGCGCGCGGCCGCCTGATCCGGGATCCTGGGTCTGACCGTAACCGCGCCGGGGTTGTACGCGGGCTGACCGCCGCATCCGCTCCGCGCAATTCCGTCGTTCACCGTGGCGGACCGTCCGCCCGCGTTAAACCTCCGCCTGCAGTCGTGGACATCGTCCGCAGTCGGAATTTCCGCCACCCCCTCCCAGCACCATTCTCGCCAATACCCACTACGGGTATTTTTGACGCCCTAATTAGTTGATTTCAACTACATACAAACGCTGTTCGAAGCTTTAGAGTGCCGCATCGTTTTCGTAGGGAGCTTCACTGCTTATGCTGCGTTCTACTTGGATTCGCAACTCGTCTTGTTCGTTATTGGCCGTTGGCCTGCTGCCGCTCGGCGCCTACGCGGCGACGGCTACCTCGCAGTTCCAGGTCACCGCAACCGTGGTCAAGAACTGCAAGGTGTCCGCCAGCGACCTGGCGTTCGGCAACTACGATCCGCTGAGCGCGACGGCGCTGGCCCAAACCACCACCGTCTCGGTGACCTGCACCAAAGGCACGGCGTTTGCCACCGCGCTCGACCAGGGCACCACGACCGGGGCGACGTTCGCCAACCGGCTGATGACCGACGGCGCCGCTGGCGACACGCTCACGTACAACCTGTTCACGGACGCCGCGCATACCACGATTTGGGGCGATGGCACCGCGAGCACTTCGACAGTGGCCGGCACCGGCACCGGGCCGCTGCTGCCGGTGACGCAGACGGTGTACGGACAAGTGTCAGCCCAGCAGAACGCTCCGGCGAACAGCTACTCCGACACCATCCACGTCACCGTCACCTTCTGACGGGCGGCCGGCGTGGTCGCGGATGCCCAAGCACCGCGCCGCGGCTGGCTGATCCGGAACGCACTGCTGTCGACGCTGGCGCTGGCTGCGGCCAACGCCAGCGCGGCCTCGTTCGAGGTCAGCCCGGTGCGGATTCAGCTGAGCCCGGCCGAGCCGATCGGCGTGTTGCAGATCAGCAATGACGGCGATACTCCGGTCACGGTGCAACTCGAGCCGAAGCGCTGGTCGCAGACTGGCGGTGACGACGTCTATGCCGGCACCCGAGATCTGCTGGCGACGCCGCCGATCTTCACGCTACCGGCGGCTGGCACGCAGCTGGTCCGCATCGGCCTGCGCGTGGCGCCGCCGCCGGCCAGCGAGGCGAGCTATCGCATCTTCCTGCAGCAGGTGCCGGCGGCGCCGGCGCCCGGCTTCCGCGGTCTGCAGGTGCTGCTGCGCATCGGCATTCCGGTATTCGTGAAGCCCGGCGGTCCGGTACAGCCGCGCCTGCAGTGGACTGCGCACGCCGGCACCGGCGGCAAGCTGCTGGTGGCGGCGCAGAACCTCGGCAGCGCGCACGTGCAGGTCGTCAGTCTGAGCGTCAGCGCCGGGCGTTCCGGCAAACCGCTGGCACAGCAGTCGCTGTCGGCTTATGTGCTGCCGGGTCGCCGGCGCCAATGGACGTTGAAAGCCGACCCGCTGCCGAAGGCCGGGACAATGCTGCATCTGCGCGCCCAGACCGATGCCGGCGAGTTGAGCGGGGATGCCGCGTTGCAGCCTTGAAGCTCGCCTGCTGCTCGCCTTCTGCGGATTGCTGTGCTGCCGGCACGCGGGAGCGGCCGGGGCAGCAGCGGCCTGGGCTGAAGACACCGGTGCGCCCGGTGCGGCGCAGCAGATCGAGCGGGCCGGCCTGCACCAGGAACTGGTGGCGGTGACGCTCAACGGCCAGCCGGTGGATGCGGGCACGACGGCGTTGCGCGATGCGCAGGGCGGCTGGCGGCTGCGCGCCACCGATCTGACGCGTTGGCGCGTGCGGGCGCCGGCGACAGGCCGGCCGCAACGCTTCGACGGCGTCGAGTACTGGCCGCTGAGCGCGTTGCCCGGCGTGCAGGCGAGCTTCGAGGCGGCCACGCAGACGCTGCATCTGCAGGTCGCCGCCGATGCGCTGGTCGGTTCGGTGGTGGACGGTCGCGACATGGCGCCGCCGAACGTGGTGCGCCCGAGCCTCGGCGGCTTCGTCAACTACGATGCCCTCTGGCAGCATTCAGCCGGCCTCGATGCCGGCACCGCGCTGCTGGAAACCGGAGCGTTCAATCGCTTCGGCGTCCTGACCAGCGACACGCTGGTGGCCGAGAGCGAACAGCGCCAGGCGGCGCCGCTGCGGCTTACGACCACGTTCACCCGCGATCTGCCGTCGCAGCTGGCGAGCCTGCGCCTCGGCGATTCGATCAGCGATGGCGGCGCGTTCGGCCGCTCGGTCCGCTTCGGTGGTTTCCAATACGCCACCAATTTCGACGTGCAGCCCAACCTGGTGACGTTTCCGCTGCCGACCGTCGCCGGTTCGGCGGGCCTGCCGTCGACGGTGGATCTCTACGTCAACGACACGCTGGTGGAGCGCAAAGGCATTCAGCCGGGACCGTTTCGCATTCCGCAGGTGCCGGTGGTGACCGGCAACGGGCAGGTGCGCGTGGTGGTCACCGATCTGCTCGGCCGGCAGCAGGTGATCACGCAGTCGTTCTACGCCAGCGCCGAACTGCTGCGACCGGGGCTGGATCAGTTTTCGTTCGAGACCGGTGCGCAGCGCAAGGATTTTGGCGTCGACAGTAACCGTTACGGCCGCGGCTTTGCCGCCGCGACGTGGCGTCGCGGCTTGAACGAGCAATTCACCGGCGAGCTCCACGCCGAGGCGGCAGCCGGGCAACAGCCGCTGGGTCTCAGCGGTGCCTTGCTGGTGCCGTGGGGCGGTGTGGTGACGGCCTCGACTGCGGGCAGCCAGACGCACGGCCGCGTCGGCGGGCTGTGGGACATCGGCTATCAACGCCAGGGCGACGTCGCCAACATCGGCCTGGACACGCGTTACGCGAGCCGCGACTTCACCGAGCTCGGCACCGTCGACGGCCAGCCGCTGCCGCGCTGGCAGACCACCGCCAGCGTCGGCGCCTTTGTCGGCCGCTTCGGCTCGGTCGGTCTGGCCTATATCGATCGCGACGACCGGCTGCTCGGGCGCACGTCGCTGGTTTCCCAGAGCTATTCGGTGGAACTCGGCCGCTGGGGTTTTCTCGGTTTCAATGCTTCGGAGGCGCTCGACGGCAGCGGTTCGAACAGTTTTCTGTTGAGCCTGACCCGTTCCTTCGGCGCGCGCACCAGCGCCAGCGTAAGCCTGCAGCGCCAGGACAGCGGGAGCGGCGCGCAGGCCAGCAGCACCGACCTGGCCGCCGCCACCCTTCAACGCAACCTGCCGACCGGCCCGGGCTGGGGTTACCGGGTCACCGGCTCGTCCGGACAAGACGCTCTCAATGCGGGGGAAGTCAGCCTGAATACCGAGTCCGGAACCTATCGCGCTGGCGTCAGCCGCTCATTTGGCACCACCGGCTACGAAGCCGAGGCCAGCGGCAGCCTCGGCCTGGTTGGCGGACATCTGCTGGCGGCGCGTAAGATTCCCGACAGCTTCGCGCTGGTGCAGGTGCCGGGTTACGCCAACGTGCGCATCTACGAAGACAACCAACTGGTCGCCCGCACCGATGCCGGCGGCAACGCGCTGCTGACCAATCTGCGTCCGTTCGAAGACAATCCGATCCGCATCGACCCGAACGATCTGCCGCTGAATGCGCAAGTCAACGCGCTGCAGCTCGACGCGGTGCCGTTCAGCCGTTCCGGCGTGGTGCTGAAATTCCCGATCCAGCGCTCGCGAGCGGCGACCGTGACGCTGACCGATGAGGCTGGCCATCCGCTGCCGCCGGGCGCGCAGGTGCAGATCGGCGGCACCGTGGCCCGTTACCCGGTCGGTCTTGACGGTCTGGTCTATCTGGCCGGCCTGCAGGCGAATAACCGGCTACAGGCGCGCTGGGACGGGCACCGATGTACGCTCGAGTTGAACTATCCGAGCGCGAACAAGGATCCACTGCCGGATCTCGGGCGACGCGTCTGCCGGCGCCAGGCCGCGGCGTCGGAGCCGCCTGCCCGCCCGGCAGGCGGGCGCTGACATGAGGACGGGCATGCTTGCGGTTTGGCGGTTTTTCGGCTGCGTGGTGCTGGCGGGCACTGCCGTGCTGCGCGCCGGCGCGGCGCAGGCGGCGTCCTGCACGGTCACGCCGTCAGCGATGGCGTTCGGGGCTTACGATGCACTGTCGGCGGCGCCGACGCTCGGCGCCGCGCCGTTGCTGGTGCAGTGCCAGTACACTAATTTCTTCGAGCTTATCTTCGGGTTCAGCGTGTCCTTCCAGGTGGCCTTGAGCGCCGGCGCCAGCGGCAATGTCGCCAATCGGTTGATGCAGGGTGGGCCCGATCGGCTGTTCTATAACCTCTTTACCGACGCCACTCGCACCGTCGTCTGGGGCGACGGCAGCGCCGGCAGCGCGACCCAGGCCGGGCAGATCACGGTGCCCGGGTTTCAGGGCAGCGGGCAGCAGAGCTTTACCGTGTTCGGGCGCATTCCGGCGTTGCAGAACGTCGCCGCCGGCAGCTATCAGGACACCATCACCGTCACCGTCAATTATTAGGCCGTACGGCGCAGAAATCAGCCGCTGCGGCGGTCAACACCTGAGTCAGTGCCCGAATCAGCGGTTGAGTGAATACAGCACGCGCTGTCCTTTCCAGTCGAAGACGATGCCTTCGGGCACGATACGGTAGATCACCAGACCGGACGGCAGGCTGTCGCCTTCGGTATAGCGATGGCCGTCGATCAGCAGCCAGCGCTTGTGTATGTCGGTGTCGTAGACGTGCACCTGAACCGTGAGCGGCGGGAATCCGGCCCGATAGCTCTCGGGCATCTGCTGCAGGGCCTGCAGTCCGGGCGCCGATGTTGCGCCGTTGGCGACATCCGGTGCGCTCTGCGCCGACCGGGGTGCGATCGCCGGCGGCGCTGCGGGTGAGGTGGCGATGGTGCCTGCGCCAGCAGAGCCGGAAGTCGCTGCGCCGGGTGCCGTGTTGTTATCGGTGACGGCCGACGGCGGTGTATGCGCGGCGCCAGGCGCAGCGGTGCCGACGCCGGCGGTCCGTTCGCGCGCCGCGCCCGGCGCACGCTCGCTTGGCGGCGGTGCGGGATGGGGTGGCACCAGATCGTCGAGCGTGGAGATGTGTCCGGCGCCGGCAATGATCACCGGGCCGGCACGGGTCAGCGGCGGCGGTTGCCGCGCCGGGGCGGCAGCGGCGGCGATGGCCGTTGCACCGGGGGCGGCGGTGCTGCCGGCGGCGGCCGGCGCCGGGCTTTCCGCCGGCGTCAACTGCGGCGGTGCAGCCGCCCGCTGCCGTGCGTGCCACCACCACGCGGCGCCGAGCAGGAACAACGCTGCGAGCGCGGCGATCAGGGTCCGGCCGGGCCAGCGCCGGTGCGTCGCCGGCGGTCCGAGCGGCGCCACCGCGACCTGCTCCAACGCCGAGGTTTGGCCGGCGCGGCGTTCTCGTTCGGCTCGCCGCAAGGCTTCGAGGATGTAACTCATGCGCGGGCCGGGTGCGGATCGAAGCCGGGTCGTCGCGCTGGAGAAGGCAGAGCTGCAAACATAAAAACCTGGTTCATGAGCTGGCGGCTGGTGCAGGCGTCGGCGCCGGTTGTGCATTGGACAGTCGCGGCCCGGAAAAATCCGGCAATGCGGTGACCAGTGCGATCAAGGTCTGCGCTCCGGCCAGCCCGTCGGCATCCAGATCGTGCCGGTGCTGGAAGTTGAGCACCTGTTGACGCAGCGTGCCGTCGAACACGCTCGAGAGCGCCTGCGACGGCGTTTGACCGCCGGCGATGGCCAGTGAACGACGCAGCCACACCACCGCCGGACCGCTGGCGCCGGGAGCGATCAGGGTGCTGCCGGCCGGATCCGGCCACAGCAGGAAAAACTCGCCATTCCACAGTGGCGCCAATTGCGCCAGCGGCAACTGCCGCGGACCGTCGGCAGTCAACAGCGTCGCAGTATCGTCGCCCAGCTTCCGCAGCAGCACGTATTGATGCGTATCGCGGCCGAGGCTCAAGCTTAGGATCGCCGGCAGATCCATCTGTTCGAGATCATTAAGCGTTCCCTGGCCCCGGTAGCAGGCGAGCTGGCGTGTGGTCAGCGCCGCGCAGACGTCCTGGCCCGCGCCGATCTGCAGGCCTGGGGTCCACAGTCCGATCAGACGCGCGGTCAGATCCGCCAGCGGCTCGGGTTGGTCGAGGATGCGGCCGATGTCGGCGATCGGTGTTGGCGACGTTTGCGCTGCGGCCGGTGCTGGCGGTGGCTCGGGTAGCGCGCGTGGTGTCGATGCCGAAACGGGTGTCGGCACCGACACCGTCGGTCTGGCATCGCCGCTGTCGGCCAGACTGCGATACAGCAGCATACCGGCGACCAGCAGCGCGACCGCCGCAGCCAGACCTTCGAGCCACATCGGCAGACCCGCGTGCAGTCGATGCCACCACGGCCGCGACAGCGGGCTGGTCAGCGTTTCTGCGGCGGCGCGGCGCGCGCAGCGCCGGTCGACGCTGTGCGCGCCATCGGCGTAGGCACCCAGCAGGGCACGGTCGCAGATGATGTTGATCAGCCGCGGCACGCCGCCGGAGCGTCGATGGATCATCCGCACCGCCGCCGGCGAAAACAGATCGGCGCGACCGCCGGCCACGCGCAGCCGGTGGGCGATGTACTCGCGGGTTTCGGCTGCCGTCAGCGGCAGCAGGTGATAGCGCGCGGTGATACGGCTGGCCAATTGACGCAGTTCCGGGCGCGCCAGCAGCTCCGCCAGTTCCGGCTGACCGACCAGCATGATGCGCAGAAGTTTTTCCTTGTCGGTTTCCAGGTTGGTCAGCAGCCGCACCTGCTCCAGCACCGCCGGCGACAGGTTCTGCGCTTCGTCGATGATCAATACCGTGCGCCGACCGCGTGCGTGCGCGGCCAGCAGGTGGGCGCTGAGCGCATCGATCAATTGCTTGAGCGTCGGCGCCGGCTGCCGCGGGCAGTCGACCCGCAGTTCGTCGCAGATCGAGGCCAGAAATTCCAGTTCGTTCTGGCGCGGGTTGTACACCATCGCCGCGTCCACCTGCTCCAGTTTTTCGCGCAGCAGGGTTCGCACCATGGTGGTCTTGCCGGTGCCGACCTCGCCGGTCAGCTGCACGAAGCCGCCGTGGATGCCGATGCCGTACAGCAGGTGGCCGAGCGCCTCCTGGTGGCGCGGGCTCAGATACAGGTAGGCCGGGTCGGGCGCGATCGAGAACGGCGGCTCGCGCAGTCCGAAGTGAGCAAGGTACACGGTGGCGTTGAGCGGATCGGGTGGTTATGCGAAACGGGCGGACGTCGAATGCTTTCAGTATAGGCTGCCCGGCGGCGGCAGCAGCATTTCGACGTGACGGATGCCGTCCTCGAGATACGGCGGGCCGTCGACGGTGAACCCGAACGTCTCGTAAAAGCGCTGCAGCCGCTGCTGGGCGCCGATGCGCACCGGCGCCGGCCATCGGCGCTGACATTCGCGCAGCGCTGTGGCCAGCAATTGCCGGCCGACGCCGGTTCCGCGCAACGACGGCGCCGTGACCAGGCGGCCGATCGACGCCTCGACGTACTTGGCGCCTGGCGGCAGCAGCCGGGCGTAGGCGAACAGATGCCCCGCGCAGTCCTCGCCAAGCAAGTGATCGGCGACGCGGTCATAGCCGTCCAGATCCTGAAACGCGCAGTTCTGCTCGACCACGAACACCTCGGCCCGCAGTCGCAGCAGGGCGTACAGTCGATCGAGATCGAGTGCCGTCCAGATCCGCGTGCTGAACGTCAGCGCCGGCGGCGCGCTGGGTTGTTCAGCCGTGCTGGAAGTCATACAGATTGCCGAGGCCGAGAATCTGCGTCAGCCGGTCCAGCGCCCGGCGCGAGTCATCGAGCAGCTGCGGGTCGTTGAGATCCTGCGCCAACAGCCGGTCACGGTAGTGCCGTTGCGCCCAGTTCACCAGCTCCAGATAGCGCGCGTGGTCCAGCCAGCAGGCCGGGTTGACGGCGCGCCTTTCCGGCTCGGTCAGCACCACGCGCAGGCGCAGGCAGGCGGGGCCGCCGCCGTTGCGCATCGACTGGCGCAGGTCGAACACGCGCACTTCGGCCAGCGGATTGTCCGCCGCCAGTAACCGCTGGATGGCGTTCCACACCCGCGGACGTTCACGGCATTCGCCGGCGGCCACCAGCAGCATGCGTCCATTGAGTGCCGGCGGACAGACCAGCTGGCTGTTGAACAGATACGACTCCACCGCCTCGGCCACGGTGACTTCGTCGTCGTCGAGTTCCAGCAACTGCAACTCGGATGCCGTCAATGCCTGCCGCAGACGCGCCAGCGTGCCCGTGCGGTCGCCGAAGGCGGCGTGGTGGCACAGCAGCAGATTGCGGTTGCCGACCGCGATGACGTCGTTATGAAACACGCCGAGGTCGATCGCCTGCGGGTTCTGCTGTGCCAGTACCGTGCGTTGCCGATCGAGCCGGTGCAATCTCGCCAGCGCCTCGCAGGCAGCCCGGGTCTGCCGCGCGGGGTAGGCTTTAGGCGACGGTTCGTCGTCGTTGCCACGACCGTAGACGAACAGCTCGACCCCCGGCGAGCCGTAGTCGGCGCACAGGCGGGTGTGATTGGCCGCGCCTTCGTCGCCGAGCGCCGGGGTGGCCGGCAGTGGCGCGTGGTGCACGAAATGCCGCGGATCCGGAAACACGCGCTTGAGCGCGGCAGTGGTTTGCTGCGTCTCCAGCGCGCGGTGCAGGTGGGTGCAAAGATTGGCCGGGGTGAAATGCACGCGCGCGTCGGCGCAGTCGACGGACGGGCTGACGGTGGCGGCGTTGGCGGTCCACATGCTCGAGGCGGAGCAGGCCGCGGCCAGCAGCCCCGGCGCCTGCCGCTGCGCCTGGCGCAACACATCGGCGTCGCTGCCGTGGAAACCGAGCGCGCGCAACGTCGGCAGGTGCGGGCGTTCCTGCGGCGGCAGGATTCCCTGCGGCAGGCCGAGATCGTGCAGCGCCTTCATCTTCGCCAGACCCTGCAGCACCGCCTCGCGCGGGTTCGAAGGCTGCGCCGCATTGCGCGCCGAGGCGACGTTACCCAGCGCCAGGCCGGCGTAGTTGTGCGTCGGTCCGACCAGGCCGTCGAAATTGGCTTCCAGCGTTTTCACCGCCGGCTCCCGGAGCGACGGTTCACAGCATCAGTCCCGGCGGCAGGTTTTCCGGCAGACGGCAGCGTTCGGTTTCGACCGAGGCGACCGGGAACGCGCAGTAGTCCGCCGCGTACCAGGCGCTCGGCCGGTGGTTGCCGGAAGCGCCGACGCCGCCGAACGGCGCGCCGCTGGAGGCGCCGTTGGTCGGGCGATTCCAGTTGACGATGCCGGCGCGGATGCGACGCCAGAAGCGTTCGTAGTCCGCGCGCGAATCGCTGATCAGGCTCGCCGACAACCCGTAGCGGGTGCGGTTGGCGCCGGCGATGGCTTGATCGAAATCGTCATAGCGATAGACCTGCAGCAGGGGACCGAAGAATTCCTCGTCCGGCGGATTGGCTGCCGCGGTCATGTCGATCAGTCCCGGCGAGACGAACGCCGCCCCGGCCGGCAGACGCCGCAGCTCCAGCAGCGATTTGCCTCCGGTTTCGAGCAGCTTGCGCTGTGCCGCCAGCATGGCCTCGGCGGCGGCCGGAGAAATCAGCGGGCCCATGAAGGGCTGCGGTTCGGCGTTCCACGGGCCGACGCGCAGCGTGCCGGCGACCGCGGTCAGTGCATCGACGAATTCGGCGCCCCAGGCGTCGGCCGGCACGAACAGCCGCCGCGCGCCGGTACAACGTTGGCCGCTGGACAGGAACGCCGACTGGATCACGTCGTGCAGCGCCGCGCGGCGATCGGCCACCGGCCGCAGGATCAACGGATTGTTGCCGCCCATCTCCAGCGCCAGGATCTTGTGCGGCGTTTCGGCGAACTGACGCGCCAGCAGATGACCGGTGCGGGCGCTGCCGGTGAACAGCAGCCCGTCCAGCCCAGGGTGGGCGGCCAGCGCGGCACCGGTGTCGCGTTCGCCCTGCAGTAGATTCAGAACGCCCGCCGGCAGGCCGGCCTCCTGCCACGCCCGCACCGTGATCTCGGCCACCGCCGGCGTTAGCTCGCTGGGCTTGAACACCGCGCAGTTGCCGGCCAGCAGCGCCGGCACCAGGTGACCGTTCGGCAGGTGTCCGGGGAAATTGTATGGTCCGAACACCGCCAGCACGCCGTGCGGTTTGTGGCGTAACGCCTGCGTCAGCACGCCGCTGGTGTTCTCGCGCACGCCGGTGCGTTCGTGATAAGCCTTCACCGAGATATCGACCTTGGCGATCATCGACGTCACCTCGGTGCGCGCCTCCCACAGCGGCTTGCCGGTCTCCTGCGCGATCGTGCGCGACACCGCTTCGCTGCGCTCCTGCAGTTGCTTGGCGAACGCGCGGCAGATCGCTTCGCGCTCGGCGAACGGCTGCGCGCTCCAGTCGTCGAATGCCGCGTGGGCGGCACGCAGCGCGCGGTCGACGTCGGTGGTGTCGGCCGAACCGCCTTGCCAGAGCAGGCCGCCGTCGGCCGGGTTGCGGCTGGCGAACGGATGCCCGTGGCCGGCGTGCCACTGGCCACCGATAAACAGGCTGTCGTGGATCGGATGGCTCATCAGCACGGCTCCAGTGGTGCGATCCGCAGTGCCTCGCCGTCGTCGATCGACAATTTTGCGGCGAGCGCCTCGGGGACCATCAGGGTATCGCGTTCCGGCGTCAACTCGGCCAGCGCACAACGGAACCCGGCGAGTTTGGTGTTGGCCACTAGCCATGGGCCGCCGCCGGCGGACGGGGCGCCGACGCGGGCGGACGCCAGCCGTGATTCGCGGATGGTGCGGATCTGCGTCCGCGGCGCCTCGACCGTGGGGCCGCCGTCGAAAATATCGATGTAGCCCTGCATGCGGAAGCCTTCCTGTTCCAGCAGGTGCAGCGCCGGCGCCGTTTGCGGGTGGACGCGCCCCAGCACCGCGCGCGCCTCGGCCGACAGCAGCACGGTGTAGATCGGGTGCTTGGGCATCAGCTCGGCGATGCAGGCCTTGTTGCCCTGGCCGACGATGTGCTCGGCACGATCGTAGTCGATCGAGAAGAAGTGCCGGCCCAGACCCTCCCAGAACGGGCTGCAGCCGCGCTCGTCGGAGACGCCGCGCATTTCGGCGATCACCCGGTCGGCAAAGCGTTGCGGGAAGTTGGCCATGAACAGGAACCGGCACTTCGACAGCAGCCGGCCGGCGCCGCCGCTGCGGAACTGCGGCCGCAGGTACAGCGAGCACAGCACCGAACAGCCGGTGTAGTCGTTGGACAGATACAGCGTCGGCACGCGGTTGTACACGTTCAGATCATGGCTGGCGTGCACGGTCAGGCCGACGTGGTAGTTGTAGAAGGGTTCGTGCAGGCCGCAGGCGGCTTCGATCGCGCAGCAGCCGCCGATGTCGCCGTTGCCGTCCTCGAGCACGAACATGTAGCGCTCGTGTCCGGCCTGCGCGACCTCGGCGGCGAACGAGGTCTCCGACAGCGCAATCTTCTCGGCCAGAAACGGCCGGTTCGGCGGCAGCGAGGTGAAGCCGGCGCCGGCGGTAGCGGCCATGTCGAGCAGCGCGTCGAGGTCGGAATGGCGAATGGGGCGGATGAGTTTCATGCAGGCACCTCGAAAGCTAGAGCGGCTGTCTCGTCATACCCGCGGAAGAGCGATTGTTCGAGATTCCCAGACGGGAGACGGGAGGCGTAGACGGCTGAGTCATTGCCACGTCAGTTCTCCGCCTGCCAGCCGCAGCAGCAGCAATGCCGATAGCTTGCCGCGCTCGGGCAGACTGCCGATGCGCATGCGCTCGTGTTCGGAATGGATGTCGGCCCCGACGACGCCGAGGTTATCGACGTTGGGCAGACCGGCGGCGGCCAGATTGTTGCCGTCGCAGCAGCCGCCGGTGTCGCGAAAGGTGAGCTGCAGACCCAGCGCGCGGCCGGCGTCATCGATCATGCCGTTGAGCCGAGCGGTACGTTCATCGACCGGCTTTGGCGGCCGGGTGAAGCCGCCGAAGGTTTCGACGCGGAAGCCGTCGCGCGCGCGAATCCGTGCCAGTGACGATTCCAGTTGCGCCTGCAGCCAGGCTTCGTCTTCGGCCAGCCGCGTGCGCACGTTGAATTTCAGCACGCAGAGATCCGGCACTACGTTGAGCGCGCCGCCGCCGTGGACGTAGCCGACGTTGACGGTGACGCCCGCGCGCCGGCCGTTCAGGGACTGCAGCGCGCCGGCCAGTTCGGCGGCGGCGGCGATCGCATTGCGGCCCGCCTCCGGGTTGCGGCCGGCGTGTGCGGCGCGGCCGTGGACGACGATGTCGAAGTTGCCGCTGCCCTTGCGCGCGCCGGCCAGCATGCCGTCGGGGAAGCTGGGTTCGAAAACCAGCCCGAAATGGTTGCGCCGGGCCGCCTCGGCCAGAAGCGGTGCCGAGGACTGCGAGCCGATTTCCTCGTCCGGGTTGAACAGCACCTCCCAGCCGATGCGTTCGCGGGCCGGGTCCCGCTCCAGCGCCGACAGCGCCAGCCAGGCCACCAGCAGCCCCCCTTTGAGGTCGGCCACACCGGGGCCGTGCAGCGTGTCGTCTTCGGGCTGATCGACCTCTTGAAACGGATGATTGACGCCGTACACGGTGTCGAGATGGCCGCCGAGAAACACCCGCAGCGGCGCATCCGGTCGCTTGCGGATCGACAACACCGGCCCCAGCGGCCGGTTGCGGCGTCGCCCGGTATCGTCGGTGTCGACGAAATCCGGTACCTCGATCAGCCGGCTCTCGCCGCCGAGCGGCGCAAACCACTCGGCCACGCGCGCGGCCACCGCACGCACGCCGTCAGCGTTGAAGCTGCCGGAGTTCTGCCGTGCTAGGCGGATCAGCTCTTCGCGCAGCGCATCCGTCTGCGCGTCGATCCAACGCAGCGCGTCGGCATGGGGTAGGTTCACAGTGGTCAAGGTTCCCTCAAAAAATTCAGTGTAAACGAGGAAAGTAGGGCGGGTTTACTGGTGCCAGGAATGGGCCGCACCACCCGCCGATCGCGGATCGATCACGGTAAACGGCGGGTTACGGCCTTTGGCTTAACCCACCCTACCGTTGCTTTCAAGCCTTAAGGGGCGGAAGACTTCAAGCGCAGGCTGCTCGATCAGGCGGTAATGCTTGTCGTTGTGGGTTCTCCCGAACGGACAGGCGAATATTGATGTGCGCGTTGTTTGGGTGGCTTTACGGCACGACCCGGAAACCCTCGGCGCGAAAGTCGTCGTCCAGCGCCAGCACAGCGTCGAGGTCCAGACGGCGCATCAGGACGAAGGACGTGCAGTCGGTGAAACTGTAGCGCTGATCCGGCCGTCGGCGGAACAAGGTCCAGGCCGCCTGTTCGTCGGCCGGCGTGATGCGGATCAGGTCTACGTTGGCGGGATCCAGCAACGCCGAGCCAACCTTGGTCGCGGCCGCGTGTCCCAGCCGGTACAGGCACAGGGAAGCGGTCTCATCGAAGATGAAATTGGAGGTGACCAGGCGCCCGCTGAAATCGTGTAAAGCCTTCTGCACGGCGGCGTGGTCGGGGTCCTTGCGATTGGCGTAGGCGAACCAGGCGCTGGTGTCGACGAACAGGCGCTGCATCAGCGCTTGGCCGCGTCGCCGTACAGGAAGCGGTCGTGGTTCCGGCCATACGCGGCCGGGTCCTCGGCGATGCCCTCGATCTCACGGAGCCGGCCGGGCTTATGGGGTGGCTGGGCGAGAGCAGTGCGCAGAATCTCCCGCACCAGCTCGGAAATGCTGTGACCTTCCCGCTCGGCACGAGCGCGCAGAGCCTGATACTGCCAGTCTTCGAGGATGATCTGGGTGCGGTGCATGGCAACACATTACATCATATGTATTCTCCAGTCCACGACGTGTTCGACTATCCGCGGACATTCAAATCTGTCCGCGGACACCGTTCGAACTGCAGCATGTTTATAGTATATCTAATAGAATCAGTAAGTTAATCTCGCTCTCCGGCCTGGCACGCAGGTTGCCTTATCACCTGCAACCCAACACACGGAGCGGCGATGCGGTACGGGCGATACGGCATTCAATGGCTAGCGGTTCTGGCTGGCGGGATGGCCAGCCTGTCGGTAACCGCGGTGAGCGCCAATGATCTGCTCGACGCCTACCACCGGGCGCAGCAACAGGACGCCACGCTGCAGGCGGCGCTGTACCAGCGCGATGCCGCCGTCCAGGCGCGCCCGGAAGCGTTGGCGGCGTTTCTGCCGCGACTGACCGCCAGTTCCCGGCTGACCCGCGAGCGCGCGAACTTCGACCAGGCGCAGGGTTCGGTGGTCCAGTCGGGCGGCGGCGTCGTGCCGGTCAACCCTGGGGCATCGTACGGGACGCTGCGCCAGTACGCGTTGACGCTGGATCAGACGCTGTGGAGCTTCGGCGATTTCTATCAACTCCAGAGCGCAGATTTTCAGGCGGCCCAGGCCGAAGCGGCCTACCGCAGCACGCAGCAGAAATTGATTCTGCGCGTCGAGAGCGCGTATTTCGGCGTGCTGTCGGCGGTGGACCGGCTGCGCACCAACCGGCTCGAGCGCGACGCCTTCGCCACCTTGCTGGACCAGGCGGAAAAGCGCCAGCAGACCGGACTGGCGGCGCGCACCGACGTCGAGGAGGCACAGTCGTTCTACGACGCCACCGCGCAGAGCGTGATCGACGCGCAGGACGCGTTGGACGACGCGGTGCGCGCGTTGCAGGAAATCACCGCCGGCACGCCGACCCGGCTGGCACCGCTGCGCGAGAGCATTCCGCTGGTCGAGCCCGATCCGCCGGCACCGCAGGCCTGGGTGGAAACGGCGAAGCAGAACAATTTCGACCTGCGCGCACAGCGCCTGTCCGCCAGGGCCGCCGAGCGTCAGATCGACGCCAGCTGGTCGCAGCGGCTGCCGACACTGAACCTGCAGGGAAACTGGATCCGCGACGACAACAGTGCCGTGTTCGGCGACGGCGACCGGCTCGGTAGTGTCGGTCTGGTGGTCAACTGGCCGATCTTCCAGGGCGGCGCGGTGCGCGCGCGGGTACAGCAGGCGCGTGCCAGCTGGCGGCAGGCGCGGGCGCAGCTCGAAGCCCTGCGGCGCTCGGTCGATCGGCAGACGCGCGCGGCGTATCGCGGCGTGACCCTGGGCGCGGACCGAGTTCGGGCCGACCGCAAGGCGGTGGATTCCGGCAAGGCGGCGGTGGAAGCGAGCAGAATCGGCGTCGAGTTCGGCAGCCGCACCGAGTTCGATCTGCTGAATGCACAGACCAACTACTACAACACCCTGCGGGCCTACCTGCAGTCGCGCTACGACTACCTGATCAGTCTGCTGACACTCAAGCAACTGGCCGGCAGCCTGAGCGAAGGCGATCTGCAGCGCATCGATTCGATGTTGGCGCCAGGCAACACTGTCGATTTGAACGCACTGCAGGCAGTTTCGCCGTGAAACCCGTCAAACCCGACATGAAAGTCACCAACTTCCGCAATCTGTCCGCGACTGACCGGCCGATCGAACCCAGGGCGTTTTGGCGCCGGCACTGGCGCTGGATCGCCGCCGCGGCGGCGGCGCTGGTCGTGCTCGGCCTGCTCGTGCCCGGCGCCCTGCGGCTGCTGTCGGCGGGCTCTTCGGTGAGCGTGTCGCGGCTGACCATCGCCACCGTCACCCGTGGCACCTTCGTGCGCGACATCAGCGCCGACGGCCAGGTGGTGGCCGCCGTCAGCCCAACGCTGTACGCGCCGGCGGCCGGTACGGTGCGGCTCAAGGTGCACGCCGGCGACGCGGTGAATAAAGGCCAGGTGGTCGCCGTCATCGACAGCCCGGATCTGACCAGTCGGCTGGCGCAGGAGCAGGCCACGCTGCAGAACCTGGAGATCGCTTACCGGCGCGCCCGGCTCGACGCCGAAAAGAACCTGCTGGCGGCGCAGGACAACTACCAGCAGGCCCAGGTCGACGAGCAGACTGCGCAGCGGGAACTCGACCGCAGCCGCAAGGCCTACGAGCTGGGCGCCTACCCGGAACTGCAGGTGCTCAAGGCGCAGGATACGCATGAGAAGTCGCAGTTTTCGCTGGAACAGGCGCGGAAGACCCTCGCGTTGCAGCCGAAGCAGAACGCGTTCGAGGTCAGCAGCAAGAAGCTCGAATACGAACGTCAGCAACTGCTGGTCGAAGACCTGCAGCGGCAGGTCGATGCGCTCAAAGTGCGTTCGCCGGTCGACGGCCAGGTCGGCCAGGTTCAGATCGCCGACAGCGCCAGCGTCGCCAGGGACGCGCCGCTGCTGACGGTGGTGGACTTAAGCGCCCTGGAAGTCCAGATCAAAGTGCCGGAGAGCTTCGCCCGCGACCTGGCGGTCGGCATGCCGGCACAGCTCAGCGGCAACGGCGGCCGCTGGCAGGGCCAGGTCAGCGCGGTGTCGCCGGAAGTGGTCAACAACGAGGTGGTGGCCCGCGTGCGCTTCACCGGAAACAAGCCCGAGGGCCTGCGCCAGAACCAGCGGCTGTCGGTGCGGGTGCTGCTGGACCGGCGCCAGGACGTGCTGATGGTCGACCGCGGCTCGTTCGTCGACCAGGACGGCCGCTATGCCTACGTGGTGCAGGATGGCTTGGCGGTCAAGCGGCCGATCCGCATCGGCGCCACCAGCATCAATAAAGTCGAGATCCTGGTCGGCCTGAAAGAAGGCGACCGGGTGGTGGTGTCCGGCACCGACAACTTCAACGGTGCCCCGCGCGTGGTGCTCAGCCAGTGAATGAATCAATGAAAGTGGTCGTCGTTGCGAGGGCCGCGTCAGCGGCCCGCGGCAACCTCGACAAGCCGGCACGCCCGTATCCAAGTGTGCGACATCTTCACGAGGCCGCCGCGTCGCGAGCGCGCGCAGCCGAAGCTTCGAAGCGTCTGTGGCGGTTGCACTGCGACCTCGACGTCGGAGCCACCGTGACGAGATTGCCACGGCTTGCTGCGCAAGCCTCGCAATGACGTTTCTTACAAGGAGACCCTATCCATGCTGAAAATGACTCACCTATCCAAGGTCTACCGCACCGAGATCGTGGAAACCCACGCGCTGCGCGATTTCTCGCTGATGGTGGAAGCCGGCGAGTTCGTCGCGGTGATGGGGCCGTCCGGCTCCGGCAAGACGACGTTTCTGACCATCGCCGGGCTGCTTGAAGAGTTCACCTCCGGCGAATACCGGCTCGACGGCGTCGACGTGCGCGGCATGAACGACAACCGGCGCTCGCGCCTGCGCAACGAGAAGATCGGCTTCATCTTCCAGTCGTTCAACCTGATCCCGGATCTCAACGTGTTCGACAACGTCGACGTGCCGCTGCGCTACCGTGGCATGAAAGCCGCCGAGCGGAAAAAACGCATCGTTCAAGCGCTGGAACGCGTCGGCCTGTCGGCGCGGATCAGGCACTACCCGGCCGAGCTGTCCGGCGGCCAGCAGCAGCGCGTGGCCATCGCCCGCGCGCTGGCCGGCGGTCCCAAGCTGCTGCTGGCCGATGAACCCACCGGCAACCTCGATTCGCAGATGGCGCGCGGGGTCATGGAACTGCTCGAAGAAATCCACCGCGACGGCGCCACCATCGTCATGGTCACCCACGACCCGGAGCTGGCCGCCCGCGCCCAGCGCAGCGTGCACGTCCTCGACGGCCAGGTGGTCGGCGCCGCCGAGGAGCCGAAGCTGGCGCGGATGTGACAGCGATGCTGCGCTACTACTGCGAACTGGCGGCCAGGAGCCTATGGCGCACGCCGGTGCTGTCCAGCCTGATGGTGCTGGCAATTGCGGTCGGCGTCGGCGCCAGCATGACCTCGCTGGCGGTGCTGCGCCTGCTGTCCGGCGATCCGCTGCCGGGCAGGAGCCAGCACCTGTATTACGTGCAGCTTGACCCGCGGCCGCTTGGCAAGAACCAGGGCAACGGCGAGCCGCCGATGTCGATGACCTACACCGACGCCATGAACCTGCTGCGGGCGCATCGCGCCGATCGCCAGGCGGTGATGTACGACAGCGTCGCGCCGATCGTGCCACCCGATCCCGATCTTGCGTCGTTCTATGCGCACACTTGGGTCACTACCGCGGATTTCTTTCCGATGTTCAGTGTGGCTTTCCGCTACGGTGGTCCTTGGAGAACCGCCGATGACCAGAGCCGGGCGCGCGTTGCGGTGATCTCCACCAAGCTGAACAACAAGCTGTTTCACGGCGAAAACAGCGTCGGCCAGATACTGCAGATCGGCGATCACCGACTTCGTGTCATCGGCGTGATCGGCAACTGGCGCCCGGCGCCACTTTTCTATGTCGCTCCAGCCATGGCGGCAGGGCAGTCAAACAATAACTACGGATCCGTCGAGGATGTCTTTCTGCCGCTGCTGACCGCGCGCGAGCTGCAGTTGCTGCCGAACGGTATCGACTGTGAGTCTGCCAACCCCGATCTTTCACACCTGGAAACCACCGAATGCGGCTGGTTATTGCTTTGGGTTGAACTGGATTCGGCCGCCAAAGCCGCCGACTACCGGAAGTTACTGGTCAACTACTCGCAGGAGCAAAAATCAGTCGGCCGTTTCCAGCGCCCGCCCAACGTGCGCCTGCGCGATGTCAATCGATTGCTGTCTGATCTGCATGTCGTGCCGAACGACGTCAGGCTGCAGACTTGGATCGCCTTCGGTTTCCTGTTGGTGTGCATCGTCAACACCGTCGGGTTGTTGCTGGCCAAGTTCCTGCGCCGCGCTTA
This sequence comes from Gammaproteobacteria bacterium, assembly GCA_028871525.1. GTDB lineage: Bacteria > Pseudomonadota > Gammaproteobacteria > Nevskiales > Nevskiaceae > SCRT01. The sequence goes on from JAGWMX010000030.1 coordinate 27,593, forward strand.
CGACGTCGGGGTTCGTCGGGCGTTCGGCGCGACGCGCGGTGCCATCTTCGTCCAATACCTGCTCGAAGCCTTGGCGGTTGGCATCGTTGGCGGCGGATTCGGCTTGGCGCTGACCGCCGCCGGACTGTGGTGGATGCGCCACCGGCCGCGGGATTACGCCAGCCTGATCCACCTCGACCCGGGAACCGTTGGCCTGACGATTCTCGTCGCCATCGCGGCCAGCCTGCTGGCCGGCCTACTGCCAGCCTGGCGCGCCTGCCGCATTCCCCCAGCGCTGCAACTCAAGGAGAATTGAATGGACGCCTCCCACCCCGTGAGCGCTGAACACGAGTGATCCACCGCGCCGGTCACCTTCGGCAGAGCGGGACCTGCGGCGCCCGGCGCCGTGGATAACTCTGCGGTGGTGGTGGGTTGAAGGGTGGACCCTCACGGG
>JAGWMX010000127.1 GCA_028871525.1 Gammaproteobacteria bacterium
AGCACGATCCGCGCTCGGCGCACGCTGCGTGCCGCCAGCGTCTGCGATCGAACGCGCCGCTCCAGTTCTTTGCGTTGCTCTTGGGTCAGCGTGATCGCAGCAGCCGGTTTCATCATTCGCTCCAGGGGACGGACACGAATATGACCATGACAGCACCTGGTAGTTCAATGTATTCGCAAGCACTACACTAGGAGCCCGGGCGGCAGGGTTCTGAGGCCGAAGCGCCGGTTGAAGCGGTACTGGGTTACTGGGCTTCGGCGAAATCGCGGCGGCCGCATTTAAGGTGGCGATCGGCGTCTTGGTCTGGGTGATCAGGTGGATCGCCAGGAACCATTCCGTCAGCGGCAGGCGCGTGTGCTCGAACCGCGTGCCGGCATACGGGCTGGTCTGCTGGCGGCGGACGCTACACTGCCCATCGCACAGACCACCGCGGACAAATTCGCTGGCCTGTCGGTGCCGACATTCATGATGCCTCCGCGTGTCAAGGCACTCTGCGGCTTTGGTTCTACCGAGCACCTGGACGCTTTCGGAAAATGCGCAAAGCGCGTCGAGCCGGACGATCGACCTGGACGATCGACGCGTCATCATCAGCCTGATGACCTCAGCCAGTCCGGCAATGCGCCGACGTCCGGCAACACCGCCAACGCGCCGGCGCGCAGCAACCGGCCCGAGTCGTGGCCACCGCTGGCCACGCCCAGAGCGTGAACCTCGAGCGCCGCAGCCATGGCGATGTCGTAGTCGGTGTCGCCGACCATCACCGCGCTTGCGGCAGGCACCGCCAGTTCGTCGAGCAGCTCCTCGAGCATCCGCGGATCGGGTTTATCGGCGGTCTCGTCGGCGCAGCGCGTCGCCTGCAGCATGCCCGTCAGTTCCGGGAACGCTCCGAGCGCCCGCTGCAACGCCTCGCGGCTGCGGCCGGTCGCCAACGCCAGACGGTAACCACGCCGGTGAAGCTGGTACAGCGCCGGCAATGCGCCGGGGAACAGCCTCGGCTGCGGTGGCACCGCCTGGCTGCAGCGGCGATAGCCGTCGATCAGCGCGCGCGTCACCGAGGCGTCGAGTTGCGGATACAGCCGCGCCAAACCATCGTTGAACCCGAGACCGATCAGCTCGGCGATCTGCCGATCCGAGCGCGGCGGCAGATCGAGCGCGTCGATCGCCGCCTGCATCGACGCGACAATGGTGCCGACGGAGTCGGCTAAGGTGCCGTCCCAGTCGAATATCAACAGTTCGTATCTCATCGCTTCGAGCCGTCCCTGGCACCGTGGTCCGGCCCGGCCGTCCTTGGCCGGGCGTTCGTCCGCGCAGCGAGCGGTGCTCGCACAGCGCGCGGACTCACCCAGTCGAATATCAACAGTTCGTATCTCATCGCTTCGAGCCGTCCCTGGCACGGCACCGCTCAGCGGTGAAGAGCCGACAGTCGATCGACAAAGGTCCGCAGCGCCTGCGGCAGCGGAGCATGCAGCAGCAACGGCAGGAAACCTGCGTTGGCCGGCAACTGCAGACGATGTGCGTGGAGAAACATCCGCCGCAGGCCCAGTGCGCGCCACGGAACCTGTTGCTCGCGGCCGCCGTATTTGCGGTCACCGGCCACGGGATGCCCCAGCGCGACGGCATGCACGCGGATCTGGTGAGTGCGTCCGGAGAAGATCTCGACTTCACACAACGTCGCTCCGACAAAGCGTTGCTGCGGCGAAAACCGGCTGCGCGCCGATTTGCCCTCGTCGTCGATGCCGACCATGCGCTCGCCGGAAACCAGCCGCTCCTTGACCAGCGCGGCATCGACTTCTCGCGCGCCGCCGTGCCAGGCGCCGCACAGCAGCGCCAGATACCGCTTGTCCGCGGCGCCGTCGCGAAACGCCGCCTGCGCGCGCAGCAAGGCCGGCCGGGTCTTGGCCAGCAGCAGCACGCCGCTGGTGTCTCGATCCAGTCGATGACACAGTTCGATATAGGGATGGCGCTCCCACGCGCGCACCGCCTCGATGACGCCGAACGCCAAACCGCTGCCGCCGTGCGCGGCCAGGCCGGCCGGCTTGTCGATCGCCAGATAGTGGGCGTCTTCATGGATCACCGCGCTGCGCAGACGCTGCAATACTGCGTCGGGCGGCCGCACCGGCGCCCCGCGTTCGGCCAGCCGCACCGGCGGCAGGCGCACCGACTCGCCTTCGCTCAGCCGGCGCGCCGGCTTGACGCGGGCGCCGTCGACACGCACCTGCCCGGAGCGCAGCAGCCGATAGACGTGGGATTTGGGTACGCCCGGCAACTGTCTGATCAGAAAATTGTCCAGCCGCTGGCCGGCGGCATCCGCGCCGATGCGCAGGTGGCGCACGCCGCCGGTGGGCTGTCGGCTTTGGGCGATCTGTGTCAAACTGTTGTTTCCTTAGGGGGATAAACCCTAGGCAGCGCGGGCGATCGCCGCGCCGCACCGAGGCCGCCGGTGCATGGTAACACCGGCTAGTTTCAGTACTGTTTTCGACAGGCCCCGCCGTTAATGGCGGCGGGTCAACCAATACAAGGCGTTCCCGCGCGCAGCGCGGTGACGACACGGCCGCCGGCGCTGGTTCCGGCAGGCCGGACCGGGCGGGATTTCTTAATGAATCCGCCCGGAGCGCGAGCATCCGGCTGATGCCGGCGCGCCGACACCGGCCGTACGGTTGAGCGCCTCACCTGAGCGCAACCGCTGATGAAGAGAATTCTGATCAACGCCACGCAGCCCGAGGAGCTGCGCGTGGCGATCGTCGATGGCCAGAAGCTTTTTGACCTCGACATCGAACTCGCCTCCCGCGAACAACGCAAGTCCAACATCTATAAAGGCCGCATCACCCGCGTCGAACCCAGCCTCGAAGCCTGCTTCGTCGACTTTGGCGCCAACCGCCACGGCTTTCTGCCGCTCAAGGAGGTGGCGCGCGAATACCATAAAGCCGAAACGCCGGCGGATTCCCGCAACATCCGCGAATTGCTGACCGAAGGCCAGGAACTGATCGTTCAGGTGGAAAAAGAGGAGCGCGGCACCAAAGGCGCGGCGCTGACCACTTTTATCAGCCTGGCCGGCCGCTATCTGGTGGTGATGCCCAACAACCCCCGCGCCGGCGGTATTTCCCGGCGCGTCGAGGGCGAAGAGCGCGAAGAAGCCCGCGAAGCCCTCGCCCAGCTCAAGATCCCGGACGGCGTGGGTACGATCATCCGCACCAACGGCATCGGCCGCAGCGCCGAGGAACTGCAGTGGGACCTGGATCACCTGATCACGATCTGGCAGGCGATCACCGCGGCGGCGACCGAAAAACCGGCACCGTTTCTGATCTATCAGGAAAACAACATCGTGCTGCGGGCGCTGCGCGATTACCTGCGGCCGGACATCGGCGAGGTGATCGTCGACAATCCCGAAGTCTACGAGGCGGCGCGCGCGCAGATGGCGCACTCGATGCCCGGCGACCTGCCCAAGCTCAAGCTGTACCGTGACAATATCCCGCTGTTCTCGCGTTACCAGATCGAAAGCCAGATCGAATCCGCCCACGAACGCCAGCTGCGGCTGCCATCGGGCGGCAGCATCGTCATCGATCACACCGAGGCGTTGACGGCGATCGACATCAATTCAGCCAAAGCCACCGGCGGCGCGGGCATCGAGGAGACGGCGCTGCAAACCAACCTCGAAGCGGCCGACGAAATCGCCCGGCAGCTGCGCCTGCGCGACTTAGGCGGGCTGATCGTGGTCGATTTCATCGACATGAACAGCAACAAGAATCAGCGCGAGGTCGAAAAACGCCTGATCGACGCCTGTGCCATCGACCGCGCCCGCGTACAGATTGGCCGGTTGAGCCGCTTCGGTCTCCTGGAAATGAGCCGCCAGCGGCTGCGGCCGAGCCTCGGCGAGCACACCCAGATTCCCTGCCCGCGCTGCTCCGGCCGCGGCCAGATCCGCAGCGTCGAGTCGACGGCGCTGTCGGTGCTGCGGCTGATCGAAGAAGAATGCATGAAGGACCGCACCGGCCGCGTGATCGCCCAGCTTCCGGTCGATGTCGCGACGCTTCTGCTCAACGAAAAGCGCGCCGCGCTGGCCGGTCTGGAGGCGCTCTACAACGTTGTCGTGACGCTGGTGCCCAACGATACGCTGGCCTCGCCGCACTTCGAAATCCTGCGCGTGCGCGCCGATCAGCTCGATCAGGAAAATAATTCCGGCCTGTCGTTTGCGCTGGCGCAGGATTTCGAGGCCGCCAAGCGTACGCCGCTTGCCGGCGGCGGCCCCGGTCGTGCGCCGGCCGAACCGGCGGTAAAAACCATCCTGCCGGATGCGCCGGCGCCGCTGCCGTTGACCACCGCAACCGGGCCGGCGCCAGTGCCCGCCGCAGCGCCGGTGCCGGTGACAGGCGAATCGCTGTGGCGGCGCCTGCGGCGCGCGCTGGGTTGGGCACCCGCCGCGCCGGCGCCGGCGAGCATTTCAGCTGCATCTCCAGTGGGCGGGCGGCGATCGCCGGCGCGGCGCGACGACCGCCATCACCGCCGCGACCACCAGACTCAGCGTACCGAAGGGCGCGCCAACGGCAAAATCGGACCAGGCAACCAACGCCGGCTCCCGCCGCAGCGCGACCCGCGGCCGCTTCGGCGAAGCAACACCCCCGCGGCGCAGGGCGACACCGCTCCGCGGCGCGGCCCTGTCAACAGACCGGCTGCAAACCAGGAAGCGGCGGCAGCGCTAGACAACCCGCCGCCGAACAGCAACAGCCCGGCGCCGGCCCGTGAAGGGCATCCTGGCCGCCGCCGTCGCGGCCGTCGCGGCCGTGGCCGCGGCCACGGCGCCGAATCACGCGCCGGTAGTGTCAATCCGGCCGCGGCGTCGCCCGGAGCAGTGCCCGAAACGTCGCCCGAAACGGTGAGCGCCAATCCGGCCGCAATATCGCCTGGAACAGCGAGCGTCAACCCGGCCGCGACGGTACCCCAGGCCGCGCCGACCCCTGCCGTCGCCACGTCACCTGCACTCGCCGCTGCCGCAGATCCGGCTACGTCACGCCAAACTGCATCGCCGCCAACACCGGCTGTTGCGGCCGAGCACGATCCGGCCCCACAACCGCAACGCGCGACTTAAATCCAAGCCGACGGTCGATTCAACTGCC
>JAGWMX010000031.1 GCA_028871525.1 Gammaproteobacteria bacterium
TGCCTGTTGTGCGCGAGAACCCAAATAAATCAGCGTCACCCGCCCTGAATCGGGCGCCAAGCACAGCGATTTTGATCGCTGAATAACCCACCGCGTCGCTCATGCCTGCCCGTCAGTGCCCACACATTCGTTTTTCAGACCTTCCCTAGCGCGAAAGATTGCGAAGTTTCCATTTGCTTGCGCGACGAGAACGTTGTTGCTCAAGAGTTTAGACTCAAGTGTGGCTAAGGATTTTCCGCGATTTACGAGCGTCGTGTGGCAAAAGAGCCACCCGGACGAAACTGGCTTGAAGTAATTGATCTTGATCTCAATAGTCGCACACATCTCATCGGCGCCGAGCGTTGGATAGAGGGCTGCGCCCATACCGGTGTCGGCGAGGGCGTAAAGGACCGCCCCATGTACGACAGCATGCGGGTTCAGATGCTTAGTTGAGACTTGGAGGCTAAGAGTGCTGTTTCCCGCCGATTGCTCGTCGACGTGCAGGCCGAGCAGCTCTCCAAATGGGTGATGCATGGCTATCTGAGGTCTAACGAATACTGTTTGGGTGTCGCATCAATAAAGCCGATCGAGACCGAAACAGTGCCGTGCGTTGGCGGCGGTGATGGCCGCGACGTGTTCCGGCGCCTGTCCGCGGGCCAGCGCCACCGCCTGCAACACCCACGGTAGATATGCCGGCTCGTTGCGCCGGCTGTCCGGCTTCGGCTGCACCGTGCGCGGCAGCAGAAACGGTGCGTCGGTCTCCAGCAACAGCCGTTGATCCGGAATCAGCCGCACGCTGTCGCGCAGCGAAAGGCCGCGGCGCTCGTCGCAGATCCAGCCGGTGATGCCGATGTGGCAGTCCAGCGCCAGGTAATCGGCCAGCGCGTCGCGGGTATCGGTGAAGCAATGCACGACGACCGTGGCCAGTCGCGCGCGGTGCTGGCGCAGGATGGCGCCGAAATCCTCGTGCGCATCGCGCTGGTGCAGGAATAGCGGCTTGCCCAACGACGCCGCCAGTTCCAGCTGGGCGGCGAACGTGTCGCGCTGTGCCGGCCGCGGCGACAGGTCGCGGAAATAATCCAGGCCGCACTCGCCCAGCGCCACCACTTCGGGTTCGCCGGCCAGTTCTGCGATGCGGCGACCCAGTGCGGCGTTCCACTGGCTGGCGTGATGCGGGTGCAGGCCGGCGGTGGCGTACAGGCGGCCCGGATGGGTCCGCGCCAGCATCAGCGCGCGTTCGTTGCTGGCGGCGTCGCTGCCGGTGATGATCATCGCGCCGACACCGGCCCGCCGCGCACGCTCGAGCGCCGCGTCGCGGTCGGTGTCGAAACTGGCGTGGGCAAGATTGGCGCCGACATCGATCAGACCGGTGATCGCGCCGCTCATCGGCAGCTGCCCTGCCACAGCAGATGCTGCTCGGCGCCGGCGGCGCCGCCCAGCACCACCACCAGACGCAGGTGCTGTTGCCGGCCGCCGCCGTAACGGCGGCACAGCCAGCCGCTGTAGGCCGCCGCCAGCGCTGCGCTATCGGTCGCCGCTAGCCGATCCTGCAATGCGCGCCAGCCGGTTTGCGTCTGCGCCAGCGTCTGCCGCGCGGCGGCGGCGCCGAAGGCCAGCGGCGTGCCGTCGCGCAACAGATCGACGCGGCTGCCGTCGGCGCGCGTGGCCGGCGCGGCGAACCAGCCGTTGGCCAGATTCATGCCGGCCAGCGGCGAGGGCACCGGGTTCAGACGCAGCGGCAGCAGTGCGGCCTGCAGCGGCCGGGCCAACGGCTGCGGCAGCAGCCCGCGCGCACCGGTTGCGGCCAGGGCGAACAGCACCAGCGCGGCCAGCGCCAGCCGGGTGCCGGCGCGGCCCGGCAGTGCGGCGGCGTGCGGTGCCGGCAATCGCGGCCAGGCCATGCGCAGCGCCGCAGGCTGCAGTATCCGGTAGGCGTGGGTGCCCGTCGCCCGCAGCGGCGGCAGGCGCAGCAGCGGCGCCAGCCAGAAGCCGGTCAGCGGCGATGCACGCAACAACAGCAGCCAGGCATCCCAGCCCAGATGCGCCCGGTCGCCGGCATCGATCGCCAGTCGGCAACGCTGCCTGGCGATCAGCAGTTCCGCGCGGCGATCGCCGGCCGTGGGCAGCCGGCGTGCGCGTGGCAGCAGCAGCCACTGGCACAGCAGCGCCAGAGCGCCGGCCCGCGTGCAGCGGTCATCGTGGTACAGCCGCAGGCCGTCACCGAGCGCCAGTCGCCCGGCGGCGTAGTCCCACAGACCCGCCGGCAGCAGCGGCAGCAGTGAGGTCCAGCCGACCCACGGCGTCAGCCCGGCGCGCAGCAGCAGGCAGACGCCGAGCCACAGCACTGCCAGCAGCGCCAGTGCCAGCGGCCGCAGCAGGCGCTGTGCGAACGGAATCAGCAGCAGCGGCGGGCCGATCGCCGCCAGCCACCAACCCAGCCGCAGCAGGACGCCCAGCGTCTGCGGATGCCAGGTTCCCAGCCATCGCCCCAGCGCGCTGCCCCAGCGCGGCCCGGCCACCAGCGGCTGCAGCCGGTCGATCCACTCCTGCGGCGAATGGCCCAGCGCCGGCAGCCAGTGCAGCGCGACGATCTGCAACAGCAGCGCGGCGCCGATCGGGGTTTCGATCCGCACCGCGGCGGGCGCGCCGGCCGAGGCGTCGGCCGCGGCGCGGGCGCCGAGCGGCAGGAACAGCGCCCACAGCAGCAGCAGCAGCAGCGCCGGTTCGGCGCCGGTGGCGACCAGCGGGTTGCGGCCGATCAGCGAGGCCAGCAGCACCAGGCTGGCGGCCAAAGCCATGCGGCTGCGCCAGCCGGCCAGCAGCAGCAGCGCCGCGGCCAGACCCAGCAGCGTCCAGGCCGCGGCGAAGGCGCGGCTGCCGTTGCTGGCCAGCAGCGTCGCCGCAGACGCCGGCGATAGCTCGAACAGCAGGCCTCGCGGCAACACGCCGGCGTCGGCATACCAGGCGCCGGCGTGCGTCAGCGCCGCGCCCCAGACCGTCAACAGCAGCAGCGCCAGGGCCACCCGCCAGGCCGCCAGCGAACGCAGGTCGAGCTGGTACAGTCGGCGCAGCGGGCGTTGGCCGGGGGCGTCGGACTCAGGCGGCATCGGTCGGCGGCTTAAGGGCGGCGGGCGGATGCACCGATCATAGCCGGCATGGCCTATCGGCGGCGACGTGCGCCGGCGCCGGCTGCGGTCTGCCGGGCCCGGTCGGTTAAACTGCCGCTGTATGAGCCCTCGTCAACGGCAGGTTCGCGGCTTCGCCGCGGCAGCGTCAGCTGCGGCCCGCGTGTCGCCGGCGACGCACCGTCCGGCGAGGGCGCCCAAACCCGACCGCTGGGGGAGCCACCGATGCGTATTTTCCTTGGGTTGGCCGGCACTGCGCTGGCATTGTTGACGATGAATGCTGACGCCGCTGCGCGCGCCAATCCGCTGCTGAGTCCAAGCCGGTTGCCGTTTCAGGCGCCCGCGTTTGACCAGATCCACGACGCTGATTTCAAGCCCGCGCTGGAGCACGGCATGCGCGAACAGGCCGCCGAGATCGAGAAGATCGCCGACGCCGCCGCGCCACCGAGCTTCGACAACACCATCGTCGCGATGGAGAAGAGCGGACAGGCGCTGTCGCGGGCGCTGGCGGTGTTCGGTCTGCTGACCGGCGCCAACACCGATCCGACGCTGCAGAAAGTGCAGGAGCAGATGGCGCCGAAACTGGCCGCGCACCAGGCCTCGATCTATCTGAACCGCAAACTGTTCAAGCGCATCGAGGCGATTTACCGCCAGCGCGACCGGCTCAAGCTCGATGCCGAATCGCTGCGGTTGGTGGAGTGGTACCACCAGCAGTTCGTGCGTGCTGGCGCCAGGCTTTCGGCGGCCGACCAGGCCAAGCTGAAAAAGCTCTACGAGGAGGAGTCGACGCTGTCGGCGCAGTTCGTCAACAAGCTGCTGGCGGCGACCAAGGCCGGCGCGCTGGTGGTGTCCGACAAATCTCTGCTGGCCGGGCTGGCCGAGGGGCAGATCGACGCCGCTGCGCAAGCCGCCAAGGGCCGCGGGCTGAACGGCAAATGGGTGCTGCCGCTGCAGAACACCACGCAGCAGCCGGACTTGGCCGAACTCGAAAACCGCGCCGTGCGCCAACAGTTGTTCGAACAGTCCTGGACCCGCACCGAAAAAGGCGACGCCAACGACACCCGCGCCACCATCGCCCGTATTGCGCAGATCCGCGCCGCGCAGGCCAAGCTGCTCGGCTACCCCGACTACGCGGCCTGGAAGCTCGACGACCAGATGGCCAAGACGCCGCAGCACGTGCTTGACTTCCTCAACCGTCTGGTGCCGCCGGCCGTGGCCAGAGCGCGCGCCGAGGCGGCAGATATCCAGGCGGCGATCGAGGCGGATGGCAAATCATTCCGGCTCGAACCGTGGGATTGGCAGTACGACTCCGAGCGTGTACGCAAGGCCAGATTCGATCTCGACGAGAGCCAGATCAAGCCCTATTTTGAACTCAACGACGTGCTCGAAAACGGCGTGTTCTACGCTGCCCACCAGCTCTACGGGCTGTCGTTCAAGGAACGTCACGACCTGCCGGTGTGGCAGCCGGATGTGCGCGTGTTCAACGTGTTCGACGTCACCGGCAAACCCCTGGGCCTGTTCTACGCCGACTACTTCAAGCGCGACAACAAATCCGGCGGCGCCTGGATGGACAACCTGGTGACGCAGTCCCGGCTGCTCGCACAGCAGCCGGTGATTTATAACGTCGCCAACTTCACCAAGCCGGCGCCGGGTCAGCCGGCGCTACTGTCGTTCGACGACGTGACCACGATGTTCCACGAGTTCGGTCACGCGCTGCACGGTTTCTTCGCCGACGAGGAATACCCGAGCCTGTCGGGGACCAGTGTGGCGCGCGACTTCGTCGAGTTCCCGTCGCAGTTCAACGAACACTGGGCGCTGTACCCCGAGGTCTTCGCCCATTACGCGAGGAACTACAAAACCGGCGAGCCGATGCCGCAGGCGCTGGTGGACAAACTCAAAGATTCGCAGCTGTTCAACAAGGGCTACGACATGACCGAGCTGATGTCGGCGGCACTGCTGGATATGTCCTGGCACATGCTGCCGGCCAGTGCGCCGCGCGAAAACGTCGACGCTTTCGAGGCCGCGGCGCTGAAAAACAACGGCACCGATCTGCCGTACGTGCCGCCGCGCTACCGTTCCAGCTACTTCATGCACATCTGGGGCAATGGCTACGCCGCCGGCTACTACGCCTACCTGTGGACGCAGATGCTGGCCGACGACGCCTTCGAGTGGTTCAAGCAGCACGGCGGCCTGACTCGCGCCAACGGCGATCGTTTCCGCGCCATGATCCTGTCGCGCGGCAACACCGAGGATCTGGCGAAGATGTACCGCGACTGGCGCGGGCGCGATCCCAGCATCGAGCCGATGCTGATCGACCGTGGGCTCGAGACGGCACCGGCCAAGAAGTGACGTTCTTCGCAGTCACGAAGGGAACAACGTCGTTGCGAGCGCGGCGAAGCAACCTCGATGGGGAGGTACTGACGTTGCGGACGGCACGACTGCCGGTCGGGGTTGCCACGGCCCCTGCGGGATCTCGCAATGACCTCCTCCCGCAGTGACGTTACACGTCAGCTGTTCCTGCCGGGCCCGGCCGGCCGGCTCGAAGCGCTGCTGGCGATGCCGCGCGGGATGCCGCGCGGCATCGCCGTGGTCTGCCATCCGCACTCGCTATACGGCGGCGCGTTGACCAACAAAGTCGTCTACACACTGGCCGGTTGCGCGTTGAAAACCGGCCTGGCGGCGCTGCGTTTCAATTTTCGCGGCGTCGGCGACAGCCAGGGCCGTTTCGACAACGCGATCGGCGAGACCGACGACACGCTGGCCTGCGTGGACTGGCTGGCGCGGCGTCTGCCGGGATTGCCGCTGCTGCTGGCGGGGTTTTCCTTCGGCGCCCACGTCGCGCTGAAAGCCGCCGGCCGGGTGACCCCGCGCGCGCTGGTCACCATCAGCATCGCGTTCGGCCGTTACGTCGCGGCCGCAAAAAACCCACCACATCCGCACTGCCCGTGGCTGGCGGTACACTCGCGCGACGACGACGTCGTTGCCTACGCCGACAGCCGGGTACAGCTGCAACGCTATGCTCCACCGCCGCAACTGCTGACGCTGGACGGCGCCGGCCATTTTTACCATCGTCACCTCGGCCAGTTGCAGGCTGCGGTGCTGCCTTTTTTGCGAACGCAATGGACCGATTGAGAAGTCTGGCTCTGAGCTTGACGCTGGCGCTGCTGACGGCGGCGCCGTCGCTGCCGGCCGCGGCCGAACCGCAGCCGCCGCCGTTCTCGCGCGGCAGCCTCGTCGGGTGGAAAACGGAAACTTTCGAAGGGCGTCCGCAGACCAAGTATTCCCTGGTCGACGACGGCGGCGTGCAGGTGCTGCACGCGGTCTGCGACGACTCGGTGCTGGGACTGGTCTGGCGCGGCCGCGTCGATCTGACGCGGACGCCGATTCTCTCCTGGCGCTGGAAGATCCAGCGCGTCTACCCCGGCGCGGATCCGCACACCAAGGCCGGCGACGACTTCCCGGCGCGGGTATACGTGGCGCTGGGCACGGCATGGCTGCCGTGGACGCTGCGCAGCCTGTCCTACACCTGGGCCAACGGCCCGCTGGCCAGCGGCCGGCACGCCGCCGGCGGCGTGCCGTTCATTCCCAGCCCCTATACCGATCGAGCCGAGTTGTTGGCGGTGCGCCAGGGCGCGGCCGGCGTCGGTCAATGGCAAGCCGAGAGCCGCGACGTGCGCGCCGATCTGAAAGCGGTCTTCGGTGACGACTACGATCACATCGACGGCGTGGCGGTGATGACCGACTGCGACGACAGTCATACGCACGGCCAGGCCTGGTACGGCGATCTGCGCTTTTCCGCCGCGCCATAGCCGCTGGTACTCTTGACCGATCGATTGCATCCGTAGCCGCTACCGCCATGCAAGCTTTATGCGCCGCATCACTGCCGTATCCATCCGCCGCCTGCGATTTGCCGCCACCGCCGTGCGGCCTGTACGGGATCGGTCGTCGGTGATGACCGCACTGACGCGCCTGCGCGAGCTGTTGGCGCCGGATCAGGGCGCCGCGCGTCCGGCCGAACTGTCCGAATCGCTGGCCGTTGCATTGCTGCTGGCCGAAGTCGCCCGCTCCGATTTCGAAGTCGAGACGATCGAGCACGACCGCATGGTCGAACTGCTGGCGCAGCGCTATCAGTTGAGCGGCGAGCAGGCCGGTGAGTTGACCGAGCGTGCGCTGGCACGCGCCGGCGACGCCACCTCGCTGTATGAGTACGTGCGCGTGATCAACCGGAATCTGGATTATCCCGGTCGCTGCCGGCTGATGGATCTGCTGTGGCGACTGGCCTATGCCGACGGCCGCCTCGATCCGCTGGAGGAGCAGCGGCTGCGCCGGCTGGCCGGGATGCTGTACCTCGACGACGCCGATTTCATCCGCACCAAGCTCAAAGTGCTCGGCGAGACCGAATGATTCCCTCGCCTCATCATATGCGGTCGGCGCAGCGACAAAGCCCGCCGATGCCGGCAAACATTACGCGTCCGTAACTTATGATCCGGCGTTCTGATGCGAGAGCCGGGTTATCCATAAATAGTTGACAATATCGGCAGGTATTTTATTTGCATCCGCAAAAATCGCCGTATTCGCACTTGGTGGTTGGGGCAAGCAAATGATCTCGCTTTTGCGGCCGGCGCCGATTCGGCGTTAAGGATGACGCACGCGGCGGCGTTCACCGATGCCGCGGCCGGCGACGCCGCGGCCCCGGAGATAAACCTGAAGATGGCGCAGGCCGGCGGTACCGCGACCACCACGATCACCCTCGCGGCAGCGTCCCGTTGAAACTGCAGGGCATCGAGGCCACCGGCCCGCGCATTTACATGCCGCTGCAGTGCGCGTGTTGGCGGCATCTGGACGTTCCAATCTGGTAAGTCAGCTCATGCCTAACTTGCGTAACTCCCGCCCAAGAGGAGCCGGACTCCGCGCAGGCTCTGGCGTCGCGATCACGGAATCGGTAGCCATGGCGGTCGAAAGAAGACACGTGCTGGAACCGGTTGGCGTCACCGGGATCGAAGAGCTTTTCTACGAAGCATTGCTCAGGCATCCGGGGTTTTCACTGCTGGAATTGTCCGATTTCAGCAAGCTCTCCCGGCGCAAAGCCAAGTTCGTGCTGGCCGAGCTGGAACGCAAGGGTTTGGTGACGCACTCGCCGGAACGCACCCCCCGCTACTTCGCGACCCCGCCGGACGTGGCGGTGGAAATGTTGATCCTCAAGCGGCAGGAGGCGCTGAACCAGATGCGGATCGCCGCGGCGCGCTTCCAGGAGATCGCGCGCCGGGCCGGCGGCGCCGGCGAGCAACGCATGATCGAGATCGTCTCGGGTCAGGAAATGATCATAAAAGTGTTCGAGCAAATGCAGCGCTCCGCGCAGGAAGAGGTGATCGGTCTGGATCGCCTTCCCTACGTGTGGACACCGGCACCGCACGTGAACAAGACCCAGTTCGAGGCCATGGCCCGCGGCGTGCGCTACCGGGCGATCTACGATCAGAGCATATTCGACTGGCCCGGCGCCGGCAGACACATCGGGGCCTATGTCGAAGCGGGCGAGCAGGCACGGGTCTTTCCGTCCGTACCGCTGAAACTTTGCATCGTGGATCGACGCATCGCGTTCGTGCCGCTGGATCTGGAGCATCCCGACGCCGCGGCGATTCTGGTGCGCGGCGGCGTTCTGCTCGATGCCCTGCACGCATTGTTCGAAGCCATCTGGGAACGCGCGACGCCGCTTGCCTTTCCCTCGTCCGGGGCGCCGGAGATGGGGGCATCGGCTTCCCGCATGCCGGCCCATGTCGAGCGCGTGCTGCCGCTTTTGGCGGCCGGCCTGCACGACAAAGCCATCACGCACCAACTCGGGATCTCCCGGCGCACGCTGAACCGGTACCTGAAAGAAATCATGAAGCGGCTGCACGCCAAAACCCGCTTTCAGGCCGGCTGGCAGGCGCGCGACTTGTTCTCTCAGCCGGGTCGTGGAGCCGGCCCTACGCGCTAGCCGGCTCAGCGGACCACGCCACACGGCGTCTGCGCAATTGTGCCGTGGCGCAAATGCGCCGTCCTATTGTGGATTGCATCTGCGAGAATCGTCTCGTCATTCTTGACGGACGGGGGATCCGATGAAACTCAGCGCACAAGGTCAACTCCGGTTGGCGGCAAAGCTCGCGTTTGCCGCCGGTGCCGGTTCGTTGCTGGGGGTGGCGCAGGCGGCGGCGTCCACCGATGCGCCGGCCAGCGGCGCTTCCGCAGCGGCTGCGAAGGATGCGAACCTGCAGCTGGCGCAGGCCGGCACCGCCACCGGCGCCGGCACCACGGCGCCGGCCAGCACCGGCACCCCGGTGCAGTTGCAGGGCGTCGAAGTCACCGGCTCGCGCATCAAGCAGCCGTCGCTGACCGGCTCGGCGGCGCTGCAGGCGATCGACAGCAAGGAATTCAAGCTCGAGGGCACGCAGAACGTCGAGCAGCTGTTGAACAGTCTGCCGTCGGTATTTGCGGCCCAGAACAACACGGGCAACAACGGCTCCACCGGCACCGCGACGGTGGATCTGCGCGGCCTCGGCGTGGCTCGCACGCTGACGCTGATCGACGGCAAGCGGGTGATGCCGGGCGACCCGCGCGGCGGCCCGGAAGTGGACCTGAACTTCATTCCGTCGGCGCTGGTCGAGCGGGTCGAGGTGCTGACCGGCGGCGCCTCGGCGGTGTACGGCTCGGACGCCATCTCCGGCGTGGTCAACTTCATCATGAAGAAGGATTTCGACGGTTTCAGCATCGACGCTCAGGCGAACCGCACCGACAGCGGCGACGGCACCACCCAGGACACCACGCTGGTGTGGGGCAGCAACTTCGCCGGCGGCGCCGGCAACGTCACGCTGTACGCCAGCCACACCCGCTTCGATGCGATCGATGGAGACCAGAGAGGTTTCTCGAAATTTTTTATCACGACTCCGGCATCGGGCGACCGGCACATCACAGGCCCGACCTCGAGCATGATCAAAAACGGCCGGTTCATCAGCTATGATCGCCTTAATGCCGGTCTGCCATTCGATTACATGGCCGATCCAAACGGTTCAGGGACATTCGTCCCTTACGACGGCCGGAAATTCAACTTCGCGCCATTCGACCTCCTGCAACGTCCGGACCAGCGCTACACGCTGGGTGGATTCGCCCATCGCCAGTTCAATGAGCACGTCGACGTCTACGGCAGCGCGATGTTCATGGACGACCGCACGTCGTTTCAGCTCGGGCCTGGCGGAACCTTCTTCAATAACTTCAATGTCAACTGCGACAACCCGCTGCTGTCGGCACAGGAGCGGAAGCTTCTTTGCACGGATGCGGGCTTAGGGCCGACCGATAATGCCCGCTTACAGATCGCAAAGCGTGACTTCGAATTCGGGAACCGGGAAAACGATACCCGCCACACCGACTACCGCATCGTGTTCGGGCTGCGGGGTACGATCATCGACGACCTGTCGTACGACGTGTCGGCGCAGCGCGGCGAGACCGTACTGGCCCAGTCTTTTCGGAACGAGTTGTCGTTGTCGCGCACGCAGCAGGCGCTGCAGGCGACCACCGACGCCAACGGCAATATCGTCTGCAAGGATCCGACCGGCGGCTGCGTGCCATTCAACCTGTTTCAGGCCAATGCGGTCACGCCGGCGCAGGTGGATTTTCTCAGGGCCGACGGCTTCGAACAGGGCAACACGGTCGAGGAGATCGTGTCTGCCAGCGTCAACGGCGATCTGACGCCGTACGGCATTGTCAGCCCGCTGGCCAAGACCGGCGTCGGCGTCGCGTTGGGCTATGAATTTCGCAAGGAATCGCTGGAACTCCGGCCGGACCAGACGTTTCAATCCGGCGACCAAGCCGGTGGAGGCGGAACCATACCGCCGGTGACGGGCAATTTCAACGTCAAGGACTACTTCGGCGAGCTGCAGTTGCCGATTGTCGAGGATCAGCCGTTCGTCAAATCGCTGTCGTTCGACACTGCGTATCGGGTGTCGAATTACACCACTCAGGCGCGCTACACCCACGCCTACAAGTTCGGCCTGAAGTATTTCCCGATCGAGGACATCGGCCTGCGCGGCAGCTGGAACCGTGCGGTGCGGGCGCCGGACATCCAGGAGTTGTTTTTCCCCAACAGTGTCAACATCTTCGGCGGTAGCGATCCCTGCGCCGGCGCAATTGATCCGGCCACCGGCATCGTGGCCGGCGGCGCCACTCTGGCACAGTGCCAGAGGACAGGCGTCACACCCTCCCAGTACGGCAACATCGTGGACTGCAACTCCGGCCAGTGCAATGCCGAGTTCGGCGGCAATCAGAATCTGAAGGCTGAAAGGGCGATCACCCGGCAGGCCGGTCTGGTGCTGCAGCCGCGCTTCCTGAAAGGCTTCACCGGCACCATCGACTACTACCAGATCACCATCGCCGACCGGATCGGCACCATCGGTGCCAACACGATTCTGAGCGAGTGCATTCAGCAGGGTGCGTTCTGCAACAACATTCATCGCGGTTCGGGAGGGCGGATCTGGGGTCCGAGAACCAACTTTGTGGCCGACACCAACATCAACACCGGCTTCCTGAAAGAGCGCGGCGTCGACTTCAGCTTCCACTACAATCGTTATTTGAGCGATCTGGGGTTAGGTAACCTTGGCCGCGTGGATCTGACCTTCACCGGCACGTATCTCAACAGCTTCAGTCAGAAAAACGCGCCGGGCCTGCCAATCTTCGACTGCGCCGGCCTGTTCGGCCTGACCTGTGGCGAGCCGAACCCGCGCTGGCGGCATAAGCTGCGCACCACCTGGCTGGCGCCGTCGGACACGATCATCGCCGGGCTGGGGGTGTCGGTGCAGTGGCGCTACATCAGTTCGGTGGCGCTGGACAAAAACAAGACCGGCACGATTCTGGCTTCAGGCAAACCGGACCTGATCGACGGCGAGATTCCGAAGAAGCAATACATGGACCTGACGATGACATACCGACTTCCGATCAGCACTCAGGACGTCACGCTGCGGTTCGGGGTCAACAACCTGACGAACACCGATCCGCCGCTCGTGTCGAGCAATTCGCCCAATTCGATAGCCTCGCCGCCGTTCGGCAACAACAACACCTTCCCCGGGGTTTACGACTCGCTCGGCCGGGTGTTCTTCCTCGGCGTCAACGCCAACTTTCGTTGAACGGACCGTGGCGTGACGTGACGGGGCGCGCGCCATTCGGGGTGCAGCGTTGCGAGCCAATCGCGCGGTACGCGGGCGAACGACGCGCCCATGCCGTGACATGCCGAGGCGTGGAGCTGTGCGTCGACTGCGCCAGTCGTGCAAAGATGCTGCCGACTCAGCTCCAGGGGAGACCATGCGCGTAAGGTTTTTGGTGACCGGATTCATGTTGAGCCTCGCGACAGGCGTACCGGCGGCGACGGTTTCGCGTTCGGTGCCGCCGCCGGCGAATTTTCACCCGGAGCTGCGCGCCATCGCCGCGGCGGTCAGCCCCGGGGAACTGCAGGCCACGCTGACGCACCTGGTCGGTTTCGGCACGCGCCACACGCTCAGCGATACCCGCTCGCAGACACGCGGTATCGGCGCGGCGCGGCGCTGGGTGAAGGCGCGCTTCGAGCAGATTTCGAACGGCTGCGGCGGGTGCCTGACGATCGTCACGCCGGCGCAGAGCGTCACCGGAGAACGCATCCCCAGGCCCACCGAGGTGCAGGACGTGGTGGCCATCCTGCACGGCACCATGGATCCAGACCGCGTGATCGTCATCACCGGCCACCTGGACTCGCGCGTCACCGACGTCATGAACAGCACCGCCGACGCGCCGGGCGCCGACGACGACGGCTCCGGTACTGCGGCGGTGATCGAAGCCGCGCGCGTGCTCAGCCAGCACCGCTTCCCCGCCACGCTGGTGTTTGGCGTCGACTCTGGCGAGGAGCAGGGTCTCTATGGCGGCAAGGTGCTGGCCGATTACGCCGTGGCGCATGGCTGGCGCGTCGAGGCCGATCTGAACAACGACATCATCGGCGGCATCCGCGGCCAGGATGGCGTGATCGACAACACCAGCGTGCGGCTGTTCGCCGAGAGCCTGAAAAACACGCTGACCCCGCGGCAGATCCACCTGCTCAACTACACCGGTGGCGAGCTGGATTCACCCTCGCGCAACCTGGCGCGCTTCATCGCACGGCTGGCACCCCGCTACGTGAACAACTTTCACGTGCGGCTGATTTACCGCACCGACCGCTACCGGCGCGGCGGCGATCAGGTGGAGTTTCTCAACGCCGGCTACCCGGCAGTGCGCTTCACCGAGCGCAGCGAGGATTACACCCACGAGCATCAGGACGTTCGCGTGGTCGACGGCGTGCAGTACGGCGACGTGCTCTCCGGCGTGAATTTCCCGTACCTGGCCAAGGTCACCGCGCTGAACGCGGCGGCCATGGCGGCACTGGCCAATGCCCCGGCACCGCCGGAAGGCGTGTCCATCAGCGGCGCGGTCACGGTCGACACCGGTCTGCACTGGCAGCCGGTGCCGGGCGCTGTGGGCTATTACGTGTGGTGGCGCGAGACCACCGCCCCGCAGTGGCAGCACAAGCGCTGGATAGCCGCCGACGCGGCCACGCACGACGCCGACGGCAAACTTTCCTTCACCCTGCACGACGCCAACATCGACGATTGGTTTTTCGGCGTCAGCAGCGTCTCGGCCGACGGCTACGCCAGCCCGGTGGTGTTTCCCGGCCCCAACGGCGATTTCGCGCGCAGCGGCGCGGTGCCGGTTTCCGGTGGGGGATGAGTGTTGAGCACGTTGCGATACGCGCCTGCGCCGGGTACTGGGCTGCGACCTGCGGGCGCCGGATTCGAAGATCCGCCGCGCAACCGTTTGCGCCTCTGATGGGGGTGTGATGGCGCAGGCGGAAAAGGCATGAAAACACGCCGACAGTTTCTGACCGGGGTTCCGCTCGGTTTGCTGGGTGCTGCGGCGGTCGGCGCCCGCGCCGGCGCTGACCCGCGTGACGAGGCCAAGCCGGTGCCGGGCGCCGCGCCCGCGTTCAACACCGCGCCCGCGGCCGGACCCGCAGTGACCGACGCCACCTTCGCCGAGGCCGAGAAGCTGGTTCAGGTCACGCTGACGCCGGCGCAGCGGCAGATGGCGGGCGCGAACTGGCGCACCTCGATGGCGGGATTGCTGGAGCGCCGGACCGGACCTAGAAAGGTCATGCTTGAGGAAGCTCTGGCGCCGGCCACGGTGTGGAATCCGGTACTGCCGGGACATCGCGCCGGTCCGGCCCGGCACCGCTTCCAGCCCAGCCCGGCCGTACCGGGGCCGCTGCCGGCGCGTGACGAGGACATTGCCTACGCCACGGTCACTCAACTTGGGTCCTGGATCCGCACCCGGCAACTGACCTCGGAGCGGCTGACGAAGCTCTATCTTGATCGCATCAAGCGCTTCGATTCCAGGCTGCGCTGCATCATCACTCTGCTCGACGAACCCGCACTCAAGCAGGCCCGGCAAGCCGACAGCGAGATCGCTGCGGGCAAATACCGCGGCCCGCTGCACGGCATCCCCTGGGGCGCCAAGGATCTGCTGGACACGGCCGGCATCCGCACCACTTACGGCGCTGCACCGTTTCGCGACCGCGTGCCGGTCGAAAATGCCGCCGTGGTCAGGCGTCTCGACGATGCCGGTGCGGTGCTGCTGGCCAAGCTGAGCATGGGCGCCCTGGCGCTCAACGACATCTGGTTCGGCGGCCAGACGATGAATCCCTGGCTGCCGGAGGAAGGCTCCGGGGGGTCGAGCGCCGGACCGGGTGCCGCCACCGCGGCGGGCCTGGTGGCCTTTGCCATCGGCAGCGAGACCCAGGGCAGCATTATCGATCCGGCGATGCGCTGCGGCGTGACCGGCCTGCGCCCGACCTACGGCCGCGTGCCGCGCACCGGCGCCATGACGCTGTGCTGGAGCCTGGACAAGCTCGGCCCAATGGCGCGCGCGGTGGAGGACACCATGCTGGTGCTGCGTGCCATCGCCGGAGCCGATGCCGGCGATGTGGCCAGCTTGCCGGTTCCTCTGGATTTCAACGCCCGAGCGCCGGTGAAGGGGCTTAAAGTCGGCTACTTCCCGGCGTGGATGCAGGAACCGCCGGCCACCGAGATCGACCGCGCCGCGCTGCAGACCCTGCGCGATCTGGGCCTGGTCGCGGAGGAAATCTCACTGCCCGACTGGCCGTACGATTCGCTCAACCTGATCCTGTTCGCCGAGGCCGCCGCCGCGTTCGAAGCGTTGACCCTCAGCGGCGAAGCCGACGCGCTGACGGTGCAGTCAGCCGATGCCTGGCCCAACCTGTTCCGCGAATCGCGCTTCCTGTCGGCGGTGGACTTCGTCCAGGCCGACCGGCTACGGCGCAAGGTCGCCGAGCAGATGGCGCGGGTGATGTCGGAAGTGGACCTGTTGCTGGTGCCGTCGCTGCGCGACGAGATGCTGATCCTCTCCAACTTTACCGGCCAGCCGGCGCTGACGCTGCGCGCGGGCTTCGTCGAGGTATCGCAGGCGCGCAGCGACTGGGCGCCGGATTCGGCACGGCCGTTGCCGCACTTTTCGCCGCCGCGGCGCGTGCCCTATGGCGTGACGCTGATCGGGCGTCTGTTCGAGGAGGGGACGATCGCCGGGGTGGGGTTGGCGCTGCAGCGCGCGCTGCAGGTCGGGCACGAGAGACCGCCCGGATTCTGACCGGACCGGCCGACGACCGCGGTGCCGGCAACGGTGGCGCCACCTGGCTGGGCTTCGATGAATGTCACGCTGGTGACTCGAGGTTGCCGCGGCGGGCTTCGCCCGCCTCGCAATGACGCTCCTCGCAATGACGTTTCTCGCAATGACGTGCCGCGGACCGCCGCACGATTCTCGCGAAGGCGTTTTTATTCGTTAGCCGCGGCCCAGCTCGTAGATCGCGATTTCCGCCAGCAGGTTGCCCAGCCGCCGGATCAGCGGGCCGCTGCGGTGGCGGCGGTCCAGCAGCGCGCGGCGGCGGATGGTCCAGCCGCGCGTGGTGCATAGCGTCTCGAAGTCCGCCACCGTGCACAGATGGACGTTGGGCGTGTCGTACCAGGCGTGCGGCAGCGCGGCGGTCACCGGCATGCGTCCGCGCGCCAGCGCCAGGCGCGCGCGCCAGTGGCCGAAATTCGGCAACGTCACGATCGCGCGGCGGCCGATGCGCAGCATCTCCGCCACCACGGCATCCGGCCGCGCCAGGGCCTGCAGCGCCTGCGTCATCACCACCGTTTCGAAGCCGTCGTCGTCGAACCCCGCCAGGCCCTCGTCCAGATCGGCCTGGATCGCGTCGATGCCACGCGCGATGCAGGCGGCCACCGATTCGGGATCGATTTCCAGACCGTAGCCGGCGACGTCCCGATGCGCCGCCAACCAGGCGAGCAGGGCACCGTCGCCGCAACCGAGATCCAGCACCCGGCTGTGCGGGGCGATCCATTCGCAGATCAGTGCCAGATCCGCGCGCAACTCCGGGCCCGGCGGCGGGCTCACGTCCCCGCCTCTTCGGCCACCCGCGCCAGGTACGCCCCCAACACGCGCCGGTACTCGGCGTTGGGCATCAGGAAATCGTCGTGGCCGAAACGGCTGCCGATTTCGGCGTAGCTGACGCGCTTGCCGACCCGCACCAGTGCCTGCACGATTTCCCGCGAACGCTCGGGGGCAAAGCGCCAGTCGCCGGCGAAGGCGATGACCAGGAACCGGGCCGTGGCCGGGTGCAGCGCCGTCGCCAGGTCGCCACCGGCCTCGCGCGCGGGGTCGAAGTAGTCCAGCGCCTTGGTCATCAGCAGGTAGGTGTTGGCGTCGAAGCGCTCGACGAAACTCGCCCCCTGGTGGCGCAGATAGCTTTCCACTTCGAACTCGACATCGTAGTTGAAGCCATAGGCCTGGCCGCTGTCACGCCGCAGGCGGCCGAATTTTTCGCGCATCGCCGTATCGGACAGATAGGTGATGTGGCCGAGCATGCGTGCCAGCTTCAGCCCGCGTTCGGGCCGGGTGCCGTACTCGGCGTAGCGGCCGGCGTGGAATTCCGGATCCGACAGGATCGCCTGGCGGGCGATCTCGTTGAAGGCGATGTTCTGTGCTGACAGCCGCGGCGCCGCGGCGATGACCACGGCGTGACGCAGCCGCTGCGGATGCTGGATCGCCCACTGCAGTGCCTGCATGCCGCCGAGGCTGCCGCCGACGACTGCCGCCCAGCGGTCGATGCCCAACGCATCGGCCAGCAAGGCCTGGCTGCCGACCCAGTCGTGCACGGTGACCAGCGGAAAATCCGGGCCCCAGGCGCGGCCGCTGTCCGGATCGATCGAGGTTGGCCCGGTGGAGCCGCGGCAGCCGCCGAGGTTGTTCGGGCAGACCACGAAAAACCGATGCGTGTCGATCGGCTTTCCGGGGCCGATGTAGTGTTCCCACCATCCCGGTTTGCGATTGTCGGGCGAATGGTAGCCGGCGGCGTGGTGGTCGCCGGACAGCGCGTGGCACACCAGAACGGCATTGTCGGCTGCGGCGTCGAGCCTGCCGTAGGTCTCCACCATCAGCTGGTGACGGGGCAGCGTGCGGCCGCAGTCCAGCGTCAGCGGCGCGTCGATGTCGATCCGGTGCGGCGTCACCAGGCCGACCGAGTCGGCGGGCCACGTCCGCGGCGTGCCGGCGGCCGGGTTCAATGAAAGAACGGCGCCAGCGGCAGCAGCCGGTCGACCAGTTGCAGCAGCAGCATCACCGGCACCGGCGACAGGTCGATGCCACCGATCGGCGGCAGGATGCGGCGTACCGGGCGCAGCAGCGGCTCGTTCAGGCTCCACAGCACGTTGGCCGCCGGGTTGCTGACCCCCGGTCCGATCCAGGACAAAAGCGCCTGCGCGAACAGGCTCAGCGTGTACAGGTTCAGCGTCAGGCTGGCCAGCTTGAGCAGCGCCTGCACCAGCGCGTAGCCGATCGGCACGTCGAAGCCGTACAGCGACGCCAGCAGCTCGACATAGATCACCGCCAGCGCGTACAGCAGCAGGCCGCCGGCCAGGTCCAGCGTGCGCCAGCGCGGCAGCAGCGCCAGCAGCGGACGCACTACCGGCTGCGTCAGTTTCCACACCAGCTGCGAGATCGGATTGAAGAAATCCGCCCGCACCAGCTGCAGCAGCACTCGCGCCAGCAGCAGCCCGAGCGCGATCTGCAGCAGCGTGCCGACGATGAAGATCAGACCGTTGTCGAGGTTGGCCACGATGCCTCCGATGGGCCGGCAGCGGTTCCGGCCGGTGTGATTCTAACGGGCCGGCGCATCGCCGAGTTCGCGCGCGCGGGCCAGCGCGGCCGATACCAGCGCGTCCACCGCCGTGTCGAAGCCGTCGCGATCCATCTGCGCCAGCGCCGCGGCGGTGGTGCCGCCGGGCGAAGTGACGCGCGCGCGCAGCGCGGCCAGCGCGGCGGCGTCGGCGGCGACCAGTGCCCCGGCGCCGACCAGGGTCTGCCGCGCCAGTTGCTCGGTCACGTCCGCCGGCAGGCCGGCGCGCCGCCCGGCGGCGGACAGCGCCTCGGCCAGCCGGAAGAAATAGGCCGGACCGGAACCGGAGACCGCGGTGACCACGTCCAGCAGGCTCTCGTCTTCGACCCAGCAGACGGTGCCCACCGCAGCCAGCAGGGTTTCAGCCCGCTCGCGCGCCGCCGGATCGACGCGGGTGTCGGCGAACAGCGCGCTGGCGCCGGCGCCGACCAGCGCCGGCGTGTTCGGCATGCAGCGCACCACCGCCGCGTGATCGCCGAGCCAGCCGCGCAACGTGGCTACGCGCAGTCCGGCGGCGATCGACAGCAGGGTGGTGTCGTGTGACAGACGCACGCCGGCCAGGGCGGATGCCGCCTGCTGCGGCTTGACCGCCAGCACCGCCAGCACCGCCAGCCCGGCGCCGGCCACGGCCGCCGCCGGCTCGTCGGTCAAATGCGCGCCGGGCAGGCGCCGGGCCAGGTGCGCGCGCACCTGCGGGTCGATTTCGGCCAGGCGCAGCCGCGCGGCCGGAAAGCCCTGCGCCAGCAGGCCCGCGGCCAGGGCCTGGGCCATGTTGCCGCCGCCGATGAACGCGACGGCGGGCAGATCGGCGGGTTTCATGCTCGGCACCTGGGTTCCATGCCCGGCATCTGCGATAAAGTGCGCGCGCCATGATACGCAAACCCAAAGGCGTCGATGATCCCGAGGCCGCGCGCCTGCTGGCCGACTATCGCGCGCGCATCGAGCGCGCGCCGGTGTACGAGGTCGCGCGCATCACGCCGCTGGAGGCGGCGCCGAAGCTGTCGGCGCGCCTGGGCAACACGGTGCTGCTCAAGCGCGAGGACCTGCAGAGCGTGCACTCGTTCAAGCTGCGCGGCGCCTACAACCGGATCGCCGGCCTGTCCGCGGACCAGCGCGCGCGCGGCGTGATCGCCGCCTCAGCCGGCAACCACGCGCAGGGCGTGGCGCTGGCAGCGGCGAAGCTGAAGATTCCGGCGCTGATCGTGATGCCGCGCACCACACCGCAGATCAAGATCGAATCGGTCCGCGGCTTCGGCGCGCGCACCGTGCTGCACGGCGACGCCTACGACGAAGCCGCCGCCCACGCCGGGCAGCTCGCCGCCGAGCGCGGGATGGTGACGATCCCGCCGTACGACGACGTCGACGTCATCGCCGGGCAGGGCACCGTCGGCAAGGAGATTCTGGAGCAGTGCGGGGAGCGGGTGCCGGACGCGATCTTCGTCTGCACCGGCGGCGGCGGGCTGCTGGCCGGCGTGGCTGTCTACGTCAAGAGCCTGCACCCGGAAGTCGCGGTGATCAGCGTCGAGCCCGACGACTCGGACTGCATGGCGCGCGCGCTGGCGGCCGGGCACCCGGTGACGCTGCCGCAGGTGGGCCTGTTCGCCGACGGGGTGGCGGTGCGGCGCGCCGGCACCGAGCCGTTCAAGCTCGCGCGGCGTTTTGTCGATAGCGCGATCACCGTCAGCGTCGACGAGATCTGCGCGGCGATCCGCGACATCTTCAACGACTGCCGCGCCATCGCCGAGCCGGCCGGCGCGCTGGCGGTGGCCGGCGCCAAGCGCTGGGTGCACGAGCACGGTTGGCGCGGGCGGCGGCTGGCGGCGATCGTCTCCGGCGCCAACGTCAACTTCGACCGGCTGCGCCACATCGCCGAACGCGCCGAGCTCGGCGACGGCCGCGAGACCCTGCTGGCGGTGACGATTCCCGAGCAGCCCGGCAGCTTCCGGCGCTTCCTGCGGCAGCTCGGCCGGCGCGTGATCACCGAGTTCAACTACCGCTACGCCGACCCCGCGCAGGCGCACGTCTTCGTCGGCGTGCACCTGGATTCGCCGACCGCGCGCGGCGAGGTGATCACCGATCTGCGCCAGCAGGGCTACGCGGTGGCGGACCTGTCCGACGACGAAATGGCCAAGGTGCACGTGCGCTACATGGTCGGCGGGCGTGCACCGGGCCTGACCGACGAGCACCTGTTCCGCTTCGAATTCCCGGAACGCCCCGGCGCCTGCCTGGATTTCCTGCAGGCGGTGGGCAGTCGCTGGAACATCTCGCTGTTCCACTACCGCAATCACGGCGCCGCCTACGGCCGCGTGCTGTGCGGCCTGCAAGTGCCGCAGGGGCAGCGTGCCGAATGCCGGCGCGCGCTGCAGGCGCTGGGTTACGAGTGGGCTGAGGAAACCGACAGTCCGGCCTACCGGATGTTTTTGAGCGCCGGTCCGCGATAGAGGAGCGTCATAGCAAGGGGCGTCGTTGCCGGGCGCCTGAAGGGGCCGCGGCAACCCCGCCCGGCGATCATGCCGCCGGCATCGGCAGTGCCGCCGCGTCGGGATTGCCACAGGTGCGCTGCGCGCCCCCGGCAATGACGTGCTTGCGTGCCTCCGTCACGCGAGCGCCGGCGCAACCAGCCGCGATGCCCCGTGTACGCCTCCGCAGCCGCCTTCCCGGACCACCAGCGGCGGCAGCCATAGGCCGTCGATCGCGCGGACTGTGGCGAACCGATTCTACGACTTCGCGTGCGGGTCCCGGTGCGGGCGCCCATGGCGGGGTCGGCGTGGCGCGGATAGACCCGCCGGCCCCGCGCCGGCTTATTTGATGAGCACGAACAAATCCCGATGGCTGCTGCCGTTCTGCGTGCCGATGGTGCCGTCGCGCCGCGAGGTCAGGACAATGACGCCGCCATCCTGGCTGGCGAAACCTTGGATCGTGTCGGTGCCGCCGGCCGGCGTCACCGTCACCGCACCGGTCGGGGAAACACTGTAGCTTGCGGATATCGCGTCATTCGTGCCGCCCTCGCTGTCCGACTCGCTGGGACACAGGCTGCCGCTGACGCAGCCGGTGGTGACACGCTTCTCGAGGGTCGCGAGGTTACCGTTGGCATTGCCGTTGCCGTCGAGGGTGATGGTTCCGCCCTGGGAGCGCACGGAGGTGGAGCCGGAATTCAGATCGAGTTCGAAGCCGGCCACGTTGTAGGTTCCGCTGGCCGAGGCGTTGGTCATGTTCGAGCCTTGCTTGACACCCAGCACGACGCCCGCGTCACCCGTGTTCGGATCGCCGGCGGCGAGCGCGAACAGGCCGCCGTTGCCGGTCACGGCGCCGGTCAGCGCCGATCCGCCGGCCGGCGTCACCGTCAGCACGCCGGTGCCGCTGACGGCGACGCTGGCGCCGATGGGATTGGATTGACCCAGAGCCGTCAGGGTTTCAGCATCCGGGCAGGTGCCGGCGCCGCTGCAGGTGATGTCTTTCCCCATTGTGCTTTCATTCGCGGCTCCGGTCAGCGAACCGCCCGAGATGACAATGCTGTCCAGCGCCGTCCTGCTGTCGCCGACGCTGTATGGGCTATCCGCAGCGACGGTAAAACTGCTGTTCAGGCTCGAATCCAGCTCGCCCCCCTGGTAGGTGCCGCCGAGGGCCGGTGCCGCGCCGGTCTGTTTGATCGCGAGGATCAGACTC
This sequence comes from Gammaproteobacteria bacterium, assembly GCA_028871525.1. GTDB lineage: Bacteria > Pseudomonadota > Gammaproteobacteria > Nevskiales > Nevskiaceae > SCRT01. Next base: position 22,042 of record JAGWMX010000031.1, read on the forward strand.
TCCTCGTCCGGAATGACGATGATGTCGCCGGTCGAGTTGAAGCTGCCCAGTACGCCGCCGTCGCTGGTCTGGAACGAAATCAGGTTGCCGCTCAGCACGGTGATGGCGCCGCTGCTGGAGTTGCTGGAACTGTTGAAACTGCGGACGAACGCGCGATCGCAGGGCGCGCTTCCGCTGCAGGTTTCGTTCAGTTCCGCCCGGTTCTGCGTGGTATTAAGCGCGAAGGTCTTGGCCGAGAGATCGAGGGTGACCGTACCGATCTCCTGGCCGCGCCGCTCGAAAAAGCTGGCCGTCCTGGCCTCGAAGCCGATGACGTTGTAAGTGCCGCCCAGCCCCTGCGGCGCCGAGCCTTCGCCCGCAGGTGAGGTGTCGTCGATGAGCTGGCGGATCTGGGGATCGTCGGCCGCGATGAGGTTGTTGATGGTGTCCTCGATGGTGCCGCCGACGAGATTGGGGTTGGAGTTCAGCAGGTTGATCGCCTGCTGGATGATGGCGTTGACTTCGTCCACCGTAAAATTCCCCAGCGTTCCGGCCTTGCTCTGGATTTCGCTGATCAGCGCGCGGGTGGCGTACTCGGTCGCCGGCGTGATGGGCGGCAGGTTCGCCCGCCCCAGCGGGCAACTCTGCGTGTTCTGGTTCGCCGGACCCACCGGCTGCGGCGTGGTGGCTCCGCTGGCCTGCACGATCAGGTTGCTGGCCAGCGTTGTTCCCGCCGGCAGGGTCAGCGAAAAACTGCCGTCGGCAGCGGTGGTGGTCGAGGCGATCACCCCGCCGGTCGGCTTGCCGGCGTCGTCGATGGCGAAGACCAGTACGTTGGTTCCGGCCACCGGCGCCAGGCCCGCGGTCTGTGCCCTTGCGCTCGGGATGAAGCTGGCGAGCAGGCGTTTGAACAGGGAGGGCTGTTCGAGTCTGGCCAGGGTTCCGTTCGGCGCCAGTACCGAGCCGGTGATCGTAGTGCCCTGGGCTGTCGGCGGCGGCGAAGCGCTGGGAGTGCTGTTGTTGCCGCTCCCGCAGGCCGCGGCAAAAAAAGTCAGGGAAAGAATGATCAAGACGCGGGCTGGCCTATGGCCGCCCGGCGGACGACGTGCGCAATTCATGGTTTGCCCCCTTTCGTTGGGTCGCCTCTCCGACCCGTTCAGCAGCTCTGCGCTTGGGTTGAGAAACGGCCACCATCCGCTCAGTCGCGCGCTGCCGGAGCACTCTGTATGGTAGTCACCTTGAACTGTCAAGACCCGAATTGGGGGGGGGAATTGGGGGCGGCAGCCGAATTCGATCACCGGGGGCGGCGCGCTGCAGGCGCTGGGCTACGAGTGGACCGAAGAAGCCGACAACCCGGCGTATCGGCCGTTGCTGATTGCTGCAATGAGCGTCAAAGTTCACCGATACCCGAAGCGCCGAGCCAGCGTCAGCTGGTCCGGCGTCGGGATTCGGATCGTGCGTCGAATCACCGGCATCGTGTTCGCGCTCCGGTGCAAGGGCATCAACCCCCCCCGGTTTGCGGTGATTGGACGCTTGCCGGGGCGGATGTTCATGGGCGCGCGGCACGCTGTCATTGCATCGGCCGGCGATCCGGCGGTAACAGACGGTGTGGCAGTTTCACCATCTGCGGCGCTCTGCGCGACGCCGGCCGGGGCCGTGCTGCGGGGATCGGAATCGCTTTGCTTTCGCCCGCAACAATGTTGCCCCCCCGACGGCGTGTCGCCGACGGCCGGGCGCAGTGTAAGATGGGCGCACCGCCCCGCTGAATAACGCCGCGTTCTAATACCAACATGCGCAGGGTTGCGATCGTCCACGACTGGCTGGTCGCCTACACCGGGGCCGAGCGGGTGCTGGAGCAGCTGCTGGCACTGTATCCGCAGGCGGCTCTGTTCGCGGTGTGCGATTTCCTGTCGCCGGACGAGCGGCATTTCCTGGCCGAGCACCGGCCGTGCACCACGTTCATCCAGCGCCTGCCCGGTGCGCGCAAGCATTATCGTGGATACCTGCCGTTGATGCCGCTGGCGATCGAGCAGCTCGATCTGTCCGGCTATGATCTGGTGATCTCGAGTTCGCGTGCGGTGGCCAAGGGCGTGATCACCGGGCCGGATCAGCTGCATATCGGCTACGTGCATTCGCCGATCCGCTACGCCTGGGATCTGCAGCATCAATACCTGGCGGAAGCCGGGCTGGCGAGGGGTCTGAAATCCTGGATCGCACGCTGCATTCTCCACCGCGTCCGGCTTTGGGATGTGCGCACCGCCAACGGCGTCGATTATTTTGTAGCCAATTCCAGGTACATCGCCCGGCGGATCAGGAAAACCTACCGGCGCGAGGCCGAGGTGATCTATCCCCCGGTGAACGTGGACGGCTTTTCGGTGCACGCGAAGAAGGAGCCATGCTACCTGGTCGCCTCGCGCATGGTTGCGTACAAGCGGATGGATCTGGTGGTGGAGGCGTTTGCGTCGATGCCGGAGCGCCGCCTGGTGGTGATCGGCGACGGGCCGGAATGCGAAAAGATCAAGGCCATGGCGACCGCCAACATCGACATTCTGGGCTATCAGCCCGCAGACGTGCTTAGAGAGTATCTGGAGGGCGCGCAGGCTTTCGTCTTCGCCGCCGAGGAGGATTTCGGCATTCTGCCGGTGGAGGCGCAGGCCTGTGGTACGCCGGTGATCGCCTACGACAGGGGCGGGTGTCGCGAAACGGTGATCGACGGGGTGACGGGGCTTTTCTTTACCGAACAGAGCGTCGCTTCGATCGTCGAGGCGGTGGAGCGCTTCGAAACCCTCAAGCACCAGTTCGACGCCGCAGTGATCCGTCGGCACGCCGAGAAATTCTCCACCCGGCGTTTCCGCGAAGAGTTCAGTACGCTCGTCGAGCGGGTTTGGGCGGAATTCAAGGCGGCTTGAAAACGGTCGGATCGTTAACTTCTTTGCCTCCCGCCATTGCGAGGCGGGTGAAGCCCGCCGCGGCAACCCCGAGTCACTACCGTGACATTGATCGAAGCCGTGCCATCGTCCCGCGGTTGCTTCGTCGGGCTACGCCCTCCTCGCAACGACGTCCCCACTCCCTGAGCAGCCGCATCGCCGTCCGGCGATCCGCCGCTAGGCGGCGATCCATAGTTCAGGTTGCCGACGGCGCGTGCAGCAATTGCTGCGAAACCGCCTGTGCCAGCAGCTCGCGGGCGCGGGCGACGATTTCATCCATTGCCGGCGAACGCGCGAACATTCGGCACGCCCTGGCGCGCATGTCGTCGAGCGACGGCAGTTCGGGCAGGTGCAGTTGAACCAGACTGCCGCGCCCGCGTGCGAGCGCTTCGGCGAGCGTGCGCCGCCATTCGTCGCGCGCCTCGGCGTGGTACTGCGCCTGCAGCCGGGTGACGATGCGATCGGCCGGAAAGCTGGATGCAAGCAGGGCTGCACTGCGCTCCTTGGTCTCGGCGGTGATCTCGCGCTGGCCCCGCACCACGTGCGCCGGCGGCAGGCGTAAATCCCACACCACCCCCAACACGGCCAGCGCGCGCAGGATGTAGTAAGTCAGATCGACCTCCCACCAGTAAAACCCCTGGCGCGCCGAGGCCATGCAGTAATGGTGGTTGTTGTGCCAGCCCTCGCCCATGGTCGGCAGCGCCAGCCACCAGTTGTTGCGCGATTCGTCGCCGGTCAGGTAGCGCGCCCGGCCGAACATGTGCGTCAGCGAGTTGATTGAGAAGGTGAAGTGATAGAGCAGCGCGGTGGACCAGAAAAACCCCACCACCAGACCGGACCAGCCACTCAGGGCCAACACCAGAGCCGCCAGCGCCAGCGGTGGCGCGTAGTAGTGCTTCTCCAGCCACCGCAGTTCCGGGTAGCGGGTCAGGTCGGATACCGTGGCGTCGTCCACCGCCACTGCCTCCTGGTTGAAGATCCAGCCCAGGTGCGAAAACCAGAAGCCGTATTGTCGCGGCGAATGGACGTCGCGCGGCGTGTCCGAATAACGGTGATGCTCGCGGTGCTTGGCGGCCCACCAGATCAGCCCGCTTTGCACGCTGCTCTGGGCCAGAAAGCCGAGCACGAACTGGAAGGCGCGTCCGGTCTTGAAGGCGCGGTGTGCGAAATAGCGATGATAGCCCGCGGTGATCGCGAACATGCGCAGCAGGTACAGGAACAGTCCGAGCCAGACGTCATTCCAGTGCACGCCGGTCCGGATCGCCGCCAAGCAGGCCAGGTGCACGCCGGCGAAGCCGAAGAACGGCGGCCAGCGTTCCGGGCGGAATGCAAGCGACCGCAGACGTTGAGCGGCGCCGACGCCGCTAACTGCACGCTCGTTGACCGATGACACGTCCGAATCTCTCCTGGTGCGAATGACAGGCCAGCCGAGGCGGTCAAGGTACACGACCGTCGAAGGTGTGGGGAAGTGCCTGTGCCCGTTGCGGCGTCATTGCATACCTGGCGACAATTCTCCGGATCGGGAGGGCGGGTATGCCTTCAGCGCCGCGAGTTCGGCCATCACCCGCTCGACGGTGACGCCGCGCAGGCAGTTGAGATGGCCCAGCGGGCATTCGCGGGCGAAGCAGGGGCTGCAGGACAGGCCCAGATATACGATGCTGGCGCGTTGGCTCAGCGGCGGCGTGTGCCGCGGGTCCGAGGAACCGTAGACCGCCACCAGCGGGATGCCGACTGCGGCAGCCACGTGCATCAGCCCGGAGTCGTTGGTGATCGCGGCGCGGGCGCGAGCCAGTAGATCGACGACGTCTTCGAGCCGGGTGCGGCCGGCCAGGTTGTGCGCTGTAGCGATATCACCGGCCACGGCTTGCGCCAGCTCGCGTTCTTTGGCCGAGCCGAGCACCCATACCTGTGCGCCGCCGGCGGCCAGCCGCCGCGCCAGTTCCGCATAGCGCTCGGCCGGCCAGCGCTTGGCCGGGCCGTATTCGGCGCCGGGCAGCAGGGCATAGGCCGGACGCTGTGGGTCGAGTCCGAATCCGGTCAGCAATTGCGCGCCGCGCCGGGGGTCGGTCCGCAACTGGGGTACGGGGATCGGTGGCGCCGCCGCCGGTGCTGAGGATTCGGCCAGCGCGACGAATTGGGCGGCGGTGGTCGGCAGGCGCCGGCGGTCGAGCCGACGCAGATCGTTGAGCAGGCCGTAGCGCAGCTCGCGGGCATAGCCGGTGCGGTGCGGGATCCGCGCGAACAACGGCACCAGCGCCGATTTCCACGAGTTCGGCAGCACGATGGCGCGCTGGTAGCGGCCGCGCAGGCCGCGCCCCAGCAAATAGCGACGCCCGATGGCGAATTCGCCGTGGCCCAGCGGCATTTCGATGCCGGCGCGCACTTCCGGCATCCGCGCGATCAGTGGCAGGCTCCAGGCGGGAGCCAGCACGTCGATCGCGGCGTCCGGGGCCAGCGCCTGGAGTCGTCGGAACAGCGCCTGGGCCATCACCATGTCGCCGACCCAGGACGGACCGACGACCAGGATATCGGCGCTCATGCGCGCGGGTTTCGGACCGGCGCCGCGGCAGCGGCTGCGTTCGGCAGC
>JAGWMX010000128.1 GCA_028871525.1 Gammaproteobacteria bacterium
AGCCGCGCCGCGGCCGCCGGCCCGGCACCGCCGCCGGTCGAGATCACGCCGGACAAACCCGAACCCCAACCCCGGGAACCGGCAGCGGCCGCCAACGACCCCGCCGGCACCGTCACACCCAGCGGTCCGCCCGAGCCGCCGCCGCTGGCCGCCAGCGGCGGCGACTGGGCGCTGCGCCGGCTGTTGCGTCTGGACACCTGGTACCGTGTCTACGACGCCGATCTGGAACAAACGCGCTGGCTCAAGCTGGATGCCTTCGACATTCGGCATGGCGTCGTCGCCTTCTCCGGCTTCGACACCGACACGCGGCTACAGCTGAGCCTGGCGCGTTTCGCCGCCGATGTGGCCAGCGGCCTGTCGGAACCGATCAACCCCAGCGACGACGAGCGTGCGGCGTTGGCCGCTTTGCGGCGCCGGCATTCAGCACTGGCTTCGTCGCAACGGCCTTGATCCCGCTCCGGCCACGGTTCGGGTTCGGTATCCGTCGCGGAGTCGATCATCGCGCAGGTCTAACCCTGCGGTGCCGGCCGTGGTGCGGCCATGAAGACCCCGTCGTCACCACAGATCGTAAAAACCATTTAGAGCGCAAAAACCACGCCGACATCCAAGCGCCAACCGCCGTTGCCGGCCTCATCCAACCCGCCGCGGGCGGCGTTCATCGCCTACCGATGCCACCGTCGAACGCCTGATCCCGGCAGACCGGCGCTATGGTTAATAACACACTATAGTCGATATACAAGCATTTCCCTTAGGCTAAGCCGTTAGCGGCGGTGTAAGGTTGATACGCCGTCCCAAGGGCTTGAGTCCGTGCCCGGCGATGGAAAACGCCGGAACGGCCGAAGGGGCGTCAACAGCGTGGCTGTAACGATCCGTCCGTTTCCCGGCGCCCCGAAGGGGTCTGCGCCGAAAAACGGGAACACCCTGCTCACAGAATTGCGCGGCTACGCCGTGGAGGCGATGCGCGCCGTCGCCGAGCAGGTGTTCGAATCGGCCGACGACGCACTCTACGATATCGGCGAACGCGCCGTCAGCGACGCTGAGCGGCGGCATTATTTCGATACTATGCGGACGCTGCGGCTGCAACGCGGCGAGGTCGAAGAAGGCTTCGTCGCCGCATTGCAGGCCGGCTTTATCGCCGCCGCGGCGCCGGCGGAAAACCTGCCGCCGGAGAGCGATCAACTTTGGCTGCAGTCCGCCGAGGAGGCAGAATCGCGCGTCGCCATCGACAACCTGGTGGCGCGCGCGGATCGCGCGCACCGCAGTCTGTTATGGGAGGCGCAGCGCCGGCTGGCGCAGGCGATTCGCCGGTTCGGTCTGCGAGTCTCCCATCGCGCGCTGCTGCCGCAACATCTCGGTGGCACCCTCGGCGCCATGACCATCGGCCTGCCGATTGAATTCGAGGTCAAACTGATCCTGCTGAAGCTGCTCGAACGCCGGCTGATCGCCGATCTCGGCAATTTCTACCGCGGCGTGCTGCAGATTTTCCAGCGCCACGGCATCGGCGCGACACGCTCCGGGGTGGGAGTGACGCCGGCCGTAACGACGCCACCCCCGGCAGCCCCGGCATCTGCTGCAGCAGCCCCGCCATTTGCGCCAGCGGCCCCGGAACCTGCTCCAGCCGCAGAAGCGGCCCCGGCGACGGGACCTCCTCCCTATCCCGAGGCCGCGGAATCGACGCCGCCGCCGCGGGAGGCGCGCGCGGCGCTGGCCAGTCGCTGGTTCGACGCGATGACCGGCGCCGGCGTGCTGTCCGAGAAAACCCGGGCCGAGCTGGAGTCGTTGCGCCTGCCTTTGGTCGCCGCAGCGATGGGCGACGAGACGCTGCTGACCAACGCCAACCATCCACTGCGGAAAAGACTGCTCGAGACCGTCGAGCTGGCGATAACGGCACACGCCGGCGGCAACATCGATGTTGCGCGGCTGCAGCAACAACTCGCCGCCTGGCCGCAGTGTTCGCCAACCCATGTCACCGTGCTGCGGGCGGCGCTGGCCGCCGGCGCCAACTTCGACCACCAGGCGCTCGGCCCGGCGTGGCTACGCCGTCTGGACCAAATCCAGACCCAGGCAGACGAACAGCGCGGGCAGATCCTGCGGTTTGTGCGCCAATTGCTGAACCGGGAAATGCAACTGGAAAACCTGGAACGTCAGTTGCCTGCGCCGGTGTTGCCGCTGCTGCGTTCGGGTCTGGTGCCGCTGTTGGCGATGCGGTTGCTGCGCGACGGCCATTCCAGCCCGGCCTACCGCGATGGCCGCGCGCTGTTGGACCGGGTCGTCAACAGCCTTCGCCGCCAACACCCGCCGCGCGGCACAGAGCGCGAAACGCTGTTCGCAAGCCTGTCGGCGGCGCTGGCCGACATCAACGCGGACAGCGCCAAGATCGACGGTCTGCTGCGGGGGCTGAGCGCGGCTTACGACACCCTCGCCGATACCGCCAAAGCCGACACACCGCCGCCAGCGCAGGGCGGCGGCGAGCCGCCTCCGCCGGCGACCGCGACCGGGCCGCAACCCGCCGACGCCAGTACAACGGAAACGCCGGCGGCCGCCGCCGGGTCGACCGGCTGCGACGGGCTCCACAGCCTGCTGCGCGTCGGCGCCTGGTATCGTGTCTACGATCCCCACCAGCGGCAGACCCGCTGGCTGAAACTGGAGGGCTGCGATCAAGGACACGATGTACTGGTCTTCTCCAGCCTGCATTCCGATGCGGAACTGCGGCTGAAACTGACGCGTTTCATCGAAGATCTGGCCGCCGGACTGTCCGAGCTGGTCAACCCCAGCGACACCGAGCGCGACGTACTGCTCAAGTTGCGTCACCGCAATACCACACCACGACCCTTCTGAGCGGATTCGATTGGCCCGTCCACGATGGCGTGCCTGCAACGGCAAGCGTGCAAATGCCCGTCGGTGGCGGCCGCATCGCCAAACCAGCCAAGCCAGCCTTGACAAGCGAGAGCGGATGCTGCAGCTTGATTAAACGATCGTTTAATACGGCTTAATACGGCTGGAACGTGAAATGCCCGCAGCGACGTTGACCTCGGTGCCCCGAGTGGATCGCAAACGCTATCTCTGGCTGCTCGGCATCGTGGCGATGACGATGCCGTTGCAGGGCTACGCCCTGTACTGCTGGAGCGGCTGGTCGATATTCTGGTGGTTCTCGCCGATCTACATCTACCTGATCCTGCCCGTCGCCGACCGGCTGCTGGGCCAGGACGACGCCAACCCGCCGGCGCAGGCGCTCGCAGCGCTGGCGGCCGACCGCTATTACCGCTGGGTGGTGTATCTGGCATTGCCATTCCAGTACCTGACTTTCGTCTGGGGCACCTGGATGGCGGTCGAAGGCGGTCTCGCCTGGCATCAGTGGCTGGGCTTGGTATTTTCGGTGGGCTTCACTTCCGGCCTGGGCATCAACATTGCCCACGAGATGGGGCACCAGAGCTCGAAGATCGAACGCCGGCTGGCCAAGATCGCCCTGGCGCCGGTGGCCTACGGACACTTCTATGTCGAACACAATCGCGGCCACCATGTGCGCGTGGCGACGCCGGAGGATCCGGCCAGCGCGCGCTTCGGTGAGAGCTTCTGGGAATTTTTGCCGCGCTGCGTGATCGGCTCGGTCAAATCGGCCTGGGCAATCGAAAAGCGCCGGCTGGCGGAGCAGGGGACAGGGCCGTGGTCGTGGTCCAACGATTTGATCCAGGCATGGACGCTGACGCTGGTGCTGTACGGCGCGATGACCGCCTGGCTGGGCTGGGCGGCGCTGCCGTTCATGCTGCTGCAGGCGGCCTACGGCGGCAGCCTGCTGGAGTCCGTCAACTATCTGGAACACTACGCATTGCGGCGGCAAGAACGGCCCGGCGGCGGCTACGAGCGCTGCCAGCCGGAGCACTCGTGGAATTCCAATCACATCGCCACCAACATTTTCTTGTACCATCTGCAGCGGCATTCGGATCACCACGCCCACCCGACGCGCAGCTATCAGACACTGCGCAATTTCGACGGCCTGCCGCGACTGCCGTCCGGCTATGCCGCGCTGATCCCGATCAGCTATCTGCCGCCGCTGTGGTTTTCGATCATGAATCCCAAGGTGGTGGCGCACTACGCGGGCGACGTCAGCCGCGCCAATATCAAGCCATCGATCCGTGAGCGGGTGTTGGCCCGCTACCGACGCGCTGCGGCATAATCGCGCTTTAGCGGCGAAACCGCTGCTCCGGCGTTTGGCCGGCGCCCCGTGCCGCACCCAGCGCCGGGGCTTTCGCTTAAATCAATCCGATGGGGCTTGAGGGCCGCCGAGGTTATCGATGAAAAAATGGCGTTGCCTGGTGTGTGATTTTGTCTACGACGAGGCCAAGGGTCTGCCCGAGGAGGGCATTGCCCCCGGCACCCGCTGGGACGACATTCCGCAGACCTGGACCTGCCCCGACTGCGGGGCGGCGAAAACCGAGTTCGTGATGGTGGAGGTCGACTGAAGACATCACCTGCAGGACAGTCTGTCGGTTGCGGGTAGAGCGCGCCAGTACGCTGGCTTTTGGACCGGAACGCCCGGTCGGTCTTGCCGATTCCGGCCGGCTGCAGTAACCACAGCGCCGCTATGAGCCCGACGGGTGGTTTTGGTGCCACAAAATGCGTGTGTTGATCGCCGAGGACGAAGCCAAGACCGTGCGCTACCTGGTGCAGGGTCTGCGCGAGAACGGTTGCGGTGTCGAGGCGGTCGGCGACGGGCCTTCGGCGCTGGCGCTGGCACGTGAACACAGCTTTGACGTAATTGTACTCGACGTCATGCTGCCGGGCCTCGACGGCTGGGCGGTGCTGCGCGCGCTGCGCGGCGCCGGCATCCGCACGCCGGTGTTGTTCCTGACCGCGCGCGATCACGTCGAGGATCGCGTGCGCGGCTTCGAGCTGGGCGCCGACGACTACCTGGTCAAGCCGTTCGCCTTCGCCGAGCTGCTGGCGCGGCTGCGCAACTTGGCGCGCCGCACGCCGGCCCCCGAGCCTGGCGCGATCACCGTCGGCAATCTGCG
>JAGWMX010000129.1 GCA_028871525.1 Gammaproteobacteria bacterium
CAGCCACAGCAGCGCCGCCAGCGATAACCCGATGCCGCGGCGCGACGGCACTCCCCGAAGTATCGATGCCATCCCCTCTGCTCCACGCAAAGGCCCCACCGCGGCAGGATCGTGCGGATCGGGCGGAGGCTTGTCAAGCGCGGCGTCAGCCCGCGCGGCGACGGCGGGCGAACACCGCGGCGATTTGACCCCGCGGCGGTGAGGCGATGGCCAGTGACCGCCGGTTTCTCCCCCACTGTCGGCGTGACTCTCACTCCCTTGCCATCGGTCACCCCGGCCCCGCCGCCGGCGTACCCGGGGGCTCATCGCGAGCCCGTGGCTGTTCTATCCGAGCTCCGGCCGGGCGGTCAAGCGGCAGCGCTACCCGGCGGCGGCGGCGATGCGCGCTCGCCAGCGCTGCGCGGCGGCCAGCGTGGCGTCGAGATCGAGGCTCAGCAGGCGGCGCTCGTGCAGCAATGGCCGGCCGTCGACGAACACGTCCCGCACCTGCTGGCGGCCGCAGGCGTAGACCAGTTGCGAAATCACGTCGTACAGGGGCTGGGTTTCCGGCGCCGACAGATCGACGGTGATGAAATCCGCCGCCTTGCCGGGTCGCAGCGAGCCGATGCGCTCGTTCCAGCCCAGCGCCCGGGCGCCGCCCAGCGTCGCCGCGGTCAGCGCCCGGGCCGCCGGCAGCGCCGCGGCGTCGCCGGCCACCGCCTTGGCCAGCAGCGCGGCGCTGCGCGTCTCGCCGAGGACGTCGAGATCGTTGTTGGAGGCGGCGCCGTCTGTGCCGATGGCAAGGTTGGCGCCGGCGGCAAGCAGTTTCGCCGCCGGGCAGAAGCCGCTGGCCAGCTTCATATTCGATTCCGGGCAATGGACGATGTTGACGCCCAGTTCGGCGGTCTCGACGATCTCCTGCTCGGTGAGCTGGGTCATGTGCACGGCGATGAATTCCGGCCCCAGCAGCTCCAGGCGGCGCAGCCGCGCCCACGGCCGTTCGCCGGTTTCCGCCTGCGCCTGCTCGACTTCGTGGGCAGTCTCATGCAGATGCATGTGAATCGGCACCGCCAGTTCGCTGGCATAGACGCGCAGGCGCGACAGCGCAGCGTCGCCGACGGTGTACGGCGCGTGCGGCGCGAACGCCGGGCGCAGCCGCGGCTCGCCGCGCAGTTCGTCGTGCAGCGCCTGTCCTTTGTGCAGATACTCGTCGGCGTTTTGCGCGTAGGTGGTCGGAAACTCCAGCACGATCAGCCCGATCGCCGCCCGCAGGCCGACTTCGCGTACCACCGCGGCGGTGGTCTCGGGGAAGAAATACATGTCGTTGAAGCAGGTGACGCCGCCGCGGATCAGCTCCGCGCAAGCCAGCAGCACGCCGTCGCGACAGAACTCGCGGCTCAGGTGGGCGGCCTCGGCCGGCCAGATGTGGTGCGTCAGCCAGTCCATCAGCGCGCGGTCGTCGGCCAGTCCGCGCAGCAGGCTCATCGCCGCGTGGGTGTGGGCGTTGACCAGGCCCGGCAGCAGCGCGTGTCCACTCCGCTCCAGCGTCTGCCGCGCGCGGTAGCGTTGGCGCGCGAAATCCGCCGGCAGCAGCTCGACGATCTCGCCGCCATCGACCACCAGCGCATGGTCCTCCAGCACCAAACCTTCCGGCTCCACCGGCACCAGCCAGTGCGGATACACGATCAGATCGACGCTGCGGGGATCGGTCATCGCGCGGGCTGCGGGTAAAATGAAGGCTCCATTTATTGAAGCTGCGATCGAATGTTTGAACCAAGTGCTGCGGGTTTGCGCAGCGCAAGCTCCCGGCCGAAGCCGCGCATCGCCGCTTCAATAACACGGGGCATAGTCTATTTTATTGATCCGGCCACATCTGCGCTCGCTTCGGAAGCTGGAACACATGCATAGCCACGTTTCGGGTTCAAGCACCATATGGCCGGATCAATCGGCCCGCCGTGAGAGCCGATGACAAGCGCGACCTCCGCCAGCGTGCAGGCGTTGCTCTGGCGCGACGCAGCCTTGCAGCTGCTGGATCAGCGTTTGTTGCCGGCGCAGGAGCGATACCTCGAAGCACGCGACGCCGGGACCGTCGCCCGCGCCATCGCCGACATGGTGGTGCGCGGGGCGCCGGCGATCGGCATCGCGGCCGCCTACGGGATGGTGTTGGCGGCTCGCGCCGGTGCGGATCTCGCCGCGGCCGAAGCGCAGCTCGCCGCGTCGCGCCCGACCGCGGTCAACCTGCACTGGGCGCTGGCGCGGCTCGGACGCTTATGGCGCGCCGGCGCCGATGCCGAGCGCTTGGAGGCCGAGGCGGTGCGCATGCACGCCGAGGACCTCGCCGCCAACCGAGCGATGGGACGGCTCGGCGCGTCGCTGATCAAACCCGGATCTTCGGTCCTGACCCACTGCAACACCGGCGCCCTGGCCACCGGTGGCCACGGCACCGCGCTGGGTGTGATCCGCAGCGCGTGGCAGGAGGGTCGGTTGGCCGCGGTCTACCACACCGAAACGCGACCATGGCTGCAAGGCGCGCGGCTGACCGCCTGGGAACTCGCGCGCGAGGAGATCCCGGCGCAGATGATCGCCGACGGCGCCGGCGCGCACCTGATGAAGGTTCGTCGCATCGACTGGGTGATCGTCGGCGCCGACCGCATCGCCGCCAACGGCGATACCGCCAACAAAATCGGCACCTATCAGCTGGCGGTGGCCGCGCGTGCGCACGGCGTGCGTTTCATGGTGGTGGCGCCGGCCTCGACGTTCGATCTGCAACTGGCCGGCGGCGAGGCGATTCCGATCGAAGAGCGCGACGCTGGGGAGCTGACCGCGTTCGGTGCCAGCGCCGTGGCGCCGGCCGGAACCCGCGTCTATAACCCGGTGTTCGACGTCACGCCCGCCGCGCTGATCGATGCCATCGTTTGTGAGCGCGGGGTAATCGAAAAACCGGATGCGGCGCGCGTCGCCGAAGTCATCGGGAGGACGTCGTGATTTACAGCCTGGGTTCGCGCGCCCCGGTGATCGCCGGGGATGCCTGGATCGCGCCGGGCGCGATCCTGATCGGATCGGTGACCGTCCAGTCCGGCGCCAGCGTCTGGTTCGGCTGCGTTCTGCGTGGGGACAACGACGACCTGATCGTCGGCGAGGGCAGCAACGTTCAGGACGGCTGCGTGCTGCACACCGACCCCGACCTCAAGCTGGTGATCGGCGCCCGCGTCACCGTCGGCCACCAGGTGATGCTGCACGGCTGCACCATCGGCGACGACTGCCTGATCGGCATCGGCGCGCGAGTGCTCAACCGGGCCGAGATCGGCGCCGGGTCGATCGTCGCCGCCGGCAGCCTGGTGCCGGAAGGCAAACGCTTTCCGCCCCGCGTGATGCTGATGGGTTCGCCGGCCCGGGTGGTGCGTGAGCTGGATGCCAAGGACGCCGAGACGATCGCCTATGCCGCGCGCCATTACCTCGAAAACGCGCAGCGCTATCGCCGGCAACTGCAGTCGCTGGCAGTCCGTCCTTAGAGCGAACCGATGCGCTACGTCGATCACGGTAGCGGCGGTGGGGTGGAAGTGATGCACCTGGCCGACCGTGCGGTTCCGCAGCCGGGTGCGGGCGAAGTGCTGGTCGAGGTCGCCTGCGCCGGCGTCAACCGGCCGGACGTTCTGCAGCGTGCGGGCAGCTATCCGCCGCCGCCCGGCGCCTCGCCGATCCTGGGCCTGGAAGTCTCCGGCCGAATCGCGGCTGTCGACGCCGGGTGCCGGCGCTGGCGAGTCGGCGACATGGTCTGCGCGCTGGTGCCCGGCGGCGGCTACGCCGAATATTGCGTGACGCCCGAAGCGCACTGTCTGCCGGTTCCCGACGGCCTGAGCCCGGCCGAGGCCGCCGGCCTGCCGGAGACGTATTTCACCGTCTGGGCCAGCCTGTTCGGGCAGGGACGGTTGTCCGCCGGACAGACCGCGCTGATTCACGGCGGGGCCAGCGGCATCGGCGTCGCCGCGATTCAGCTGGCCCGGGCCTTCGGTGCGCGTGCCGCCACCACCGTCGGTTCCGCCGACAAAGCGGGCCTGTGCCGGGAACTCGGCGCCGACCCGGTCATCAATTATCGCGAGCAGGATTTCGTCGCCGTGCTGCGGCGCTGCGGCGTGCACCCGGATGTGGTGCTGGACATCGTCGGCGGCTCCTATACGGCGCGCAACCTGGAGGTGTTGGCGCGCGATGGACGATTGGTGCAGGTCGGTCTGCTCGGCGGCGCGCAGGCGACGGTTCCGCTCGGGCTGGTCCTGGCCAAACGGCTGACGATCACCGGCAGCACGATGCGCGGGCGCACGATCGAGGAAAAAGCGGCGATCGCCGGCGAGCTGGAACAAAAAGTGTGGCCGCTGTTCGCCGCCGGCCGGCTGCACCCGGTGCTATACCGCGTGTTCCCGTTGCAGCAGGTTGTGCAGGCGCACCGGCTGATGGAGTCCGGCGCCCATTTCGGCAAGATTGTGTTGGCGGTGTCCGATCTGTGATCCCGGCGGCCGATTTCGAACCAGGGCCGCGTTATGCTTCATCGATCAGAGACAGTGCGGGAGACGGCGATGCACGCATTTGCAACACGATTGCTCCTCGGTGCGGTCTTGTGTTCGGCGCCGGCGGCGTGGGCCGCAGGTTGCCCGGGTAAAGACGAAGGCGCCGGCATTCGGGTGCCGGATGGGTTTTGCGCGCAGGTGTTTGCGCAAGACGTGGGCGACTTGCGGCACCTGGCGGTCGGCGCCGACGGCACCGTTTACGCAGCGCTGTCCAGCCGTCGTCATGGCGGCGGCATTGCGGTGCTGCGCCCGCGCGGCGGGCGCGGGGAGCTAGTCGGGTATTTCGGCGCCGTCCAGGGCACCGGGATCGGATTGCACGGCGGCTACCTGTACTTCGGCGAGAACGACCGCATCGTGCGCTTCCCGCTGGCGTCGGACGGGACGCCGCAAGGACCGATGCAGATCGTGGTGTCGGATTTTCCG
>JAGWMX010000130.1 GCA_028871525.1 Gammaproteobacteria bacterium
CGGCGTTATTGAAGCGGTCAGCAAATGTTTGAACACCGCGCAGTATTTGCCGCCAGCGCGGTATGTGAATCGTACAGTCCGATGGCCGCTTCAATAGCCCGGAGTATGGTTTTTGCTATTGATCCGGCAACATCGGCACGTCATCGACCGCAGGCGCGATCGGTTGGAACAGCGCGTCGTTCAAACATCATGTTGCCGGATCAATAGCTGATCGGCAGCAGGTCGGCCAGGGTATCCACCGCCGGCAGGCCGCCGATCTCCCGCGGCGCACGCTGCGAATTCGGCCGGCGGATCGCCAGCACCTGACCGATGCCGAAGCGGTTGGCAGCAGCCAACGCTTCCAGGTTGTCGTCGATCAAGATCGTGCGCTGCGGCGGGAATGCATGCCGTCTGTGCAGCGCCGGCCAGAACCGCGGATCTTCCTTGGGCACGCCGAGCTCGTGCGCGCAGACGATGCGCGCAAAGCGCGGCGTCAGCCCGGTCCGTTCGAGTTTGAGGGTCAAGCCGGCCGGATGCGCATTGGTGACCAGCCAGGCGGCCAATCCCCGCGCCGCCAGCGCGTCGAGAAAATCCAGTGCGCCGGGCAATACCGCAATGCGCGTGCGGCTACGCCGGGTCAGCTCGATCAGGTCAATGCCGGTCTGCCGGCTCCACCAGTCCAGGCAGTACCAGTTCAGCCGGCCGCGCTGGGATTCGAACCACGGCGCCAAATGCGCGCGGGCTGTCACAAGCGACAGCCGATGGCGGCGCGCGTAGGCGCGCGGCAGGCGCTGCTGCCAAAAATCGTCGTCGAAGGCCAGATCGAGCAGCGTGCCGTCCATATCCAGCAGCACGGCTTCCACACCGGCCCAGCGCGCGTTCATCGCCGTATCATAGGCGAGCACCCCGCCGAGCACCGCCGTGCCCACCACTGAGCCCCGGCTCGAAGCCTGTATCGCCATCGCCCGCGCCGCCGGTGAGGCGATCATGGCGATCTACGCCGAGGATTTTTCGGTCCAGACCAAAGCCGACCAAAGTCCGCTGACCGAGGCTGATCTGGCCTCGCACCGGCTGATCAAGACACGCCTGGCGCAATTGACACCGGAGATTCCGCTGCTGTCCGAAGAAGGCGCGGCTGTCGCTTTCGAGCAGCGCCGCGTCTGGCGAAGCTACTGGCTGATCGACCCGCTCGACGGCACCAAGGAATTCGTTCGCCGCAATGGTGAGTTCACGGTCAACATCGCATTGATCGAGGAAGGCGTGCCGGTGCTCGGCGTCGTACACGCGCCCGCGCTGGCCGTGACCTATGCCGGTGTTCGCGGATTAGGGGCCATCAGGCTGCGCGAGTCGAAACGCGGGTCGATCCACACCCGTCGCGCCGTCGATCCGCCGGTATTGGTGATCAGCAAATCGCATCGTGATGCCGCGCTCGATGCGCTGTCGGCAAGGTTGCCGGCCCATATCTCAACCAGCCGCGGATCGTCGCTGAAATTTTGCCTGGTGGCGGAAGGTTCGGCGGACTTCTACCCTCGCACCGGGCCGACCTCGGAATGGGACACAGCCGCCGGTCAGGCGGTGGCGGAGGCGGCGGGTGCGCAGGTCGTGCGGTTACCGGATTGGCAGCCGCTGCGCTACAACACCAAGCCAAGTCTGATCAACCCGGGCTTTGCGGTCATCGGCGATCCCGCCTATCCATGGCGCCGTCACTTCGAGATCCCGGCGTGAGCGGCGCCGGAACCTGGCGCCAACGCACGCAGGCGACACTGGTCGAACTCGGCGCCGATCCGGCGCTGCTGCGGCAGCGACGACTGCCGTTGCACCGCGAGGCGCGGCGACTGGTCTGCGTCGGCCTGGGCAGCGACGGCCGCGACAAATTCCTGCTGCCGGACGCTGCCGCCGGGTGGGATGGCATGGCCACAGCAGCGGCTGCCGACGGTGTAGTGCTGCAGTTGCTGTCGGCGTTTCGCAGCTTCGACTATCAGCTTGCGCTGATCCGCGCCAAGCTCGCGCGCGGCCAGTCGTTTGAGCAGGTGTTGGCGGTCAACGCGCCGCCGGGCTGCAGCGAGCATCACAGTGCCCGCGCGGTCGACGTCGGTAGCGCCGGTTGTCCGCCGCTGGAGGAAGCGTTTGAGAACACCGACGCTTTCGCCTGGCTGTCTGCGTATGCGCGGCGTTTCGGCTTTACGCTGTCATATCCCCGTGGCAACCGTTACGGCTATCTGTATGAGCCCTGGCACTGGTGCTGGCATCGAACGCCCGCTTAGCCGCTCTCTTAATTGGCGCTGCCGACGCTGATTCCGGCAAAGTCTCGGGCGTGGGGGAACCCTGCCGCCGGCACGGTGCCGTCTTCGGCGCGCAGCAGCTGGCAGACCTCCAGACCGGCTGCCCGCGCGGCCGTCAGTTCGTCGGCGGTATCGGACAAAAACAGGATTGCCTGCGGCGGCACGCCGCTGGTTTCGGCGATGCGACGATAGGCCTGCGTTTCGCGTTTGGCGCCGATGCGGGTATCGAAATAACCGTCGAAACATTCACGCAGATCGCCGTATGGCGTATGGCCAAACAGCAGTTGCTGAGCTTCAATAGAACCCGATGAGTATACGTAGCAACGCAAGCCTTTGGCGCGCCAGGCACGAAGCGCCGGCGGCACGTCCGGATAAACCTGCCCCTGCAGTTCGCCGTCCAGGTAGCCCTGACGCCAGATCATCCCCTCCAAGATTTTGAGTGGAGTTGCCTTGCGGTCCTGATCAATCCAGCGCTCCAACAGCGCGCCGGCCTGCCGCGACGTCAGCGCACGGTTCTCCAACCGTGACAGTGCGTCGAGTTGCGCGCGTATCTCCGGATCCTCGGCATGCTCGACAACGAAAGCGGCGATGCGCCGGCGCGCGTACGGAAACAGCGCCTGCTTGACGAAAGCAATCGGCGTCGTGGTGCCTTCTATGTCGGTGACGATGACCTGGGTCGGCATGCTTTTAGCCCGAAGTTGTTCTGCCGTTCGGCCGATTTTCCCTGACAAGTCAATCAGGTGACTTGAATTTGGCGTGCAGGCTTCTGGCTACACGCGGATTTGGTTGATCAGGTCGAAGGCGCGCTGTTGAGTGGGGCTGGCCGTGGTGGTGATCTGGAAGGTCGGTGCACCATGGGACGCGTTGGGCGCACGACAGGTGTTGCGCACGATCGTCGCGAGGTCGGCCATCAGGGTGGAGAAGCTATGCGCCGGCGAGCCATCGTCGAGCGTGTGGGCTGCGACTTTGTGCAAAGCGCGCTCTGATCGCTGTGCCGGCTTGGCCGGCGCACGCGTGGCCTTGGCCGCCTGCTCCTCGTCGGCAAACATCAGCGCGCGCCAGGCTTCGCGCAGGTGCCATTCGACGTAGTAGGCGAGCATGCACAGGAAGAGGTGGGCACGCACCCGATCGGCGAGGTGGTGATGGATCGGGCGGACCTTCAGGTCGATGGTTTTCATCGTGCGGAAGGCACGCTCGACCTGCGCCAGTGACTTGTAATTGCGCACGCAGTCGGCGGCGTCCATTTGCTGAGACGCAACCGACGTGCGAATCACATAGAGTCCGTCGAGCGCCGCTTCCGCGGCGATGCTGTCGGCCTTGCGCTGAAATGAGAAAGCATCGTCACGAAGCTCGAGCGTGAAGTGCTTGGCGACCTTGTACTGGTTGATGACCTTGCCGACGCGCACGCCGATCTGGTCGGCTCCGCGCAGGCGTCCGGCTGCGACGCTCATCCGCACCTTGGCGAGGTGCTTCTCGGTCGCGGCCAGCAGGTCCTCGCGCGTGTGCGCGCGCAGCTTGGCCAGCTCCGGGTTGCGGCACGCGACCAGGCGTTCGCTCGGATAGTCAGGGTGGGTGAATTCAAACAGATCGCGCTCGTCGAAGAGCCCGAACTGCAACGCCCCCTGCTCGACCAGCGCCCGGATCGACGCGCTCTTGAGCGCCGTGATCCAGCCGATGCCGTCCTGTTCCTTGAGCGCCGCAATCGACTTCTGCGAAATCATTCCGCGATCGCCGACCATGATCAGCTGCCCGAGACCGAACGTCTCGCGCAGGCGCTCGATCTGCGGCATCAGCGTCAACGAATCGGCGGTGTTGCCCGCATGCACCGAGACCGCCACGGGACAGCCGCGCCGGTCCGTGAGCAAGCCGTAGTTGACCTGCAACTTGCCGGCCTTGCCGTCGCGGTTGTAACCGATGCGGGCCAGCGGACAGGTGGTGCCCTCGAAGTAGCTGGAGGAGAGGTCGTACAGCACCAGGCTGCCCGCGCCGAGGTGCCGCGCGGCGAGCTTGGCCTGGATCGTATCCTGGCGCTCCAACAGCCAGTCCATTGCGGCATAGAGGTCCTTCTCACTGGCATCGGCCACGCCGAAGTCTTCGGCCAGCGTGGTGGTGTGCCACCAGCGCGTCGTCGCGAGCTTGGGGTGCGGTGCGACGATCCGGGCGGCGATCATCGCCAGCACCCGGTCGCGCTCCGGCGACGGCCGGGCACCCAGCAGCGCCGGTATCCCCAACCTGGACATGGCTATAGAAACCACCTGAACCGGCCCGTGCGCGCGAGACGATGCAATCTCGAACAGCGTTCCCACCGGGGCCAATGTCTGTCCTTTCAGGACGGCGCGGATGGCCATCAACTGCTCATCGCTCAAGGACGAAAGGTTTGCCAGTGTGTGCTTTCGGACCTTCTTACCGTCTCGGTAGGACTCGCGCAGCAGGTAGGTTGGGCGCGAGTTCCGATTCGGGACGATGTCGATGTGCATGAACGCGCATTGTACTCCGTCCGGAACGGAATACAAGCAGATACATGGCTACACTATGACATTATCCAGACGCGCAAAAACCCTGCAACCCGTTCTCCCGCAACAACTTTCGGTCAACACTCAGGGGAAATTCGGGAACAACTTCGG
>JAGWMX010000032.1 GCA_028871525.1 Gammaproteobacteria bacterium
GTAGATGCTCAATCGCGCTGGCAGCATCTTGCCGCAGAGGCTCATCAGCTCACGTCTACCTCTTCCGGCATGGCTTGGGAGCAGCAAATGATTCAGACGCACAATGCCTTTTGGGCGCAAATAGTTAAGGCTTGCGAGCCAGAGGCGAAAGCGGCGAGCATCACTAGTTTCAATGCCATCGCTTCGATTGACAGTTCTGGCGGCGTAACTGAGTTTCTTACAAACCCTGAATCACCAGCACTTCAATGTTTCTCAAAGCAAATGATCGGGCGTAAGTATCCTTCGCCGCCAGAGTCGCCGTTTTATGAGTTCTACACCATCGACCTCAATGCAGGTAGCTAAGACGTGGCCTAACAAGGCGCTTCAGCCGACCGGCCAGAAGCCGCTTCGCGGCTTCTGGCCATCGGCTGAGCTTGGGCGTTCAGCGGCGTTGGCGCCCTTATGCGTCGCGGCCCTGACGGGCGCGACGGTATTGGGATTTGGCGGGCGCAACGCCCCTGAACGCGGCCCGAGTTTAGAACGAGCGGTTCGGCAACGGGAGAAGTAAACCGTGGAGTTAAAGGGCCGCGACGCGTATCGTAACCAAGGTATGGAGCCCGCCAACGCCGCCGAACCACTCGTTCCAGCCGACACCGCTGCGCGGCTGACGCCCCGTGCTCCGATGGAAAACACAGGCCCAAGCAGCCTGCCTGTGTTTTCCCCGTCCGCGCGGGGTGCGGCTGAACTCGGGCCGCGTTGGGCTCCAGACCCATGACTAAACAAGCTGCGCTGAACATCAGGGTGCGGGGCCACCTCCTTGTTCCATTCGGTAGGCCGAAGTGGGACATCAGCAAAATCGCGATTTCCTGCGTGTCGACAGATTCGAGTTACTTCACGAGTGATACACCGTGCGCATACATAGACGTTGCAGCGAATGAGCCGCTAAGGCTTTATCGCGCGGACGAATGCTTGCCAGACTTTTCGCACAGCGCCATTGAGTTTGGTGAAGCTGAGAAACAAATTTTCATGGTGAAGAATCTTCTGGCAGCCTCCTGCGAGTTCGGCTCCGACTTTGAGAAACGCTTCCTAGAGCTTTACTTTAAGTGGGTCGTCGAGTCATGCACTCCAGCAGAGTGGCAGCGGCGTGTTCCGCGTGAACATCTCGAAAAGCCCGTCAATGATCCTTGGTGGGGCATCGAGGCGTTGTTACCACTTCCGCAGGCGCACCTCTACGTTCATGATCCCCTTTCAAAAGCCTGGCACCCGGTCCCAACCACGATGTTTAAGGTTGACTTCGCGTTCTGGACCGGGCATCGATTTGTGGCGGTGGAGGTTGATGGCAAGACCCACATCGGAGATGAGAAACACATTACAAAAGACAGGATGCTTCAAAGGGCGGGAGTTCAGGTAATTCACATCCTCAACAAAGAACTCCTGGAGCATGGAACAAAGGTAATGTCTGCGCTCCTTCCTCAGCAGATTTCGCAATTTTGGCAGTCAGTCAGTGGAAAACCGAACGCCAACCCATGGTTACCGTTTTAGCGCTGTGGCCCAACTCTCGGTTCAAGCGGATGGCTCCGCCGCCGCTTAACTCCAGCGCCCGTGCAACGACCGCTGATTACGCACCGTCCGTATCCGGTTCTTCGCGAAGCGTGACGCCGGCTCTCATCGCTGCGGCTAGATGCGCTGGTGGCGAAGAAGGATCGGCTGATCGAGCTGCTACAGGAGCAGCGCACCGCCCTCATCACCCGCGCCGTCACCAAGGGCCTCGACCCGACCGTCACCATGAAGGACTCCGGCGTCGAGTGGCTGGGGGAGATTCCGGCGCATTGGGAGGTGAAGCCCATCCGCGCACTCGCGAAAGCCGGGTACAAGACGTTCACTGACGGTGATTGGATCGAGTCACCGTTCATCCGTGATGAGGACATCAGGCTGATTCAAACCGGCAACGTCGGTATTGGCGAGTACAAGGAGCAAGGCTTCCGCTACATCGACGAGGAGACTTTCAACGCCTTCCGCTGCACCGAGGTTCTCCCCGGCGACATCTTGATCTGTCGGCTTGCCGATCCGGTGGGGCGTGCGTGTTTGGCACCTGACCTTGGCCGCCGAATGATTACCTCGGTTGACGTTTGCATCCTCAAGCCCGCGAACGACGTACATGCGGCGTTTGTGGTCTACGCGCTCACTGGCTCCGAATACCTAGCCTGGCTGGGAGGAATCTGTCGAGGTGGCACGCGGGACAGAGTGAGCCGATCAATGCTCGGGGCGATTCAAGTGCAGCAACCACCGCTTCCCGAGCAGCGCGCCATCGCCGCCTTCCTCGACCGCGAGACCGCCCGCATCGACGCCCTCGTCGCCAAGGTCCGCGAGGCGATCGAGCGCCTGAAGGAACTCCGCACCGCCCTCATCTCCGCCGCGGTGACGGGGAAGATCGACGTGCGCGGCGCCGAGCTCCTTGACGGCCCAAAAATAACGTAATAGGCTTCTCGCGTGAATAAGCGATCCGCTACTTCACGTCGAGAGAATAAGCCGCCGGGCTCCTACGTGACCGTGTCCACCGTGGGTGGGGAACGGGTGCGCGCCTTCGTGCCGGCCGCGCTGCCGCCGGATATGGAGAGCTCTGCCGACCTGCGCCGCACGTTCGACGCCGCGCTGCTTGCGCTCGGCCGCCTCGACGGTATCTCCGCCTTCCTCCCGGACCCGGACGTCTTCCTCTACACCTACGTCCGCAAGGAGGCGGTGCTGTCCTCCCAGATCGAAGGTACGCAGTCGTCGCTCTCCGATCTCCTGCGCATGGAACTCGACGAGGCCCCGGGCGTGCCGCTCGACGACGCGGTCGAGGTCTCGAACTACGTCGCGGCCATCGAGCACGGCCTGGCGCGGCTGCGCGAGGGCTTCCCGCTCTCGAACCGGCTGCTGCGCGAGACGCACGAAATCCTCCTGCGCAGCGGCCGCGGCGCCGCGAAGCAGCCCGGCGCGTTTCGCCGCTCGCAGAACTGGATCGGCGGCACCCGGCCTGGAAACGCGGCGTTCGTGCCCCCGCCACCGGAGCGCGTCGAGGAGCTGATGGCCGCGCTCGAGCGGTTCCTGCACGGCCAGCCCGTGGACGTGCCGCCGCTCCTCAAGGCCGGGCTTGCGCACGTGCAGTTCGAGACGATCCACCCCTTTCTCGACGGCAACGGCCGTGTCGGGCGCCTGCTGATCGCGCTCATCCTCGCAACCGAGGGTGTGCTCCGGGAGCCGCTGCTGTATCTGAGCCTCTACTTCAAGCAGCACCGGAGCGCGTATTACGAGCACCTGAGCGGCGTGCGCGACCGGGGCGCGTGGGAGGAATGGCTGCGGTTCTTCGCCGAAGGGGTGCGCGAGACGGCCGAAGGTGCAGTCGCCACTGCGCGCCGTCTCTCCGAGCTGTTCGCGCGCGATTCTGCGCGCGTGCACGCCGCGGGCCGAAGCGCAGGGTCCGCGGCCCGCATCCTCGCCGCCTTCCGCGAGCGTCCGCTCTGGACCATCGCCCGGCTGAAAGCGGCAACGGGGCTCCCGGTGCCCACGGTCACGCGCGCGGTCGCGGCGCTCGAGAAGCTCGGGATCGTGCGCGAAACGACCGGCCGAAGGCGCGGGCGGGTGTTCTCCTACAACGCGAGCCTGAAGATCCTCTCGGAAGGCACCGAGCCGCTATGAGCCCCGAGATCTCCGAGCGCTCTTTCGAAGCAGCGATCGAGTGCGCGCTGCTCCAGTACGGCCCGGACGCCTGCGCGGGCGACTCGATGGCGGTGCGCGAGACGCCGCCGCTCTATGGCAATACGCCGCCGGGCGGCTACCACAGGCGCAAGCCGGAGGACTACGACCGCACGCTCTGCCTCCTGCCGCGCGACGTGGTGGACTTCGTGCTCGCCACGCAGCCGAAGGAATGGAAGAGGCTCGAGCAGCACCACGGCGGGCGTCCGGGAGCAGTTCCTGAAGCGCCTCGCCGCCGAGATCGAGCGGCGCGGGGCGCTCGACGTGCTGAGGAACGGCCTCAAGGACTCGGGCTGCAAGTTCCGGCTCGCCTACTTCCGGCCCGCGAGCGGGCTCAACGAGGAGACCCGGCGGCTGCACGCGGCGAACCTCTTCGCCGTGGTGCGCCAGGTGCACTACAGCACCAAGAACGAGAAGAGCCTCGACCTGGTGCTGTGCCTGAACGGGATCCCGATCTTCACCGCCGAGCTCAAGAACCCGCTTACCGGCCAGACCGTCGAGGACGCGAGCCGGCAGTACAAGACCGACCGCGACCCGCGCGAGCCGCTGTTCAGGTACGGCCGCTGTCTCGCGCACTTCGCGGTGGATCCGGAACTCGTTTACGTCACGACTCATCTTCGGGGCGCGAAGACGCGCTTCCTGCCGTTCAACCGCGGCAAGTACGGCGGCGCCGGCAACCCGCCCGTGCCGCCCACGCAGAAGGGCTACGCGACCGGCTACCTCTGGGGCGAGACCTGGTCACGCGACAGCGTGCTTGACCTCGTGCGCCAGTTCATCCACGAAGTCGAGGAGGAGGACGAGAAAGGCCGGAAGACCGGCAAGCGCTTCCTGATCTTCCCGCGCTACCAGCAGCTCGACTGCGTGAGGAAGCTGGTCGCCGATGCGCGCGCCCGCGGCGCGGGCCAGCGGTATCTGATCCAGCACTCGGCCGGCAGCGGCAAGAGCTTCACCATCGCCTGGCTCGCCCACCAGCTCGCCACGCTCCACGACGCGAGCGACCGGCGCGTGTTCGACTCGATCGTGGTCATCACCGACCGGCGCGTGCTCGACCGCCAGCTCCAGACCACGATGCGCCAGTTCGAGCAGACGCTGGGCGTGGTGGAGAACATCGACACCACCTCGCGGCAGCTCAAGGAGGCGCTCGAGGCGGGGAAGACGATCATCGTCACCACGCTCCAGAAGTTCCCGGTGATCGCGAAGGAGATCCGCGAGCTGCCCGGCCGGCGCTTCGCCTTGATCGTGGACGAGGCGCACTCGTCGCAGTCGGGCGAGAGCACCAAGAGCCTCAAGGCCGCGCTCAGCTCGGGGTCGCTCGAAGCGGCGGAAGCCGAGGAAGCGGGCGCGGCGACGCCCGAGGAGGAGCTGGAGAGCGTGGTCCTCGCCGAGATGGAGAAGCGCGGGCGGCTGCCCAACCTCTCGACCTTCGCCTTCACGGCGACGCCGAAGCCCAAAACGCTGGAGCTGTTCGGCACCAAGCGCGCCGACGGGACGTTCGCGCCGTTTCACCTCTACAGCATGCGCCAGGCGATCGAGGAAGGGTTCATCCTCGACGTGTTGACGAACTACACGGCCTACAAGGCCTACTGGCGGCTGCTCAAGAAGGTCGAGGACGACCCGCGCTACGACAGGCGCAAGGCCGAGTACCTGCTCAAGTCCTTCGTCGAGCTGCACCCGCACGCGATCGGCGAGAAGGTGAAGGTCTGCGTCGAGCACTTCGCCGCCACCGTGCAGGGCGAGATCGGCGGCAAGGCCAAGGCGATGATCGTCACCCGCTCCCGGCTGCACGCGGTGCGCTACACCCCAGCTGCGGCCGGTGAGTTGGCGCATGCGGTACTTGAAGCCGTCGAAGGGGCGTAGGACCCGCGCAGCTTGGTTCCCGGAAAGCGAAACCGAGGATGTCCACATCGCCGGGGAGCTTGTGGATTGGATCAACAAAGCCGGACCAACAAATCACCTGCAAGAACCCGCAAAACCGGGATCGACACTGCGCTTGATGGTTCACAAGCCGGAATTACGGTTTTAGTATCCTGATACTCTTAGGAATCGCCGGGCATCGGGTGCGGGTAGCGGTGGAGTGCATGCCTCGCTTCACGGCCGCACGGCGCAAAAAAATCGACCGAGGTGAGCATGCGCATCGAGACCTTGCACACGACGGCCGCATTCGACACCCTGCGCGACCACTGGCTGGCGCTCGAAACCGGCAGCACCGATGCCAGCGTGTTTGCCACCTGGGACTGGCAACGTATCTGGTGGACTCACTACGGCGGCGGACGACAATTGCGATTGCTGGTTGCCCGCCAGAACCGTGACGTGCTCGGCATCCTTCCGCTGTATCTGGAACGCAGCCGTATGGGCAAGGTCTGGCCCACGACGGTTCTGCGGCAGGTCGGCATCGGCGGCGACACCGCCCCCGACGACCTGGATCCGCCGATCGCGCCCGGTTACGAGCGCGAAGTCGCCGCGGCCTTCGCCGACGCCATCGTCGGCATGAGCGACTGGAGACGCCTGCACCTGATCGACCTGCGTCCGGACGGAGCGTTGCTGCGCGCGCTGGTGGTACGCGCCGCCGCCGCGCGTCTCGACACCTTCCACGACCTGCCAGTGCAGATTACCTACACCGATCTGCCGTCGACCTGGGACGCCTTTCTCGCTGGCATGAGCAGTCATGGTCGCGCCGCAGTACGTCGCAACCGGCGCATCTTCCTGAAGGAACCGGAAAGCCGCTTCGTGCGCATCGACGGCGCAACGGAGATCGATCGCGCCTTCGCCGATCTGGCCCGCCTGCACCGCATGCGCTGGGCCGGCCGCACCGACCAGGCAAGCTTTTCCTCTGCGGCCTATCTGGGCTTTCACCGCGAAGTCATGCGCGCCCTGTTCCAACGCGGCCGCCTGCGACTGTTTGCCCTGCAGCGTGACGGCGAGCCGATCGCGATGTTCTACGGCATGCGCATGCGAAACACCAGTTTCTATTTCCAGAGCGGTTTCGATCCCGCCTGGTCCGGGTTGAGGCTGGGCAGCGTGATGGTCGCTTATGTTATCGAAGACGCCATCGCCGAAGGCTGTACGCGTTTCGATATGCTCAGAGGCGATTACGAACACAAGAAACGTTTTGGCCGCAGCGTGCGCACCACCACCGGTGTCCGGTTGTTCCGGTCCGGCCTGGCTGCACGAATCTACCGGATACTGAAAATGCGGCAGCAGGACAGCCAAGCTCGGGACGCAACACCGGCATCTCCGCCGGCCGGTGTCGACGGCACGGCACCGGAAGCATGACCGTGAGTACGCCTCCCATGTACGGCGGAGGGAGTGCGAACGAGTCAGTCGATTTGCGCGCATCCGACGGTGTCCCGGTCAGCGTGGTGATTCCGGCCTACAACGCCGGAAACACGATCGCCGAAACGCTGTGCAGCGTGCTGGCGCAGACGCATCGCCCGCTGGACATCGTCGTCGTCGACGATGGTTCCCGCGACGACACCCGCGAGGTACTGCGAAGCTTCGGCGATGCGATCCGCGTCATCCACCAGGCCAACAGCGGTATCGGCGTCGCGCGCAACCGTGGACTGGCAGAGGCGCGTGCACCGTTTATCGCTCTGCTCGATGCCGATGACCTGTGCCTGCCCGAGCGTATCGCGGTGCAGCTCAAATACCTGTTGGCGCATCCCGACATCCTGCTGTGCAGTTCCGACTTTGGCGCCTTTGATGAACACGGACTCCTGGCGGATTCCTACATCGCGAGTTACTACACGAGCTGCAGCCCGCAAAGAGGTGGCGTGCACGCACGCTATCCGCTGCACGGCACGTTCGATATCGCCGACGTTCTGCAACCATCGGGCCGCGAGCCGGTAATCGTCGCCGAGGACCACGGCAGGGTTTATGAGCAACTCGCGTTCGGCAATTTCATCCATCCCCCCACGGTCATGTTCCGCCGTGAAACACTCGCCGTCGCCGGCACATTCGACCCCACGGAGAAAATCGTCTGCGAATGGGAGTGGTTCGTGCGCGTGGCACGCTGCGGAAACATCGGCTACATCGATCGGCCGCTGCTGCGCTACCGCCGCTCGGCGACACAGATCTCCTCCGATCCGCAGACACCCGCGGATTCGCTGAGCGTTGCCCACAAAATCCACGCGCGGGATCCGGAT
Source organism: Gammaproteobacteria bacterium (assembly GCA_028871525.1). GTDB lineage: Bacteria > Pseudomonadota > Gammaproteobacteria > Nevskiales > Nevskiaceae > SCRT01. The sequence continues at coordinate 7,857 of JAGWMX010000032.1, forward strand.
TTTCGGCGCCGTTTCCCGGAAGCCGTTCGACGCCAGTTCGGCGTGCTCAATCTTGACGCCGCCGACGCGGTCGTCGAAATCGACCGTCGGAAAAGTCTGCGCCTGCTATCGGCGAGTGTATTCGCTTACCGTGTCCTGCGCGGACAGACCCTGCGCACCCTGGTGAAAATCCTGTTACCCGCCTGGTTGTTGCAGATCTTGCGCGCCCTGCGACGGCGGCGCAGCGCGCCGAGGAACGCGAACCTATCGAACGGCCGTTAAAAACTCCACGCCCGCCGGCCACTGCGCGAGCCGGATGATGGCCGCAAAACGCCGTGCCGCTGCTGCGGATATCCCGGTCCGCCCGATCATTCCGGCAGCGCCCATTCCGGCAGCGCCCATTCCGGCAGCGCCGTTAGCGGGGAGATCGCCGTGCAGGCGAATGCGTCGTGCCGCGGAACCTGGCGCCTGCGGCCCCGGCGATCGTTCCCGGTGGACAGCGGTCCGGCCCAGGCGCAACCCCGATCCGTCAGCCATGCGGCATGACGAGATGCCCGAGGTGTCCTTAACCATTGAACGGCCGGTAACATTGCCGCCGCCGGACTGGCGAATCGAGGGGGGACCTGGCATGCGATTACGTGCTCTGACTGCGGGAATCTTGGCGCTGTTCGCCGGTGCGGCGGCCGCGGGCGCGGCGCCGCCGGCGGCCGCAGGCGCGGCGAGTTATCTGCTCGAACCAGCGGCCGTGTTCACGGCGGACGATGAGACGGCGCATCGGCAATGGGGCGTGCTCGTCACCGGCAACCGGATCGCGGCGGTGGGCCCGGCCGCGAACCTCAATGCACCCGCCGACGCCCTCCGCATCGAGCTGCCCGGCGCGACTGTCCTACCCGGCCTGATGGACCTTCACAGCCACCTGTTCCTGCACCCGTACAACCAGACGCCGTGGAACGACCAGGTGCTGAAGGAACCGGTGCCCTATCGCACCATCGAGGCCGTGCAGCATGCGCGCGCCACGCTGCTGGCCGGCTTCACCACGCTGCGCGACCTCGGCACCGAAGGCGCCGGCTACGCGGATCTTGCGGTCCGGCGCGCCATCGACGAAGGCATGATCCCGGGGCCGCGCCTGTTGGTGGCCACGCGGGCGATTGTCGCCACCGGCTGCTACGGTCCAGGCCCGCGCGGCTTCCGCTACGACCTGGAACTGCCGCAGGGCGGCCAGGCCGTCAGCGGCATCCCGCAGATCCTGACCGCCGTGCGCGAGCAGGCCGGTCACGGCGCGGACTGGATCAAGGTGTACGCGGATTACCGCTGCGGGCCGGACGGCGCGGCGGTGCCGACGTTCACGCAGCAGGAGCTGGACGCGCTGGTCGAAGCGGCACATTCGCTGGGACGTCCGGTGTCCGCGCACGCCACCACAGCCGAGGGCATGCGCCGGGCGGTGCTGGCCGGCGTCGACACCATCGAGCACGGCTTCGGCGGCACCGACGCGGTCTTCACGCTGATGGCGCAGCACCACGTCGCCTATCTGCCGACGCTGACGGCGGTCGCCGCCTACGCGCAGTACTTCGACGGCTACGTTCCCGGCAGCAGCGCGCCGACGGCGGCAATGCGGCAGGCCGCGCGCGCCTTCCGGCTGGCGCTGAAGCATCACGTCACCATCGGCTGCGGCAGCGACGTCGGCGTATTCGCGCATGGCACCAACTACCGCGAACTCGAATGGATGGTGCGCGACGGCATGAGTCCGGCGCAGGCGCTGCTCGCGGCCACCCGCACCGGCGCGCAGATCCTCGGTCGCGGCGGCGAGTCGGGTCAGATCAAGGCCGGCGCCCTGGCCGACCTCGTCGCCGTCAGCGGCGATCCGACGCAGGCCATCGCCGCGCTTGAAAACGTCGTCTTCGTGATGAAAGACGGCGCGATCTACAAGCGGCCCTGAGGCCTCTGCATGCACCGCGCCCGGCCAAACCAACGTTCGGCCGGCTTGTGTTGAACAGATGGATCGAGCGGCGAGATTGCTGCGGTGACTGCGCCGTCCAGCCGCTATCGAGGCGCTTACGCGAGCGCCCTTCGAGCGCCGATTTCGGCTTCGTCTTTGGTGTGGCGGGCCACGACCGACGATGATGAGCACTATGTCTACGCCATAGCCCTATAGGGGCGAGGCCCCCGTCACCGGCTGGTCGGCAGCGTCGTAACGGTTGCCACGACCGACGTTGCATTGCGCGCATAGCGTCCGCAAATTTTCGAGTTCCGTCCTTCCACCCTTCGACCAAGGGGTTATGTGATCGACGTGCAAGTCACACTCAGGATTCTTAGCGGGATGGTCACCGCACAGCACGCACCTGAACCTGTCTCGACTGAGCACACGAAATCTCAAACCGAGGGAGATATTCCGCCTTTCGTCGCGGATGCTACTTGTCTGCCCGGCTGGCTCGTGGCTTGCGGACATCTCGCGAGGCGACGAAGGTACGATTGGACGGGGTGCATTGTCGGGCTCCGCATTCACGCGTTCCACGAAAGATTCCAGTGCCTTCCTCCATGTGCCGAAGCGCTCTAAGTATGGCGTGGGTCCGACCTTGGATGGCGGTTGACTCATCTCACGGAATCGCGGGGCGCGGCCGTGATGCGTCCAAACTGTCAGAAGATTGTCGAAACACTCCTCATCAGAGTAACGGTGCCCACGGCGGGTTGATGAAAGCCCGGCAGCTTCGAATGCCGCTCGTATGGATCCCCATCGCTTTTTCAGAATGTCGCCCCCGAAGGGAAGGTGCGCTGTTACGTCGCGCCACGTCAGCTCTGTTTTTCGGAGGCGGCTAGCCAAGCCGACAAGAGCTTCAAGAATGGCTTCATCGGTTAGACTTCTTGTAGCGGCTAGCTTGGCGGCACGAGAACCAAGCCATCGATTGGTCAACCCGGCCGCATTAAGGGCCGTCTCCCACGAGCCAAACCGCTGGATCACGGTACCAAAAGAGACCCGCGAATGGCGTTGAAAAAGGCGTGTCGTCAGGGGGCCGTTCGGCGCGATCTCCGCAACTCGGCGCAACTCAGCGAGGATCGCATCGTCGGAATATTCACCGAGACGATCTAACTCAAAAACGACAGGCTCGGGTGTTGGTAATTCCGTCATGTGGTCACTAAGGCTCAGGTCAAGCGCTCAACCGTTCGTTCGCAAAAGTAACATGGGGAACGCCGCAGGGCACGCGTAGTTGGCGCCGCCGGTCGGCATGAGGTCGCGGTGAAGTGCTCGGATTTGGGACGGCAAGGGAAAAGGCTGGCTGGCCGTTGGTCGGATGTCTCTGAAGAGACTGAGATTTTTAGACTCCCGCCGGATACCCTCTGCTGGCGCTTCTGGCTGAAAGCTCAATGATATCAACGCTCCGAGCGCCATCCACCCCAAAGGAGGCTTCGACATTGCATTTAGTACCGCTGAGTGGTACATAGGAACACGAACGGAGCGGCCCCATGATCGTGAGCTTTCGGGGCGAGTGGCTGCGCGCCTTCTTCGTCGAGGACACGCGATCGCGGCACCTCCCGTCCGATCTCGAGAGCCGGCTCTTTCGCAAGCTCCAGATGATCGATGACGCGATGACCGATCAGGACTTGCGTGTACCGCCCAGCAATCACTTCGAGAAGCTGCGCGGGAATCTGGCGGGGTTCCACTCGATCCGCGTCAACAGTCAGTGGCGGCTGGTCTTCCGCTGGGACGGCAGTCGCGGCGAGGCAGAAGGCGTCTATCTCGACGACCATAGCTACAGATGAGGCGAACCATGCTGACGACGAAGCGCAAGCCGGCCACGGTCGGCGAAATCCTGGTGGAAGAGTTTATGCAGCCGATGGGGCTAACGCAGGGCGCGCTGGCGGAGGCGATGGGCGTGCAGCGCAAGCATGTCAACGAGCTGTGCAACAACCGCCGCACTGTGACGGCGGCGACCGCGCTCATCCTCGCGCGCGTGTTCGGCAATAGCCCCGACTTTTGGCTCAACGTCCAGCGACGCAGCGATCTATGGGAGGCGATGAACAGTCCGCAAGAGCGTGAGCGGATCGAACGCGCGACCCCGCTCGGCACCGCAGCGTGATCTTTGTCGTCGGGAAGGGAAGGATGCTCTGGCGTAGGAATCGGCCGTTCCGGTCCCGGAGGCTCCGCGCGATCATGGCGCAATGTCCCGACCACGCGCCAGCTTGGGCATTCTGCCCGACGATCTGTACATCGAGCCGGAGCCCTGGCCACGCATCGGGCGCCCGCCCAAGCACGATCTTGATACTTGGACGGTCACCGACGATTGGCCCGATCCTGTCCCGATCACCGACGCCGAGCTCGACGTGTTCGAGGCATGGTTCGGCGATCTCTTCGATGAGCTGTTCGGGCCGTGCCGATGATCTGAGAGGACAATCGCGATGACCGTGCCGTTGCGCGCCGCCTTGTATCTGCGCGTCTCCACGGCGCGGCAGGCCGAGCACGATGTCTCGATTCCCGACCAGAAGCGTCAGGGCGAGGCGTATTGTGCCTCGCGCGGCTACCAGCTCGTCGAGACCTATGCGGAGCCGGGCGCTTCCGCCACGAATGACCGCCGGCCAGAGTTCCAGCGCATGATCGAAGCTGGGACGAGCAAACCCGCGCCATTCGATATTGTGATCGTTCACAGCTTCTCGCGCTTCTTCCGCGATCACTTCGAGCTTGAGTTCTACGTCCGCAAGCTGGCGAAAAATGGCGTCAGGCTCGTCTCGATCACGCAGGAGATGGGTGACGATCCGATGCACGTCATGATGCGGCAGATCATGGCGCTGTTCGACGAATATCAGTCGAAGGAGAATGCCAAGCACGTTCTTCGTGCCTTGAAGGAGAACGCGCGGCAAGGCTTCTGGAACGGCTCGCTGCCGCCGATCGGCTATCGCGTCGTCGCCGCTGAGCAGCGCGGCGCGAAGGTCAAGAAGAAGCTGGAAATCGATCCGCTGCACGCGGAAACGATTCGGCTGATCTACCGCCTCGCCCTCGAAGGCGACGGCACATCCGGCCCGATGGGCGTCAAGAACATCGCGGCCTATCTCAACGAACGCCGCATCTTCACCCGCGACGGCGGACGCTGGGGCATCGGCCAGGTTCATCGCATCCTGACGCGGCCGACCTATGTCGGCCGGCACGAGTTCAACAAGCGCGCCAAGAACAAGATGCTCAAGCCGCTCAGCGAGATCGTCACGGTCGAGGTGCCGCCGCTGATCGATCAGCCCACCTTCGACGCCGTGCAGGCGCGATTGCGCGCTCGCAACCCCAAGGTCACGCCGGCGCGCGTGGTCAGCGGCCCAACCCTCCTTACCGGCATCTGCTTTTGCGCCGACTGCGGCGGCGCCATGACGCTCAGGACCGGAAAGGGAGGGCGGTATCGCTATTACACTTGCTCGATCAAGGCACGGCAGGGCGAGACCGGCTGCAAGGGCCGGTCAATCCCAATGGACAAGCTCGACAGACTCGTTGCCGAGCATATTGCCGAACGGCTGCTCCAGCCGGAGCGGCTCGAGGAGATTCTCGCATCCGTCCTCGACCGCCGGGAGGAGCGCGCCGAGCGCCGCCGCGAGCACATCGCCGAGCTGAACAAGCGGGCTGCCGAGACCGATCTGCGCCTCAAGCGGCTCTATGACGCCATCGAGGCTGGTGTCGCGGGTCTCGACGACCCGGCGCTGAAGGAGCGTATCGCGAGCCTCAAGGTGATCCGCGACGGGGCTCAGGCCGACGCCGCGCGCGCCGCTGCGATGCTGGAGTCGTCAACGCAACAAGCCGTCACGCCGCAAATGGTCCAGAGGTTCGCTCGGACGGCACGGGAGCGGATCAGGATCGACGGCGGCAGCTATCGCCGCGACCATCTCCGCGCGCTCGCGCAGCGCGTCGAGGTCGCGGACTGCGAGGTCCGCATCATCGGCTCGAAACGCAATCTGCTTCAGACGCTGACCGCTGCGGCCGGCTTAAAGCCGGCTACGCCCGGCGTTCGCAGTTCTGTTCTGAAGTGGCGGAGGGGGTGGGATTCGAACCCACGTGGAGACTTGCGTCCCCCATCCGATTTCGAGTCGGCGCCGTTATGACCGCTTCGGTACCCCTCCGCTCGGTGGAATTCTAGCAGGCCCGGCCGGGTGGGCACTGCAGCTGAGGTTGCCCGCCGCACTGCGGCTATGATGCAGTCAGCCGCACTAAAGCCAGCCCAAGGACGAATGGACCCAGCTCGCGTCGCTGCCGTCAAGATCAGCCGCCTGCGGCGTTCGGCGCTGTGGCTGGTTCTGCCGACCAGCGCCATCGCGCTATCGACCTGCTCGCCACGGCCGAGCCTGCTGCAACGGGTACAGCGCGCCGGCGTACTGAAGGTGGCGGCGATCAACAGCCCGACCGTCTGCTATCGCGGGCCGTTCGGCGAGGCCGGCTACGAGTGCGACCTGCTGGCGGGATTGGCCCGCAAACTCAAGGTGAGGCTCGATTACCGCTTCGTTCGCAACGCCGCCGCAGCCGTCGATGCGGTGCGCGAAGGGCGCGCTCAACTCGGCGCCGCCGGGCTGAACGTGCTCAGCCGGCCGCAGCCCGGCGTACGTTTTGCGCCGCCTTTCCTGGAGGTCATACAGGAGCTGGCGTTCCGGCGCGGCGCACCGGCGCCCGCCAGCCTCGGCGATCTGCAAGGCACGCTGGTGGTGGTGGCCGGCAGCGAGGCGGCCGCCCGCCTGCGGGAGCTGGCGGCGAAGTATCCGCAACTGCGCTTCCGCACCACCGACGACCTCAGTCGGGAGGATCTGCTCTACCAGGTCGCCCACGGCGAAATCGATTACACGGTCATCACCAGCGATCTGCTGGCGATCAACCAGCGCTACTACCCGCAGCTCGATTCGGCGTTCGCCATCGCGGCGCCGGAGCGCATCGGCTGGGCGCTGCGCGATGGCCCGGACAGCAGCCTGCTGCATGCGGTGACCGATTACCTGAACTCGGTCAGCGCACAGGAAATGCGACGCCTGCGCGAGACCTACCTTGAAGACAACCTGGACTACCTCGGCGTCACCCGGCTGGCCCACGACATCCAGACCCGGCTGCCGCGCTACCGCGAGCAGTTCGAGCAGGCGGGTCGGAAATACGGCGTGGACTGGCGCCTGCTGGCGGCGATCGGCTACCAGGAATCGCACTGGGATCCTGGGGCGGTCAGCCCCACCGGCGTGCGCGGGCTGATGATGCTGACCACCGACACCGCCAGCCTGCTGGACGTGGCCGACCGCACCAATCCGACGCAGAGCATCGACGGCGCCGGGCGCTATTTCACCTCGCTGCTGCAGACACTGGCCACGGTACCGCAGCCGGACCGCACCTGGCTGGCGCTGGCGGCTTACAACATGGGGTTCGGCCACCTGCAGGACGCGCAGTCCCTGGTGCGCAGCCGCGGCGGCAATCCCGACCGTTGGGCCGACGTCAAGCAGGTGCTGCCGTTGCTGACCCGGCAGCAGGTGTACCGCCATCTGCGCTTGGGCTACGCCCGCGGCCGCGAGGCGGAACTCTACGTTACCAACGTGCGCAGCTATTACGACGTACTGACCTGGACTTTCCGCAGCCACGGCGGCGTCGGCCTGGCGCTCTCCGCCGACAGCTAGATCTGCAGCCGCTCGACCGGCCGTCCGCCCAGCAGGTGGCGCTCGATCAGCTCGTCGACGTCGCGCTCGTCGCGGATGCGATACCAGACCGCGTCGGGGTAGACGACAACGGTCGGTCCCGACTCGCAGCGATCCATGCAGCCGGCCAGGTTGATGCGCACCTTGCCCGGCCCGGCCAGACCGAGCGCGCGCACCCGATCCTTGCAATATGCGCGCAGCCGCTCGGCGCCCTTGGCGGCGCAGCATTCCCGGCCGCCGTCGCGGCGGTTGCAGCAGAAAAACACCTGGCGGGCGTAATATTGATCCGGCAACATGATGTTTGAACAACGCTCTGTTCCAGCCGATGGCGCCGCGGTCGATGACGTGCCGATGTTACCGGATCGATAGCAAAAACCGTGCTCTGGGTTATTGAAGCGGCCATTGGGCTGTGCGATTCACATACCGCGCTGGCGGCAAATACTGCGCGGTGTTCAAACATTCGCTGGCCGCTTCAATAACTCAAGGAGTCTAACTCAAGAAGTCTTCTGCTTGCCGAAACTGTAACCGAAGTTGATCGAGGTGATGGTATCGGTGTGCAACGTGCTGTCCAGCGCCGTCGAGTTATAGCGGATTTTATAGTCGAGGGTGACGAACAGATTGCCGATCACCGTCAATTTCAGCTCGCTGACCGGATTGACGAAAGTATTGCTCTGGCCGTCTTCGACGGGCAGTGTCTGCTCGAAGCTGGCGGTGGGCGAGATCGTCCACAGATAATCGACATTCAAAGTACCGATCAGCTCGTTGGAAAAACCGCCGCTGCCAGGCCCGGCGAAAAGAACAAAGCGATCAGGGCGCTTCTGGCAAGCGTCATTTTCGATCGGGAGAGGCAAATGGAACGACGCCTCGGCGCCGGCTGCAAGTATAGGCGACCGCACGGGGCGGCCGTCCAGCCAGCATACTCGGCGGCGATGAACTCGACGTCGAACCACGCACTGCAGGTGCTGACCGACCGCTGCGTGCGCTGCGGCCTATGTCTGCCGCACTGCCCGACTTATCTGCAGTCGCGCCAGGAAGGCGACGGCCCGCGCGGCCGCATCGCGCTGACGGAAGCGCTGGCGCGCGGCGAGCTCGCGCCGACGCCGCGGCTGCAGCAGCACCTCGACGGCTGCCTGTCGTGTCGCGCCTGCGAAGCGGTGTGCCCGGCACAGGTCCGCTTCGGCGAGCTGATGGATCGCGGCCGGGCGCTGCTGGCCGTGCAGCGGCCGGCGCGGGTGCGCGCGGCGCGGCTGGCCAGTGCGCTGCTGCGCAGCCGGCCGCGCCGGCGTGCACTGAGCCTGCTGCTGCGGGTTTCGCGCCGGCTCGGGTTGGTGGGACTGGCGCGGCACGGCGTTTTCGGCCGGCGGCTGGCGCGCGCCGGCGCGCTGCTGCCACCGGTGCTCGCCGCCACTGCCCCGCTGCTGCCGCCGGTCGCCGCCGAATCGGACGTGCTGCTGTTCTGCGGCTGCGTCACCGAGCTGGCCGAGCGCGAAGTACTGGAAGACGCGGCGCGGCTGCTGACCGTTGCCGGCTACCGCGTCGGCGCGCCGGCCGCACAAGATTGCTGCGGCGCGCTGTTGCAGCACGCCGGGGATCTGGAACGGGCGCGCCGGCTGGCGCGGAGGAATCTAGCCACCTTCGGCGGTACGGGGATGGTGGCGGCGATCACGTCCGGCTGTGCCGCGAGTCTGCGCGACTATGCCTGGCTGGTGCCGGAAGGCGGCGCGTCCTTCGCCGCGCGGGTACACGATGTCGGCTGGCTGCTGCAGCGCCGCGTCGAGCGCCTGCATTTCAAGCCGCTGCCGCTGCGCGCCGCCGTGCACCTGCCGTGCACGCTGCGCAACGTCGTCGGCGAGGATCGCGCGATGGAGCGGCTGCTGTGCGCAGTGCCGGAAATCACGCTGGAGCCGCTGCAGCCGGCGCAGCGCTGTTGCGGCGCCGCCGGACTGCAGATCGTCACCGACGCTGCTGCAGCCGACCGGCTGCTGGCCGGCAAGCTGGCCGCCGTGCGGCAACGTTCACCGGACCTGATTCTGAGTTCGAATATCGGCTGCAGCCTGCATCTGGCCGCGGGATTGTCGCGCGCCGGGCTCACGACGCCGGTGATGCACCCGCTGCGGTTGCTGGCGCAGCAACTGCAGCCGGCCGGTTGAGCTGGGTTTCCAGGCGCAACAACAACAGGTCGGCCAGCTCGCCCTGAATAAAGTCGCGCAACTGCTTCGCCTCGGCCTCCTTGGCCAGGATCTGATTGGCGTTGAAGCTGTATTCGCTGGAAACCGACTGGGTCTGTTCGGGGATCAAAACGCTCCGGCCATCGCGCAACTCATAGCTGACCTGGGTGGTCAGGCGGTACTCCACTGCGGTGCCGTCCTGACCGATCGCCAGCACATCGCGACGTTCCTGCAGGTTGTTGAGTTTGAGTACCGTGGCGCCGGGCTGCGGATCGGCGACAACCCTGGCGCCGCGGCTGACCAGGCGCTGCGCCAGCGCCAGCTCCACCGGTGGCTCGGTCACGTCGTAAGCGTTGCTGAAATCGATGTAGACCACCCGCAGCGCCGGCGGCAGCGGCCGCTCGCCCGCCGGGTGCCAGCCGCAGCCGGCCAGCAATGTGCCGGCCAGCAGCGCAAGTACCGCAGACGTCGCGCGGGGCATACTCAAATCACCAGGTTGACCAAACGACCGGGCACAACAATACGCTTTTTCAGCGCGGCGCCGTCGATATGGCGGCGCACGCCGGCATCGGCCAGCGCCGTGGCGATCACCGATTCTTCGTCGGCATCGGTGGCCACCTCGATGCGGCCGCGCAGCTTGCCGTTGACCTGCACCACCAGCGTCACGGTGTCGGCGGTCAGCGCCGACGGATCGGCCTGCGGCCAGACGGCGTCGATCACCGGCCGCTCGTGACCCAGCGCCAGCCACAGCGCGTGGCAGACGTGCGGAATGATCGGCGCCAGCAGCCGCACCACCGCATCCAGCGCTTCCTGCATCACCGCCCGGCCCTGCGGGCTGCCGTCATCGTGGCGCGCCAGGTCGTTGCACAATTCCATGACTGCCGCGATCGCGGTGTTGAAGTGATGGCGCCGGCCGATGTCGTCGGAGACCTTTTCGATGGTGCGGTGCACTGCGCGCCGCAGCGCCTTCTGCGCCGGCGTCAGCTCCGCAACCACCGGCGCAGGAGCCGGCCCGCGCTGCAGATGAACCTGCACCAGCTTCCACAGCCGCCGGAGGAAACGCGCGGCCCCTTCGACGCCGGTCTCCTGCCATTCCAGTGAAGCCTCGGGCGGCGCCGCGAACATCGCGAACAGTCGTACCGTGTCGGCGCCATGGCGCTCCACCAGCGCGCCGGGATCCACGCCGTTGTTCCTGGATTTGGACATCTTCTCGACGCCGCCGAGCGCCACCGGCTGCCCGTCCTGGCGGTGGCGCGCCGCCAGGACCCGGCCTTTGTCGTCGCGCTCCAGCACCACCTCGGCCGGGCTGATCCATTGCCGGCGGCCGGCGGCCGCTTCGCGGTAATAGGTATCGGCCACCACCATGCCCTGCGTCAGCAATTGTGCGAACGGCTCGTCGACGCCGATCAGTCCCAGATCCCGCATCGCCTTGGTCCAGAAACGCGAGTAGAGCAGGTGCAGAATCGCGTGTTCGACGCCGCCGATGTACTGATCCACCGGCATCCAGTAACCGGCGCGCGCGTCCACCGGCGCTGCCGGGTTGTCGTGCGCGCAGTAGCGCAGGAAATACCAGGACGAATCGACGAAGGTGTCCATGGTGTCGGTCTCGCGCCGCGCCGGGGCTCCGCACTGCGGACAGCGCGTGCGAACGAAAGCCTCGCAGCGCGCCAGCGGGTTGCCGCGGCCGTCGGGGACCAGGCCGGTGGGCAACACCACCGGCAACTGGTCGTCTGGAACCGGCACCTCGCCACAGGTTTCGCAGTGCACCAGCGGGATCGGGCAGCCCCAGTAGCGCTGGCGCGAGATGCCCCAGTCGCGCAGCCGCCAGGCGGTGCGCTTGCGACCCAGTCCCTCGCGCTCCAGCCCGGCGGCGATCGCGTCCACCGCCGCGGCAAAACCGAGTCCGTCGTAAAGGCCGGACGCGATCAGGCCGCCGTGCGCCTTGCTCGCGTACCAGTCGTGCCAGCGCTGCGGATCGTAATCCGCGCCGGCATTGGCGGCGTCGGGCAGACAGACCTGGCGCAGCGGCAGGGCGTAACGGCCCGCGAACTCGAAATCGCGCTGGTCGTGGCCGGGCACCGCCATCACCGCGCCTTCGCCGTAACCCATCAGCACGTAGTTGGCCACCCACACCGGCAGCAGCTCGCCGGTCAGCGGATGGCGCGCGCGCAGGCCGGTGTCCAGGCCGCGCTTTTCCAGCGTCGCCAATTCGGCCTCGGCTACGCCGCCGCGGCGGCATTCCTCGATAAAGCCGGCGAGCTGCGGGTTGCCGCGCGCGGCGGCCAGCGCCAGCGGATGCTCGGCCGCCAGCACCAGGAAGGTGGCGCCGAACAGCGTGTCGGCGCGCGTGGTGAACACCCGAATCGGCTCGCCGCCCTCGATCGGGAAGGCGATCTCCACGCCATCACTCTTGCCGATCCAGTTGGCCTGCATCGTGCGCACCGGCTGCGGCCAGCCGTCGAGCCGCTCCAAGTCGCGCAGCAGTTCGTCGGCGTAGGCGGTGATGCGCAGGTAAACCATCGCAATCTCGCGCTTTTCGACCAGCGCGCCGGTGCGCCAGCCGCGGCCGTCGATCACCTGTTCGTTGGCCAGCACCGTATGGTCCACCGGATCCCAGTTGACGACGCCGGTGGCCCGGTACGCCAGACCTTTCTCGCGCAGGCGCAGGAATAGCCACTGGTTCCAGCGGTAGTATTCGGGCCGGCAGGTGGCCAGTTCGCGCGACCAGTCGATGGCAAAGCCCAGCGCCTGCAACTGGCCGCGCATCGAGGCGATGTTGTCGTCGGTCCAGCGCGCCGGCGCGATGCCCTTTTCGATCGCGGCGTTCTCCGCCGGCAGGCCGAAGGCGTCCCAGCCCATCGGCTGCAGCACGTTTTTGCCGCGCATGCGCTGGTAACGGGCGACGACGTCGGCGATGGTGTAGTTGCGCGCGTGCCCGACGTGCAGCCACCCGCTGGGATACGGGAACATCGACAGGCAGTAGAACTTCGGCCGCGCCGCATCCTCGACGGCGCGGAAACACTGCTGCCGCTGCCAGAACGCCTGGGCTTCGCGCTCGACTGCGCGCGGATCGTAGTCGGGTAACAACGTGGGCATCGTGGGAGCTTGGGCAAGCCGGCGACTATCAGCCAGCGCGATAGCTTAGACGACGCCGCACGGATAACGCGAGGCTTGCGCCATCCGGCGGCACGGATGCGCGGCGCCGCCCGGTGTTTTCGGCTGCGCCGACCTGAAAAAACAAGCCCCCGACTGGCGGGGGCTTGCGGTTGCCGCGAGCAGTGGCGAGGGCTTAGAAGTCGCCCATGTCGCCCATGCCGCCGGCGCCGGCGCCGGCCGGAGGCGTCTCCTTCTTCGGCAGCTCGGCCACCATCGCCTCGGTGGTCAGCAACAGGCCGGCGACCGACGCCGCGTTCTGCAGCGCCAGGCGAGTGACCTTGGCCGGGTCGAGAATCCCCATCTCCAGCATGTCGCCGTAGCTGCCGTTGGCGGCGTTGTAGCCAAACGCGCCCTTGCCTTCCGCGACCTTGTTGAGCACCACCGACGGCTCGTCGCCGGTGTTGCGCACGATCTGCCGCAGCGGCTCCTGCAGCGCACGTTGCAGGATCTTGACGCCGACCTGCTGATCGTCGTTGGCGACCTTGAGGCTCTCCAGCGACTTGGCTGTGCGGATGAAGGCCACGCCGCCACCGGCGACGATGCCCTCCTCGACCGCCGCGCGGGTGGCGTGCAGCGCGTCTTCGACGCGAGCTTTTTTCTCCTTCATCTCGATCTCGGTGGCGGCGCCGACCTTGATCACCGCCACGCCGCCGGCCAGCTTGGCGATGCGCTCGTCGAGCTTCTCGCGGTCGTAATCGGAGGTGGCGTCGTCACGCTGCTTGCGGATCTCGTTGACGCGTGCCTCGATATCGGTTTTCTTGCCGGCGCCATCGATCAGGGTGGTGTTTTCCTTGGTGATCTGGACTTTCTTGGCCGAGCCGAGATCGTTGATCGACACTTTCTCCAGCTGCAGGCCCAGCTCCTCGGCGATGACCTGGCCGCCGGTCAGAATGGCGATGTCCTTGAGCATCTCCTTGCGGCGGTCGCCGAAGCCCGGCGCCTTGACCGCAGCCACCTTGAGGATGCCGCGCAGGTTGTTGACCACCAACGTGGCCAGCGCCTCGCCTTCCACGTCCTCGGCGATCACCAGCAGCGGACGCCCGGACTTGGCCACCGCTTCGAGCACCGGCAGCAGCTCGCGAATGTTGCCGACTTTCTTCTCGTTGATCAGGATCAGCGGGTTCTCGAGTTCGCAGGACTGATTCTGCGCGTTGTTGATGAAATACGGCGACAGGTAGCCGCGGTCGAACTGCATGCCCTCGACCACTTCCAGCTCGTTTTCCAGGCCGGAGCCGTCCTCGACGGTGATGACGCCTTCCTTGCCGACCTTGTCCATCGCGCTGGCGATGATCTCGCCGATCGGCTCGTCGGCGTTGGCCGACACGGTGCCGACCTGGGCGATGGCCTTGCGATCCTTGCACGGCGTGGACAGCTTCTTCAGCGCGTCGACGACGGCTTCGGTCGCCTTGTCGATACCACGCTTGATATCCATCGGGTCGATGCCGGCGGCGACCGATTTCAGACCTTCGTTGAGGATCGCCTGCGCCAGCACGGTGGCGGTGGTGGTGCCGTCACCGGCGGCGTCCGAGGTCTTGGAAGCGACTTCCTTGACCAACTGTGCGCCCATGTTCTCGAACTTGTCCTTCAGCTCGATTTCCTTGGCGACGGAAACGCCGTCCTTGGTGACGGTCGGCGCGCCGAAGGACTTGTCCAGCACGACGTTGCGGCCTTTCGGGCCGAGGGTGACTTTGACGGCGTTCGCCAGCACGTTGACGCCGTGCGCCATGCGCGCACGGGCGTCGTCGGCGAACCTGACTTCTTTAGCTGCCATATCGACTTACCTCGTTGTGGGCGGTTTGAAGCGGATTAGTTGAGCACCGCGAGGATGTCGTCCTCGCGCAGCACGACGAGGTCTTCGCCATCGACCTTGACCTCGGTGCCGGAATACTTGCCGATCAGCACGGTGTCGCCTTTCTTGACGTCGGGCGCATGCACCTTGCCGTCGTCGGTGCGCTTGCCGGGGCCCACGGCGACCACTTCGGCTTTCAGGGGCTTTTCGGCGGCGGTATCGGGAATCAGAATGCCACCGGCGGATTTCTTCTCTTCTTCAAGACGCTTGACGACCACGCGGTCGTGCAAAGGACGCAGCTTCATAGGCTAAACTCCTGATCCTGTTGATTTCGAATCCGATTTGTCCGAGAGACCGGCACCGCGTACGGCACTGGCCACAACGCCTGGCGAACCGCCTCAGCAACCGCGCCTTAGCCTCATACCCAGTCCCAACCTGTTAGCACTCTCCCTCGGAGGCTGCTAATTGTAGGGGCGGCGGCGGCGCTTTCAAGGGGGGTGCCGCATCTGGCGCTAAACTGGCGGCCGAACCCACAGCACCGATGGCGGGAGTTCGCCGCAATGAAACCCCTGGGTCGTCCGGCCGCCGTCATCGGCGGCGTCAGAATCCCGTTCTGCCGTCAGAACACCGCCTACGCCACGGCCAGCAATCAGGATCTGCTGACCGTCGCCTTCAAGGGGCTGGTGGACAAGTACCAGTTGCACGGCGAACGTCTCGGCGAAGGCGCCGCCGGCGCGGTGCTGAAACACTCGCGCGACTACAACCTGACGCGCGAATGCCTGCTGTCCTCGGGTCTGGCGGCGGAAACCCCCGCTTACGACGTGCAGCAGGCCTGCGGCACCGGCCTGGAGGCGGCGATCCTGGTCGGCAGCAAGATCGCGCTCGGCCAGATCGAATGCGGCGTCGCCGGCGGCGTCGACAGCGCCTCGGACGCGCCGATCGGCGTCGCCGAGGGCCTGCGCAAGATCCTGCTGGAGGCCAACCGCGCCAAAACCGCCGGCGCCCGGCTCAAGGCTTTCGCCAGGTTCCGCCCCCGGCATTTGCTGCCGTCGATTCCGGCGGTGGTCGAGCCGCGCACCAAGCTGTCGATGGGCCAGCACTGCGAACAAATGGCCAAGACCTGGAACATCGGCCGCGAAGAGCAGGATCGCGTGGCGCTGGCTTCGCACCAGAAAGCCGCCCAAGCCTATGAAGAGGGTTTTTACGACGATTTGCTGGTGGCCTGCCGCGGTATCGAGCGCGACAACATCCTGCGGCCGGACTCCACACTGGAGAAACTCGCGGCGCTCAAGCCGGCGTTCGATCGGCAGGCCGGCACGCTGACCGCGGGCAATTCGACGCCGCTGACCGACGGCGCCTCGGCAGTGCTGCTGGCCGCGGAGAAATGGGCCGCGGCACACCGGCTGACGCCGCAGGCCTGGCTGGTCGCCTACGAAACCGCAGCGGTCGATTACGTGATCAAAAAAGAAGGCCTGCTGATGGCGCCCGCCTATGCGGTACCGCGGCTGCTGGCACGGGTCGGCCTCAAGCTGCAGGATTTCGACTACTACGAGATCCACGAGGCCTTCGCCGCGCAGTTGCTGTGCACGCTGAAAGCCTGGCAGGACCGGGCGTTCTGCAAGGACAAGCTGGACCTGTCGCAGCCGCTCGGCGCGATCGACCCGGCCAGGCTGAACGTCAAGGGTGGCAGCCTGGCGCTGGGACACCCGTTCGCCGCCACCGGCGGGCGCATTGTCGCCGGTGCCGCCAAGCTGCTGGCCGAACACCGCCGCCGCAGCGGTCGCGGCGGACGCTGCCTGATCTCGATCTGTGCCGCCGGCGGCCTCGGCGTCACCGCGGTGCTCGAAGGTTGACCCGCACACCGCGCCGCGACACGGCGGCGGCAGCCGGCAGCGCCGGGGATGACGCCGGCGCCGCCAGCCCATAAGCTTCGGCCATCGGGGCACGCCGCGGCCGCTGGCCGCGGCGCCGCCTGCCAATGCAATCAGGGAGACTCATGCGCCGCTCACCACCGCTGTTCCGCACCAAACCGATCGAGACCAATCTGTCTGCCGACACCGGCCTGCACCGTTCGCTGACCGCGTTCGACCTGACGGTGATGGGCATCGGCGCCATCATCGGCGCCGGCATCTTCGTGCTGACCGGCATCTCGGCGGCCACCGAGGCCGGGCCGGCGATCGTGCTGTCGTTCGTGCTGTCCGGTTCCGCCTGCGCCTTCGCCGCGCTGTCCTACGCCGAGCTGGCCAGCACCGTCGGCGGCGCCGGCAGCGCCTACGGCTACGGTTATGCAGCGCTCGGCGAGCTGCCGGCCTGGATCATCGGCTGGATGCTGATCCTGGAATACATCGTCGCCATCTCGACGGTCGCCGTGGGCTGGTCCGGCTACGTGCACGACGGCCTGGCCTCGGTGGGTTTGGCGATCCCGCCGCAGCTGCTGCACGGCCCGTTCGATCCGCAGGCGCCGGGGCTGATCGATCTGCCGGCAACGCTGATCATCGTCGCCCTCGGGCTGCTGCTGGCCAACGGCGCCAAGGTCAGCGCGCGCTTCAACGCGGTGGTGGTGACGATCAAACTGATCGCGATCGCGATCTTCATCGCGGTGGCGCTGAAACATCTGAATCCGGCGCTGTGGCACCCGTTCATCCCGCCGGCGCAAACCGCTCCCGCCGGCACCACACACTTCGGCGTGATCGGCATCTTCCAGGGCGCGGCGCTGATCTTCTTCGCCTACATCGGCTTCGACGCGGTATCCACCGCCGCCGAGGAAACGCGCAAGCCACAGCGCGACCTGCCGATCGGCATCATCGGCTCGCTGGCGATCTGCACCATTCTTTACATCGTGGTCTCGGCGCTGCTGACCGGCATCGTGCCGTACCAGAGCCTCAACGTCGGCTCGCCGGTGGCCAAGGCGCTGCTCGACGTCGGCGAGAACTGGGCCGCCGGATTGATCTCGATCGGCGCCATCGCCGGCCTGACCACGGTGATGCTGGTGCTGTACTACGCCATCACCCGCATCCTGTTCGCGATCTCGCGCGACGGCCTGCTGCCACGCTTCCTGGCCGTCGTCAACCCGCGCAGCAAGAGCCCGGTACGCTGCATCACACTGGTCGGCGCCACCATTTTACTGCTCGCCGGCTTCGTGCCGATCAACCGGCTGGCCGAGCTGACCAATATCGGCACCCTCGGCGCGTTCGTCGTGGTCTGCGCCGGGGTCATCGTGCTACGCCACCGGCACCCGGACCTGCCGCGCGGTTTCAGAACCCCATGGAGTCCGCTGATCCCGGCATTGGGGGTTTTGGCCTGTTTTGGGTTGATGACGCAGCTGCAGGCCATGACCTGGATCGCTTTCGCCATCTGGCTGGCCTGCGGGCTGACGCTGTACTTCGGCTACGCCCGCTGGCACAGCGTGCTGTCCGCAGCCGAGCCTTCGCCGTAGCCGCGAGCCGTGCCCGGCTTACCCGTGGCGGCTGAACGGGCGCACCGGCAAAGCGCCCGCACCGGGGTGCTGCTGCTCAACCTCGGCACGCCGGCGGCGCCGACGCCGGCGGCAATCCGGCGTTATCTGGCCGAATTTCTCGGCGACCCGCGGGTGGTGGAACTGCCGCGCGCAGTGTGGCTGCCGATCCTGTACGGCCTGGTGCTGCCGCTGCGGCCGCGACGGCTGGCGCACGCCTACGCCAGCATCTGGCGCGACGACGGCTCGCCGCTGCGGGCCATCTCCAGGCGCCAGGCGCAGGGCCTGCAGGCGGAGTTGAGCCGCCGCCGCGGCGGCGAGATCCCGGTCGCACTGGCGATGACCTACGGCGCCCCCGACATCGGCCCGGCGCTGGCCGGGCTGCAGCTGAGCGCGGTGCGCCGCCTGCTGCTGCTGCCGGCGTTCCCGCAATTCTCCGGCTCCACCACCGGCGCGGCGATGGACGCGGTG